>NZ_PPCG01000051.1 GCF_002913745.1 Campylobacter concisus
ATCGCCACTAAATTTATAGCTCTCATTTTTGCCATTTATCACTACATCAGCACTTAGACTAACACCACTAAGCTCTTTAAACCAAAACTCATCTTTTTGCAAGCTAAAGCCAACAAGAGCAGGGGCAGGCATTGAGAGTTCAAGGCCAAATTCGCTAGCTATCTTGTAGCCAACATCGCTTGCGCCAAGGGCTTTGTAGCTTAGTCCGCCACTTGCGATGACTAAATTTTTGGCTATAAATTTCTCATCTTTTGTCAAAATTTCAAAAATTTCATCTACTTTTTTAGCGCCAAGAACCTCTTTGTTATAAAAAATATCTGCATTTTGCCTTTTTAAAAGCACGCTCAAAACGCTCTTTGCACCGCTATCACAGAAAAATTGATTTTGCTTTTGCTCGCTAAATTTAAGCTCACTAAAAAATTTCAAAACCTGATCAAAGCTTAGCACTTTTAAAATTTGCTCTATAAATTTCTGCTCGCCAAGGTAGTTTTTAGCGCTTACAAAGCGGTTTGTGATGTTGCATCTGCCGCCTCCGCTTGCTAAGATCTTTTTGCCAGCACTGCTGTTTTTTTCTAAAATGGCAACCTTTTTGCCCTTTAAATTTGCCCCTAAAAAGAGCCCGCTAGCGCCAGCACCAACGATGATGACGTCGTAGATCAAAACTTCAAGCTCTCTTTTAAAGCCGCCTCGCTTGTTAGGCGGGAGTCAAATTTGATCACTTGATTTTTCTCGTTTTTATAATAATCCACCACGCCTTTTTGGCTATTTAGAAGCTCTAAATTTAAGCTCGCTTCTGGGCTTAGGTAGATATTTTTAAAGATTCTAGGATCGCTCAGGCTAAATAGCAAAACAAGCCAGATCACGCAAAGCACCACGCAGATGATGGCAAGCACTTTAAAACTAAAAACGTGCATGATGTATCCGCCAAACGCGCCCCCAACGAAGCTGCCAAAGTAGCCAAATGAGTTAAAGATGCCAAGAGCGGAGCCTTTTTGTGAGGATTTTACAAATTTTGTCGCGGTTGATTGCATGATTGGCTCGTGAAGGTTAAAACCTATAAAAAATATCGCGATGCCAACTACAAAGATAAATTTCGTAAAGCTAAGGGCAAAAATGGCGTAGGTTAGGGCAAAAAGCAATGTGCCAGCTATCAAGATGACCTTGCTAAGCCCCTTGCCATCGCCCAAAGCGCCAGCTAACCCCATAGCCAAAAAGCCAAGCATAGCGCCAAGCGTATAGACCTTGTAAAGCTCGCTGCTCTCATAGCCATACTCTTTTACCAAAACGATCGGGATAACCAAAAATGCGATGCTTGTGAGCATCTTTTGCATGAAAGAGGTGAAATTTATGATCATGTAGTCTTTTTGCAAAAAAAGCTTGCCAAATGGCACCTTTTGGGCCTTTGCGCTAACTTTTATCTCTTTTGGCACGACGGTGTAGAGCAGCACGACGCAAAGCAAACTAAGCGCAGCGCTTAGATAAAAAAGGCTTGAAAGCCCGTAGTCCTTGGCAAGAAGTGGTCCAAGCACCATAGAAAGCGTAAAACTAAGCCCTATAAAAGCGCCCATTATAGCCATAGCTTTTGAGCGGTTTTCTTCAGCCACAAAGTCGCTTATCATTGCTGTTGCCACAGCTCCCACAGCTCCCACACCTTGTAAAAATCTACCAAAAAGCATCGTGTAAATTTCACTTGCCAGCGCGCAGACGATAGAGCCAGCCACAAATATCAAAAGCCCGATGGTTAGGGCTTTTTTGCGGCCGATCTTATCGGAGAGAGCGCCAAAAGGCACTTGAAATATCATCTGTGAGATCGCATAGACTCCTACTATTAGCCCCACTAAAAATTCATTTGCGCCCTCTAAATTTAGGGCGTAGAGGCTAAGTACTGGCAAGACTATGAAAAGTCCAAAAAATCTGCTAGCTACGATAAAAGATAGTGGCAAAACGCTTTTTAACATAAATTTTCCCTTATTTTTAAAAGGACTAAGTTTATCATTTTAACACTAATTTAAATTTAAAAATTTAATCTATTTTTTTGTAAAATACGCCCAAAAATCAAGGAGTTTTGCGATGAAAATCGTGCTTGCGACATCAAATTTAGACAAAGTAAAAGAGATAAAAGAGTTTTTAAAAGGCTATGAAATTTACGCTTTAAGCGAGGTTGTAAAGCCATTTGAGATCGTTGAAGATGGCAGCACTTTTCAGCAAAATGCGCTCATAAAGTCAAAAGCTGTCTTTGCAAAGCTTAAAGAGCTTGGGCTTGAGGACGAATTTGTCTCACTTAGCGATGATAGCGGCATCAGCGTTGATGCACTTGGTGGCGAGCCAGGGATCTACTCAGCACGCTATTTTGACCTTGATGAAAATGACAAAGTGTGCGGCAAAAACGCAAATGACGCAAATAACAGAGCAAAGCTAATTAGCAAGCTAAAGGCGCTAAATTTAAAGAGCTCACCAGCTCACTACACCGCCTGTATCGCCATTAGCTCGAAATTTGGCGACTATACGACGCATGGCTTTATGTATGGCAAAGCGATAGACGAGGAGCGCGGCACAAACGGTTTTGGCTACGACGCACTCTTTATACCAGATGGCTTTACAAAGACGCTTGGCGAGCTAGATAACGAGACAAAGCTTAAAATTTCTCACCGCTCAAAGGGGCTGGAGCTTGCAAATTTCGCACTAAAAAGTCTAAAGAAAAACTACAAATAAGCTATTTTTATGAAGAAAATTTTACTTTTTATATTTCTTGCTTTTGGCATTTTGGTGGCGAGCGAGTATAGGGCGCTTGAAGATAAAAGCATAGTTTATAAAGATGAAAATGGCAATGGAAAGATCGACTACATCGCACTTTTTAAGGCAACGGACGAGCTATTTATCTATGCAAAAGCATATCCTTTGAAATTTAAAGATTAGCAGCAAAAGAAGGCGGCGTTTAGTGATCTTTTAAAGGTGGAGAGAATTTTTGACTTTATGGAGGAAGAGGGCTTTAGCAAGAGTCTGGGCGGGCAAGAAGGTGAGTATTTTAAAATTTGCCAAGCTAGGATACACGTGATGAAGCACAACTTTGATGCGCAGGGCGAGGCTAAAAAGGCGGATAAAATTTATGGTGAGCTTATAAATTTGATGCCAAATAATGGGGAAATTTATGCTGAATTTGCTGATTTTTTAGCAAATTCTAACCGCTTAGACCTAGCAGAGCAAAACTATGATAAAGCTCTAAATTTAGGTGTAAAAAGGGCAAATTTAGGCCTTGCGCTAGTAAAGCTTGCTAGGATGGATCAAAAAGGCGCGCTGCCACACTTAGAAGAGTATCTAAAAAGCTACGCAGACGATGAGTTTGCCAAGATGCTAGCAAGCTCTATAAAAGAGGCACGCTAAAGGTAGAGCCCTAGTTAAGCTCCTTTAGTCCTTTGCTGGCTCGCTCCAAAAGACCCAGCGCGCGAGGGTTTTGCTCCTTGCCTTTTAAAATTTCAAGTACTTCTTTGCAGTTTTTGGCGGCTTCGTCCTTTTGCTCAAGCTTTGCTAGGTCGTTAGCGACTTCTATTAACAGCTCTGATCGCACAAGCTCGTTGCTACTTAACTCTGGCGTGATATCAAGTAAATTTAACGCTAAAATATGCCTGTCGTAGGCTTTTGCAAAGTCATTTTTCATGTAGTAGGTGCTGCCGATGGACTTTATGCAAAGCAGCTCGTCACGCATCGGCGTATTTGAGTTGGTGTCATAAATTTTTTGAGCTTCATAAAAGCTAGCAAGCGCCTCGTCGTATTTGCCTAGCGCCTTTTTTACTGCGCCTATGTTTTGATAAGAGCGAGCTAGTAGCAGTTTGTCACTAACGTTTGCCGCGAGCTCTAGGGCTTTTTGCGAGAGCTCTAGTGCCTTTTGAGGCTCTTTATTTACTAGGCAGATGCTGGCGCCATTTATGAGTGAAGTGATCGCCTGCTCGGTGTTGCCCTCCTTTAAGCAGACATCAGTCGCTTGCTCGGCTAAATTTATGGCTCTCTCTAAATTTCTATCACTTTTATAAAACTCATTTACGCTCTCTTGCACTAGCTCATCGCAGCTACTTGCAAAGAGGCAAATAGGCGCTAAAAATGGCAAAATTTTCTTCATCTTTTCTCCTTTAAAATTTGGCCCATTTTACCTTTTGAAGCTAGAAATTTATATTAACTTTGCTAAAATCACTAAAATTTTAAGGAGCCAAAAATGTCAAATATCTTAATCATCGGAGCAGGTGGCGTTAGCCAAGTCGCAACCGTAAAATGTGCGATGAACTCGGACGTTTTTACAAATATCACCCTAGCAAGCCGCACAAAAAGCAAGTGCGACGCGATCGCTAAATTGATAAAAGATCGCCTTGGCGTGCAGATAAATACCGCGCAAATCGACGCTGACGACACAGCGGCCGTGGTGGAGCTCATTAAGCAAACAAAGGCTGATCTGCTTCTAAACGTCGCGCTGCCGTATCAAGACCTAACCCTTATGGACGCTTGCATAAAGGCTGGCATACCTTACATCGACACCGCAAACTACGAGCACCCAGACACCGCAAAATTTGAGTATAAGCTTCAGTGGGCGAAGGATGGTGACTTCAAAAACGCTGGCACCATGGCGCTTCTTGGCTCTGGCTTTGACCCAGGCGTGACAAACGTATTTTGCGCCTATGCACAGCAAAATTTATTTGACGAGATCCACGAGATCGACATCCTAGACTGCAACGCTGGAGATCACGGATATCCATTTGCGACAAATTTCAACCCAGAGATAAATTTACGTGAAGTTAGCGCAAATGGGCGTTACTGGGAGGCTGGCAAGTGGATCGAGACAAAGCCTATGCAGATCATGTTTAAGTGGGACTACCCAAAAGTTGGCGTAAAAGACAGCTATCTGCTCTATCACGAGGAGCTAGAGAGCCTAGTAAAAAACATCAAAGGACTAAAGAGAATTCGCTTTTTCATGACCTTTGGACAAAGCTACCTAACCCACATGAAGTGCCTAGAAAACGTCGGCATGCTACGCATCGACGAGGTCGAGCATAACGGCATGAAAATCGTGCCTATCCAGTTTTTAAAGACGCTTCTGCCTGACCCTGCAAGCCTTGGCCCTCGCACAAAAGGTAAAACAAACATCGGCTGCGTGATACGTGGGCTCAAAGACGGCAAAGAGCGCCAAGTCTATATCTACAACGTCTGCGACCACGAGGCTTGCTACGCCGAGACAGGCGCGCAGGCTGTTAGCTACACCACAGGCGTGCCAGCGATGATCGGCTCGCTAATGGTCGCAAAAGGTATCTGGAGCGGAAAAGGCGTCTTTAACATGGAGAATTTTGACGCAAAACCTTTCATGGACGAGCTAAATAAGCAGGGGTTGCCGTGGGAGGTAATAGAAATGAAGCCAGGTGAAAGATACGAAGTTTAAATTTTAGACTTATTAGGATTGTCTTTTTCTACTTATACTTTGTTGAAATTCGATTTTTAATGCTCACGTATCACATATACGCTCCGCTTAAAAATCGAATTTCGCCTCGTCTAAGCGAAAAATCCTGCACCTGAATTTATTAAATTTAACCATTATGTAGATCGTCTTTGCTTCACAATAGCGTGTAGAAGTCTAGCCTTGAAGCGAAATTTACTTCTTCTGTTTAGTTGCGAGTGAAGCGAAGTAGAAAACATTTAAATTCATCTCACGATACTTCATCAAAGACTTTGTGACATTTAAATTTTAATAACACGCTCCGCTTAAAAATCGAATTTCGCCTTGTCTAAGCGAAAAATACTTCGCCTGAGTTCTATTAAATTTTATTTTGCTCGGTCATTACCAGATTGACAGCTCTTGCCTCAAAATTTAAAACCATCTCGTCTAGATAAAAGTCACTTTGCCTAATTTTTGCCTTTAAATTTAAACCTCTTCGCCAAACAAAACCTTGATAATTTACCTCACTTCACCAAAGCAAATTTTCTAAATTTACGCCCAAAGCTAGTTTTGGGCGCTTGTTGCTGCCAATTTATAAATTTATGTTATATTCACGAAATCTTAATCGCAGCTAAAAAGGGGGAATCTTGCAATTAACAAAAACATCTATCTGGTTTTTAGTCATTCTAAGCGGTCTAATGGCCTGCACCTCGCTATCAACGGATGTCTATCTGCCTGCCATGCCTACGATGGAGCGACAGCTTCATGGCGATGCGGAGCTAACGATCACTGGCTTTTTGATCGGTTTTGCCATCGCACAGCTCGTTTGGGGGCCTATTAGCGACAGAATAGGGCGAAAACTTCCGCTATTTATCGGTATGGCGCTCTTTGTCGTTGGCTCCATCGGATGTGCCATGTCACAAAGCATGAGCGAAGTGATAATCTGGCGTATCTTTCAAGCCGCAGGCGCGTGCGTGGGACCTATGCTTAGCCGTGCGATGATCAGCGATGTTTTTGAAAATAGCGAAGCTGCAAAGATGCTTTCAAACTTAGTCATCATCATGGCTGCAGCTCCTATCATAGGGCCGCTACTTGGTGGCGCATTACTAGAGATTGGCACTTGGCACTGGATATTTTGGCTAATGGTAGCTGCAAGTGCTTTTTTGTTTATCCTTATCTTCTTCTTGCCAGAGACGTTGCCACAGCAGAAGCGCTCAAAAGAGCCGATGATAAACTCATTTAAGAGCTATTTTGTGCTTATAAAAGATGCTAAATTTATGAAATACACTCTAAGTGTAACTTTCTTTTACATCGCAGCATACGCCTTTATCACGGGATCGTCATTTGTTTATATAGATTATTTTGGCATACCGAGCAAGTACTATGGCTTTTTGTTTGGCGTAAATATACTTGGTGTGGCGGCGCTTAGTTTTTTAAACAAGAGCTTGGTCAATAAATTTAGCCTAAATTCGCTTCTTATCACCTCAAGCACAGTCGCTTTTGTCGCTGCGGCTTTGCTTTTAGCGCTTACATTTTTTGGTATCGCTGGAGTTTGGGGCGTTATCATACCTATGTTTTTCGTCTTTAGTATGAACGGTATCATCGCCTCTTGCTCAAACGCAGCCGCTCTTAATCAAGTACCTCAAGAGATGAAAGGCAGAGCAAATGCTCTCATTGGCTCACTGCAATATGGAAGCGGTATCGTCTCATCAGCCATGCTAGCACTCTTTGCGACCACGACGCCACTTATCATGTCAGCCATCATCTTTGTCTTTATATTTTTGTGCTGGCTAGCTGCCTATCTAAACAAATAAACTATCAAAAGGGCTTAAATGCCCTTTAAATTTAAAGCTATTTCACCTATAATAAAGCCAAAATTTAAAAGGAAATTTCAGTGCTAACGATAGAAAATTTATATATTTTAGTGGCAGCTCTTGCGCTTGTGTGCGTGATACTAACAGCTTTTTTGATAAGTGCAAATTTGAAAAATGCAAAACAAAGAGAAGCTTTAGAAAATTTACAAGATGAGCTAAAAGATAGCGAGCGGCTAAATATCGAGCAAAGAGCAAAGCTTGAAGCAAGTAGCGACAAGATAGATGAGCTAGCTAAAAATTTAGACGAGTATAAAATTTCGCTCAGACAAAAAGATGAAAAAGAGGACGAGCTAGAGCGCGAGTTAAGGTGCCTAAACGAGGAGCTTGGCAGCCAGACAAAGATGGCTGAGATGGCAAAGTCGCTATCTTTAAATTTACAAAGCGAGCTTGGCGCAAAAGAGGACGAGCTAAGAAGATCAAACGAGAGTGAAAATGAGCTAAAACGCGCTATCGTCGCACTAAAAAGCGAGATCGAAGCCAAAGAGAACATCCTAAGATCGCAAGAAGAGAATTTAAAAAAGGTAAAAAACGAGCTAAATTTAGAGTTTGCAAACCTTGCAAATAAGATATTTGAAGAAAAAAGTGCAAATTTCTCAAAAAACAGCAAAGAGTCGCTTGAGCTCTTGCTAACGCCACTTGGCGAGAAGATAACAAGCTTTGAAAAGAGGGTAAATGACGCCCACAGCGACTCGCAAAAGAGCGCAGGCGAGCTTAGTGCGCAGCTAAAAGAGGTGGTCGAGCTTGGCAAAAATATGTCAAAAGAGGCAAACTCGCTAAGCACGGCACTAAAAGGCAGCAACAAGGTCCTTGGCAACTGGGGCGAGATGCAGCTTGAGCGCACACTGGAGGCTGCTGGGCTAGAAAAAGGCACGCACTACGAAACACAAGAGAGTTTTGACGTTAGCGGCAAGAAGCTCATACCTGACTTTGTCATAAATTTCCCAGACGACAAACAGATGATAATAGACAGCAAGGTCTCACTCCACGCCTATGAAAAAGCAGTCGCGGCGGCTGACCCAGCGCAGAGCAAGCTAGCTCTTGGCGAGCACATCGCCTCAATAAAAAAACACATCGACGAGCTAGCTAAAAAAGACTACTCGTCGCTTGTGAAAAGCCCTGATTTCGTGCTGATGTTTGTGCCAGTTGAGCCGGCATTTTTGGAGGCTTTGAAATTTGATCCAAATTTATTTAACTACGGCTATGAGAAAAAAGTGGTGCTAGTCTCGCACACGACGCTCATGCCGCTACTTCGCGTGGTGGCAAATTTATGGCGCATGGAGCATGGCAACAAAGAGGCAAAAGAGATATTAAAGAGTGCAAATGAAATTTATGAGAAATTTTGCACCGTCGCTGAGAAGCTAAATAGGCTTGGAAACTCGGTGAGATCGGTAAATGATAACTTCAATGAGGTAGTTAAGAGCGTGAGCGGACAAGGTGGGCTTGATAGTAGGCTGGAGAAATTTAAAAAGATCGCTCTAAATCCCAAAGATACGCAGATAAAAGAGCTTGAAGCAAGACCTAGAGAGATATCAATAACTAACATTAATGTAAAAAATTATCAATGATAAAACTTACAGCCACTATTAATTTTGTATTTATATTAATTTTTATTCGAGTACTTATGGCATGAAAATGTGTATGACTGCTTATTTTGATGCCTATGTTTAAAATTTAACTAGACTATCAAAGCTTTTTACTTTCAAAATAGTAGCCAACTTTGGCGTGCAGTATCTAAAGTATTTTGAGCTAAAAGCTAAGATCTTTGACCTTATAAATGGCGAAGATAATGAGGCCCGATACGCTATTTAATAAATTTTAAATATATTTTTAAATTTTAAGCTAGTATTAACTTTAGCGTGAAATTTATGTTATAAAGATTTACTACAATTACACACAAAGCAAATCATTTTTGTTATTCCTTTTGCTGATTTAAGCCTTGGCTAAACCAAGGCTTTTTCTAAATTTTATAAGCTTTATGAGTAGAGTTTATAAAATTTATCCAAAGGAGATGTTATGAAAAAGACTTTGAGTTGTGTTGCACTAGCCTCTGTGCTTTGCTCGAGCGCTTTTGCGATAGGCGGTCCAAGCGGAGCTAAACTTGACTACGCTATCACTGGAGCTATCGGCGAAGTAGTGGTAAATCCATACGACACAGCGCCACTTACAGCAGTCATCAAAAATGGCGGCTACACACTAAGCAACGCTAAGGTCACTATCGTGCCAAAACAAGGTGGTCAAACTATAAGCTACAAAGTGGCTGACAAGCATCTTCGCACACATGGCGGCATCCCAGTTTTTGGCATGTATCCTGACTATCAAAACACCGTTGAGGTCGAGTACGACAAGAGCTACAAGGGCAAGACAGAGCATATAAAAGAGAGCTATAAAATTTACGCTCCAGCTATCTACCTAGAGAGCGCTGGCACGCCAAATCAAAAGGGCGCGCTATTTGACAAGATCGAGGTTACTAAGCCAGCAAGTGCTAAATTTGCAAACCGCCTCTACTATGTAAATAACTTTGTAAATAAAACAGGCAAGGGCACAAAAGTCGTTTGGAACAACCCAGCTGGCGGTGCGATCGAGTGGAACTACAGCCCAAATAACTTCATCCTTGATACAAAAGGCGAGGTTAGATGGTATCTTGAGCCAAGCAAAATTTACGACCTAAAACAGCCATTTCACGCTGGCGTTATGATGGGCTTTAAGCAAAATGACGACGGCGCGATGACTTGGGGTTACGGCCAAAGATACGCAAAATACGACATCATGGGTAGAGAAATTTTCAACCGCGAGCTACCAGCTAGCTACAACGACTTCTCTCACTCGATGGACGTAGCACAAAACGGACACTACTTCTTGCGCGTGGCAAATGCCGACTACAAAAGGGCTGATGGTAAAAACGTAAGAACAGTGCGCGACGTCATCGTTGAGCTTGACCGCGACGGCAACGTAGTTGATGACTTTAGACTATATGAAATTCTCGATCCTTACCGCGACATCGTGCTAAAAACGCTTGATCAAGGCGCAGTTTGCTTAAACATCGACGCTAAAAAAGCAGGCCACACAGCAAGCTCTGATGA
Source organism: Campylobacter concisus (assembly GCF_002913745.1). Classification (GTDB taxonomy): domain Bacteria; phylum Campylobacterota; class Campylobacteria; order Campylobacterales; family Campylobacteraceae; genus Campylobacter_A; species Campylobacter_A concisus_R. Next base: position 10,368 of record NZ_PPCG01000051.1, read on the forward strand.
GCTTCAGTCTATGGATACGCATGATAAATGGGGCGACATAGTTGGCGCTGGTCCAGGACGCAACTGGGCACACGTAAATAGTGTGGATTACGACCCAAGCGATGATAGCATCATCATCTCAAGCCGCCACCAAGACGCAGTTATCAAGATCGGCCGTGACAAACAAGTAAAATGGATCATGGGCGCTCACAAGGGCTGGAGCGATAAATTTAAAGATAAACTACTTCAGCCAGTTGATAGCAAGGGCAATAAGATCGTCTGCGAAGATGAGTACTCAAAATGCCCAGGATACGAGAGCGACAAAGGTGGCTTTGACTGGCAATGGACGCAGCACACAGCATTTAGGATAGATAGCAAGTCTAAAAAAGGCGAAATTTATCTAAGTGTCTTTGACAACGGCGACACAAGGGGCATGGAGCAACCAGCCATCGCTGGCATGAAGTACTCTCGTGCGGTCGTTTATAAGATCGATGAGAACAAAAAGACCGTTGAGCAGATCTGGGAGTACGGCAAAGAGCGCGGCAAAGAGTGGTATAGCTCAGTTACTAGCCTTACGCAGTATCAAGATGACCTTGATAGCGTGATGGTCTATTCAGCCGTTGCTGGCATGCAGTTTGATATCGCAAAAGGTCGCCCAGTAGGACTTCCTAGCCCGCACATCGATGAGTTTGAGTGGGGTGCAAAAGAGCCTAGCATCGAGATAAAGATGACAAATGCTATGGGCTATCAAGCGTTTCCATTTAGCTTGCAAAAAGCGTTTGAGAAATAAAAATTTTCCTCCTTTGCTTCGGCAAGGGAGGGCTTTTTTAGTTTTGTGTGATTTTAAAATTTATTTGCTATTTTGCTCTTTTAAAATAACCTTTGCATTTTTCTCTCTTTTGCAAAACTCTAAAAAATTTAATCCATTTTTTGTATCGTCATTTAGTCTGGTGCAGCCAAAACCTCTCTCATCATGCGGATAAAGCGCTAAATTTAGGCTTGGAAAGATGAAAAAGCACCACTCGTTTAAGGAGTATGTATAGAGCATGAGTAGTTTAGCCAGATCTTTGATCTCATCAAATCTTAAAGTATCTATCCTAAGGCAGATGGCAGGCAGCAAAATCTCACTATTTAAACCAAGATCAAAGTGCTCATTTGGCTCTTGCAAGATGCCTAGCTTTTTAAATTTATCGTGCAAATGTTTTACTTCAAGCGCTTCATCGCTCAAGTTAGTATCGTCGTAGTTTAAGGCGCTTTAGAGTGGCTAAAGGAGTTAAAATTTATATCGCTAAGCTTTAGAGCTTGGCTTATTAAGCTTGATTAATTTTTTTAAACTATCTGATCTTGCAAGAGCTCTATAAACTAAGAGCCTCTCGCATAGAAATTTCTATCTTTTTCTCATCGAGGCTACTGTTATAAAATAAATTTAACGCTAAAACCGCTTGATGTAGGAGCATATCAGCTCCGTCTTTGCATGCTAAATTTTGGTTTTTAGCCTCTTTTAAAAATGGCGTTTGCTTGCCGTATATCACATCAAATGCAAATTTAGCGCTTTTTAAAATGCCATCTAAAATCTCTTTTGGTGCTGGCAAAAGATCGTCTTTTAGCCCTGCTGAGGTTGAATTTACCACCAGATCAAATTTATGCTCTTTATAATCATCCCAGCTAAAGCACTCATAGTGATCTTTAAATTTATCAAGTCTTGCCTTGCTTCTATTTAGTATGCAAACATCTATGTTTTGTGATTTAAGTGCGTAGGCTAGGGCATTTGCGGTGCCTCCAGCTCCAAGGATGATGGCGCTTTTTGCCTCTTTGAAATTTGCTATCGCTTTTAAAAAGCCAGGTGCGTCAGTGTTGTAGGCATAAATTTTCTCATTTTTTAGCACTAAAGTGTTTGCAGATCCTATTTTTTGGGCTGCCTCTGAGGCGTCATCGGCTAAATTTAGAGCAGATTCTTTATGCGGGAGTGTGACATTTGCGCCGTTTAGTTTTAGGGATTTAAATTTATTGATTAGCTCATTGCCATCTTTTAGCAAGACCCTAGTATATAGGGCATCAAGAGCTAGATCGGCAATGGCTTTGTTGTGTAGTCTTGGAGATACCGAGTGAGCTATCGGATCTCCAAAAACTGCGAAGGTTTTCATTTTGCTCTAAAGACAAAAGCGTCTTTATTGACATCTTTTCTTATGTCATTTACAGCTTTTTGTAGCCCTTTTTCATCAAATGGACCAACTAAAATTTTAGTTAGCTCGCCAGCTTTTATAGTTTTGTAGCTATAACCTTTGGCTGCTATTTTTTTCATATAGTCGGCATTTGGGTTAAATTTACTAGTTGCAAATACTTGAACATAAGAGCCTTTTGCGACGCTCTCAGCCTTTGCTGGAGCTTCAGCTTTTTTCTCTACTTTTTCTGCTTTTGTAGGAGCTTCAGCCTTTTTCTCTACCTTTGTTTCAGGTTTTTTCTCAGCTTTAGTTTCAGCTTTTTTCTCTGTTTTTGTCTCAGTTTTAGCTGGCTTTGCTTCAGGCTTTTTCTCTGCTTTAGTTTCGCTTTTTGTTTCAGCTTTTTTAGCTGGAGCCTCTACCTTTGTCTCAGCTTTTTTAGGTGCTTCAGTTGGATGCTCGACAGCTTTTACTACTTCTTTTGGCTCTTCAGTTTTAGGAGCTGGCTTTGCACCTTCTTTGTCTTTTAGCTTTTTGATCATATCTTCAAAATCATCTTGTTGCTTATTTTCAGGCACGATAGGCACTTGCTCGAAAAGCTGAGTATCGCCTTTTTTAACATCTGAATTTGTATCTTGTGCAGGCACTTGCGTATCGACTGGCTGCTCTGCTGGCACTGGAGGCAGAACTAGTCTTGAGTCAGCTTCGTTTTGAGATTGTACAGAATCATTTGAATTTACTAATTTCATAGCGACTATAATAATCAAAAAAAGTATAACTAAAGCTGCTATAAACATAAGAAGTTTCTTTAGTTTTGCGCCCTTTGCCTCATCATCCTTTTCTAAAAGTATATCTTTTAACTCTTCGTTTTCCATTATTTCTCCTTACATATATTTTGACCAGCTAGCACCACGCTCTTTTTGATAGAGCTTATATGGCAAAGTTAGGATGTTAAACTCTCTTGGCATATCTTGATTAGGAAACATTCTCCACTCTTTGGCTAGCTTTTGTGAGAGCTTTGCGCTTAGCATATTTGCAAGCGTGCAAGCTTCATTTAGCGTAGTGTGACCCTTATGCACATAAAGGTGCAAATGTCCCGGCGTCTTGGTCTCGTAGGCTGTAAAATTTATAAAGCCTTCTTCTCTTAAAAGAAGCTGAGCTCTATGCCAAAACCTATCTGGAGTTCTGCCGTTGTAGTCAAAAACTATATTTTCGACCTTATCACTTGCATTAATCAGCGAGTGGGCGATTATAGCTTTGCCCTCCTCATGCTCTTTCATGACACTATAAGTTAGTGGTTCGTTGATCTTTTCAAATTTATCAAAGAAAATTTTGCCCTTGTACTCTATCTTATTGACGATCGTGTCACGCTTGATGTAGTAGTGGGTCGTTATTATCTTTATAAGAGATGTATCAATACTTTGCATCAATATGTCGCTTTATCGTAGATTATAAATTTATGAGCAAGATCGACTAGTTCGGCTTTTGTCTTCTCTTGTAAAGAGGTGTTGTTGATATCGCTTAGAACGTCAGCGATCTTGTTTGCTATTAGCTCAAACTCAGCCTCTTTCATACCACGAGCTGTAAGGGCTGGGCTGCCTACACGTATGCCGCTTGTGATAAACGGACTTCTTGTCTCACCTGGGACTGTGTTTTTATTTACAGTTATGCCAGCATTTCCAAGAGCGATGTCCGCGTCCTTTCCGCTAAATTCGCGGTTTAAAAAGCTCATTAGGATTAGGTGGTTGTCAGTGCCGCCACTTACTAGATCAAAGCCTCTGCTTATTAGCACTTCGCCAAGTTTTTTAGCGTTTGCTTTTACTTGTTTGGCGTAAATTTTCCACTCAGGGCTAAGGTTGTGCTTAAAGCCAACTGCCTTTGCAGCGATGACATGAACTAGTGGGCCGCCCTGGATGCCTGGGAATATAGAAGAGTTTATCTTTTTAGCGTACTCTTCGTTGTTTGTCATGATGATGCCGCCTCTTGGGCCTCTTAGAGTTTTATGCGTAGTTGAGCTTACGACGTCGCAGTGTGGGAAAGGATTTTGATGCTCACCGGCTACTACAAGACCAGCGATGTGGGCAACGTCTGCAAAGAGTATCGCGCCAACAGCGTCAGCTATCTCTCTAAATTTCTTAAACTCGATCTCTCTTGTATATGCGCTTGCGCCACAAACGATCATTTTTGGTTTTACTATCTTTGCGATATCCATAACTCTATCGTAGTTTATGCGACCATCAAGCTCGACGCCGTAGAAAAAGCTCTCATACATCTTGCCAGAGCTACTTACCTTTGCGCCGTGAGTTAGGTGTCCGCCGTGGCTTAGATCCATGCCTAAAATTTTATCGCCTGGATTAAGCAAAGCACCATAAACGCCTTGGTTTGCCTGAGAGCCTGAGTTTGGTTGAACGTTTGCAAATTCGCATCCAAAAAGCTCTTTGCATCTATCGATCGCGATTTGCTCGATCTCATCGACAAATTCGCAGCCACCATAATATCTCTTGCCAGGGTAGCCTTCAGCGTATTTGTTTGTTAGGATTGAGCCCATCACCTCCATAACATCTGGATAAGTGAAATTTTCACTAGCGATCATCTCAAGGTGATCACACTGGCGTTTTAGCTCTAAATTTACTAGGTCAAAAATTTCTTTATCGTAGCTTTGCAAACTCATTTTTCATTCTCCTTTGTCTCAGTTTTTAGTGGTCTCATCGCCGGGAAGAGAACAACGTCGCGGATTGATTTTTTATCTGTTAGAAGCATCACAAGCCTATCTATGCCTATGCCTTCGCCTGCAACTGGCGGCATGCCGTATCCTAGGGCTTTTACATAGTCTTCATCCATCTCGTGAGCCTCGTCATCGCCTGCGTTTTTAGCGTCGATTTGCGCTTTAAAGCGGTTGTATTGATCGATTGGATCATTTAGCTCGTTAAAGCCATTTGCTAGCTCACGACCAGCGATAAATAGCTCAAATCTCTCTGCCACATCAGGATTTGTATCGCTTCTTCTTGAAAGTGGGCTTATAGAGATCGGATAGTCGATGACGAAAGTTGGGTGGATGAGCTTGCTCTCCACGTAGTTGTCAAAGAGTTCAGCCTGCAAGTGGCCAAGGTCGAGCTTTTCGTTTGCTTCAAAGCCATCAGCTCTTAGTTTTGCTAAAATTTTAGCCTTATCGCTTACGATATCTTCAGCAAGTCCGCCTATCTCAACTAAGGCTTTTTTATAGCTTATGCGTTTAAATGGCTTGCTAAAATCAATCTCCATACCATCAAAATTTATCACTTTCTCCATGCCAATTTTTTCTAAAATGACATTAAATAAATCCTCTGTGATGCCCATTAGATCGTGGTAGTTGTGATATGCCCAGTAAAACTCAATACTTGTAAATTCAGGGTTGTGAGTCAGATCCATACCCTCGTTTCTGAAGTTTCTATTCATCTCATAAACAGCTTCAAAACCGCCAACTACAAGGCGTTTTAGATATAGCTCAGGAGCGATCCTTAGGTATCTCTCAACTCCAAGAGCGTTGTGAAATGTCACAAATGGTTTTGCATTTGCGCCACCAGCTATTGGGTGAAGCATCGGAGTTTCAACCTCTAAAAAGCCCTTTTCTTCAAAAAATCTTCTAATCGTGCTTATAATCACCGAGCGCTTTTTAAAATCAGCCCTAACTTCAGGGTTCATTATCATATCAAGGTATCTTTGGCGATATCTTGTCTCAACATCAACTAGCCCGTGGTACTTCTCTGGAAGCGGACTAATTGATTTTGTAGCTAAGCTAAGCTCATTTACGTGCATTGAAAATTCGCCAGTTTTTGTTATAAAAGCGTAGCCTCTAACATATACGATGTCGCCTATTTCTACATATTTTTTAACGATTTTAAACCACTCTGGATCAAGCGTCTTGTTGCTAAAGTAAATTTGTAAATTTCCATTTTCGTCTTCGATGTTTGCAAAGACCGCTTTACCAGCGTCACGGATCAGCTTTATCCTACCTGCAAGGCCTACTAGCTGCCCCTCTGCTTTTTTCTCTTCTGTATCTTTTATATAGTTAAATTTAAGTCTAAATTTAGAGATATTCATATCTCTTCTAAGAAAATGTGGATATGGATTTATGCCTAAATTTCTAAGCTCATCTATGCTTTCTAATCTTTGAATTTCGTGTTGGTTGTCAAATATCACCTTACTTTCCCTTTATATTATTTTTTGAACATTTTTCGCAAATTCCATAAAGCTGCATCATGTGACCAGTTAGTTTAAAGCCATGCTCTTTTGCGATGCTTATTTGCCTTTTTTCTATCATAGGATCTTCAAATTCTATGATAAGGCCGCACTTTCTGCATATCATGTGGTCGTGGTGTGGCTTTGTGGCAAGCTCAAATTTCTTGCCTTGAGAGCCAAAGCTGATAGATGTTACCATCTCTGATTCTTCTAGTAAATTTAGCGTCCTATAAACAGTTGCGATGCCGATATTTAGCTCAGGATAGGTCTCTTTTATAAAAAGATATAGCCTCTCTGGCGTAAAGTGTTCATCGTTGTTATAAAGCGTTTTTAGTAAAATTTCACGCTGTTTTGTATATTTTAAACCGTTGTCGCGAAGAACTCTTTTAAATTTCTCAAGCAAAGCATCATATTCTAAATTTTCTATCATTTTTCTTCCCCTTTAGTGACGTTTGTGTCGGTGTTTGTGCTTGCATTTGCATCCATTGAAATAAATGCATCACTCTTGTTTGTATCCTTTGGTCTTACTACCATCTCATCTAGCTCATTTTTGATGTTTTTCACATCGATATTTGTTATCCATCTACCAGTTTCAAGCAGGAGCGGATAGACTTTGCTGTTTGTGAAGTATGGCTCGATCATTTTATTTAGCGAAGTGCCTGACATTACGGCAACGACTGCTGAAAATGTGAGGAAAATTTTGCCACTTCCCATGACAAATCCACCAAGTCTATCTAAAAAGCCAAGTCCACTTACTGAAACTATCTTTGATAAAAATTTGCCAACTAGCAGACAAACTAGCCAAAAAACTAGCCAAAGTCCGATGAATGCGACAAATTGTAAAAATGAAGGATTTTCAAATTTATAGATATTTTTGCTTATTAGGCCCTCAGCTACATCTGAAAATCTACTAGCGACAACTAGACCACCGATAAGTCCGATAAGTCCAAAAGTCTCTTTTATAAGCCCGTTTATTATGCCTTTTACACCAAGTATCAGGACAAGGGCGATGACGATAATGTCAAACCAAGTTACTAAATCCATCATACAGTTCCTATTAAATTTTGAAGTTCTTGCTGGCTAGTCGAGTAGGCTAGCGCATTTTCTTTTGTGATCAAGCCCTCTTTTAGCGCTTTCATCAAGGCTTGAGTCTGCGTGCTCATGCCAGTTTGTTGCTGATTTAGCTGCATTTGAGAGTAAATTTGATGCACTTTGTTTTCGCGTATCAAGTTTGATATCGCCATATTATTTATCAAAATTTCATGCACAGCACACCTTCCGCCGCCTATTTTTGGTATCAGACTTTGTGAGATGACGGCAGTTAGCGAAACGCTAAGCATATTTCTTACTTGAAGCTGCTCGCTTCCATCGAAGCTATCAACGATCCTATTTATAGTTTGTATGGCTGAGTTTGTGTGAAGAGTGCCAAAGACTAGGTGCCCAGTCTCAGCTGCTGTAATAGCCGTAGAGATCGTCTCTCTATCCCTCATCTCGCCCACAAGTATGATATCTGGGTCTTCACGAAGTGCAAATTTTAGCGCCTTTGAGTAAGAGTGTGTGTCGGTGCCTATGTTTCTATGTGAAAATAGGGCTTTTTTGTTGTTATGTACAAACTCGACTGGGTCCTCAACGGTGATGATGTGCTTTCTATAATTTAAATTTATCTCATTAAGCATCGCTGCAAGCGTCGTTGATTTACCGCTACCTGTTGGTCCAGTAACTAGGATAAGACCCTTTTCTCGTTTGATGATATATTTAAAAATTTGTGGTGCATTTAGATCATCAAGCGAAGGGATGTCGATAGGTATGATACGAAAAGCTGCGGCTAGATCGCCATTCATCGTGTAGTAGTAGTTGCCACGAAAGCGGCCGATATTTGGAAGCTCTATGGCAAAGTCAAGCTCTTTATTGTTTTCAAGTTCGCTCTTTTGGGCATCTGTGATCAGAGCGTAGCATAAATTTTCTATATCTTTGCCACTTAGCACGCCAAATTCAAGCGGCCTTAAAGTGCCATCTATCCTTATCTGAGGTTCAGACCTTGAGACTAGGTGGAGGTCACTGGCTTTATTGAAAACAACGGTTTTTAGAAGCATTTGGATGTCACCAGAGAGATTACTCTCTGATGCTTTGGCTTGAGCGTCCGAGCTTTGCGCTCTTAGTTGTTCGATTAGATCCATATTTTACTCTATGATCTTTGGCACGGCAAAGAAGTGTCCCTCGCGTGAAGGGGCGTGCTTTAAAATTTCATCGACAACGTCACTTAAATGTGGCTCATCTTCTCTTAATGGAGTGCCACCTTTTATAGAGCTAACTACGGCCTCATCGCTACTTAGATCAAGCTCATTTAAAACATCGACAAAAGATACGATTTCACTTAATTGCTTCTTGATCTCTTCTCTTTTTTCATCATTAATTTGTAATGCGGAGAGTTTTTCTAGTTTATTTAAGAGAGTGTCGTCTATTTGCATTATTAAGCAACCTTTTAATTGATTTTGAGGCATTATATCACATTCAAGCTTTAATTTTGGGCTACTTTTAATTTAATTATGCTAAAATCTGCGAATTAAAATTTTTCAAAAGCAAGGAAAAACGTTGGCTATAAAAGAAGACTTAACCGAGATAAAAAAAGAGATCGACGCCCAGGAGCAGTTTCTTGAGAGTATGATCAAGGGAGAGCGTTTTTTTAGGAAATATAAAACTTTGTTGATCGTGCTATGCGTGGCAGCTATCGTCGCACTCATCGGATTTTACGCTAGTAAAGTTTTAAACGACAACAGAGTTGAGGAGGCAAATTTAGCCTATTCAAAGCTTATTTTAAATCCAAATGACGCAAGCGCTTTAAATGTTTTAAAGGAGAAAGAGCCAAGCTTATATGCGCTTTTCTCACTTGGGCAAATGCTTGATAAAAACGATACAAAAGGCATTAGCGAGCTTGCAAATTTAAAAGTAAATCCGATCGTAAAAGATATCATCCTTTCACAAACCGGCGATGCTAATACTCAAATTTTAAGCGAATATAACGCACTTTTAAAAGGTTTTGAGCTTTTAAAACAAAATAAAATCAAAGAGGCAAATGTGGAATTTGACAAGATCGCGCTTGACTCACAACTACAAACTTTAGTTAAAAATTTAAAACACTATCAGGGAATAAAATAATGAAAAAACTTACACTATTCTTGGCTTTTGCCTTGGCTCTAGTTCTAAGCGGATGCGGCACAAAAAGACAATATTTTGAGCCTGCGCAAACTTCTGGCGAGATATCTTTATCAAAAGATCTTCCTTCTTACATCAAATCAGCGAATGCAAATGGCGCAACGCTGGATAATGGCAACATCATCACGAAAAATGGGCTAAATAAAAGCGTTACCTTGCCTGAAAATTTCAACTTCTTAAACGAAAACAACGGCTTTGTTATCTCAGCTAGCATAAATGGCGACCTAAACGTGACTGATCCTAGCGGCCACAGCGTTTATAGCGGTAAATTCCCAACTGCGATCGTAGCAGCCTCACTTGATCAAAACCAGCTTGCAGCTATCAGCGCATCAAACCACATCTATCTAATCGATATCAACACAGCTACGATACTAATGGAGTATAGCTCATCTGACATCGCAGCGGTTGATTCAAGAGTTGTGGCACCTTACTTCATGAGCTCGCTCATCGTCTATCCAGCGCTTGATGGTAAAATTTACATCGTTCAAAAAGATACTGGTAGAATTTTACGCGACGTTGTCGTAAGCTCTGAAAATTTCTTTAATAACATCATATTTTTAGGCGTTGAGGGCGATAACCTAATCGCAGCAACAGCTAAAAAACTAATCGTCATCAACCCAAGCCAGACAGTATATTATGACGGTGAGATCAAAGACGTGCTAGTTCATAACGATGAAATTTACATCTTTAAAAAAGATGGCACGATCGTAAGAACAGACCTCATGTTAAAAGAGCAAAATAAGGTAAATTTCAAATTTGCTATATTCTCAGCGGCTACTATCATCAACAATAAGCTCTATGTCATCGAAAAAACAGGCTATGTTATAAAGACAAATTTAGACCTTAGTGGAGCTGAAATTTATGAATTTAGCGATGAGATAAAAGATAAAAGTTTTATGGGCAATGGCGCATTTTACTACGATAACGAGTATGTCAATCTAGGGCAATGAACCAAAAAATTTGGGAGCTTTTTGAAGCTAAAAAGATCTTGCTAAGAGATCTAAAAAGGCTTGACCTTAGCGAATTTACCAAGAAACGCTCGCTTGAGGCGTTTTTTGGTGTCGATACAAAAAATTTCTACGAGATCGTTTTTTTAAGAAGTGCAAAGAGCAGGCTTTTGGTCAAAGAAGCCAGTGAGATAAATGAAATTTGCACTAAATTTGAAGAGAAATTTCAAACCAAGATCAAAAAACGTGTGATCTTTTACAACTCTCAAATTTGCTCAAAATCCCTAAACTACTTCAAAGAAGAAGGCTGGAGCTGTTATGATTTTGTGTGATATCGGCAACACCAACGCCTCTTTTTTGCAAAATGGCAAGATCACACATATAAAAGTTAGTGAATTTAAAAACTACAAGCCAGACGAAAAGGTCTATTTTATCTGTGTAAATGAAGAAATTTTGCGCATGATAGATAATGACGAAATGTTTGTAAATTTAGAGCCTTACTTTGAGATAGACACGATCTATCAAGGTCTTGGTGTAGATAGAAAAGCAGGTTGCTATATGATAAATGATGGCGTTATAGTAGATGCTGGAAGTGCCATAACCGTTGATATAATGGTAAACTCACTTCATCTTGGCGGCTATATCTTGCCAGGCATCGCAACTATGTTAAATGCTTATAAAAGCATCTCGCCACGCCTTGATGTGACACTAAATTCACAAATTGACATCGATGCGTTGCCTCAAAAGACGAGCGACGCTGTTAGTTATGGCATCATAAAGCCCATTATCACGCTTATTTCAAAGCTAGCAGGTAGCAAAAAAGTCTATTTTACTGGCGGAGATGGCGACTTTTTGTCTAAATTTTTTAAAAATGCCATTTGCGACAAAATGCTGATCTTTCGCGCCATGCAAAAAATAATCGATGAGAAAAAGGAAATTTTAAAATGATAACAGTAGCCTTGCCAAAGGGCAGGATCGCAGAAGATACACTTGAAATTTTTAGAAAAATTTTTGGTTCGAGCTTTATGTTTGAGGATAGAAAGCTCATCCTTGAAGAGGGAAATTTTAGATTTTTAATGGTTCGCAACCAAGACATACCAACATACGTCACTGAAGGAGCTGCAGATATCGGTGTGGTCGGCCTTGACGTACTTGAAGAGCATAAGCCAAATGTAGTAAGGCTGCTTGATCTACAAATAGGCAAGTGCAAGGTCTGCATCGGCATAAAAAACGAAGATGAGCTTGATTTTTCAAGGTCTGAGCTAAAGATCGCTACTAAGATGCCAAATATCACTAGAAATTACTTTGCCAAGCTTGCTGTTGGCGTCAAGATCATCAAGCTCTATGGCTCGATCGAGCTAGCACCACTTGTTGGGCTAAGCGATGCGATCGTCGATGTGGTCGAAACTGGCTCGACCATGAAGCAAAATGGGCTAAAGGTAGCTGGCGACATCATGCAAAGCTCAGCCTATCTAATCGCAAATAAAAATAGTTTTATCATTAAAAAAGATGAAATTTTGGAGCTTTATCAAAAGATAAAAGATGAAATTTCAAAATAAAATTTGAAATCTTGGCTTCTAAATTTAAAAAATTGTTAAATTTATCAACTTTAAAGCTAGTAAATTTAAGTGCATAGGATATTAAATTTACACGGCTTACTTTGTCTAATTTTTTTAAAAAAACTTTGCTATTAAAATTTGGGCAAATCAAAAGTTGTAACCGCCACTAAAGTTACAAGTTAAATTTGAAGATATTTGTTTCGGTGTGTGTTTTTGGGTTGGGCTTGTGCATAGCTATGGTAGGTTTTAGTTTTATAATCAAATTTTATTTTGGAGTGATGAAATTTGATGTAGATGAGGCAGGTTCAAATTTAAAAAACTAATTTTACAGAAGTTACTTAAAGCAAAGCATTTAAATTTCAAAACCTATTTTTAAAAAACTTGCTATTAAAATTTGGGCAAATCAAAAGTTGTAACCGCCACTAAAGTTACAAGTTAAATTTGAATATTTTTATTGAGTGGGCAGGCAAGCTTTGTTGTTGAGCTTATGTCCTACTATGATAAATTTTAAATTTTATTTCAGACTGACTAAATTTTATATAGATAGGCTGGTTTAAATTTAAAAAAAACAGAGTTAATTTTGCAGAAGCTGTTTAAGGCAAAGCATTTAAATTTCAAAGCCTAATAAATTAGCCTAAATTTTACCGCCAAACATCTCATACATCGCCTTCTCTTCGCCCCAAAGCTCTCGGTGCTTTTTGATAGATGATTTGATAGCGTTTATGAGATAGAGCACGTCCTCTTTTGTGTGCGTGTAGTGCATGCTCACCCTTACAAAACCTGGCTTTTTCTCTAAGATCTTATTCTCTTTAAGCCCCAGTAGATCAAAAGCATAAGGCCCAGCGCACATCACACCAGCGCGGCTTTGTATGCCGTGGTTGTTGCTAAGAGTTGCGGCAAAGTCATAAGGTGAAATGTCTCGCACATTAAATGAAAAAATAGGCAGTTTTTCTGCACTTTTAGGGCCATAAATAGTGATATCTTCGATGCTGCTAAGCTCTTTTTCAAAAAAATCTGCCAGCTCCTCTTCGCGTGCTTTGATATTTTCTACTCCGACACTTGCTTGCAAGTTGTAAGCTAGACTTGCTCGTACCAGCCCCAAGATAGATGGCGTGCCAGCCTCTTCAAGCTGCTCGACATTTTTTATAAAAAGGTGTTTTGATGGCGTTGCAAGAGCGATAGTGCCGCCACCTGCAAAGCTTGGTATGTCGCTTGTATAAAGTTCTTTTTTGATCGCCAAAAGACCGCAACTCCCAACTCCTCCAAGTAGCTTGTGAGGCGAGAAAAAGGCCGTGTCAAAGTAGGCGGAGTCTAAAATTTCATGCGAGCTGGTTGCCGCGCAGTCAAATGCCACTACTCCGCCAAATTTCTTAACGAGCGAGTAAATTCTCTTGTAGTCGGTTTTCACGCCTGTGACGTTTGAGGCGGCACTAAAGCAGGCGATGATCTTTCTTTTTGCGTTTAGTTTTAGTGTCCTCTCAAGCATCACGTAGTCTATCTCGCCGTTTTCATCAAGCAAGGTGCGCTCGCAGTCGCAAAGCCCCTCGCGAAAGCTGATTTCGTTTGAGTGGTGCTCATAGGGCCCAACCAGCACGAGTGGTAAATTTACGCTTCTTAAATTTGCTTCGCCGATCAAGGCTCTTGTTGCTGGCGGCAGATAAATTCCCATTATCTCTTGAAATTTCTTTATCGCAGCCGTTGCGCCTTGGCCTGTTGCTATTAGATAAAAGCTATCATCAAGCCCCAAAAGCTCTTTTAGCTCGGCTCTTGCGTTTTCGTAGCGTTTTTGCGTTAGCACGGCGCTTGAGCTGCTGTCTGAGTGAGTGTTTGCGTAGGTTTTTAAAAAGTTTGAAATTTCATCTTCGATAGGCGCATAGGCAAGTCCTGAGGCCGTGTAGTCAAAATAGTAAATTCCATCTTTTAAAATGATATTTTTTCTTACTTCATCTATAGTTGGCACGATTTTCCTTTTGGTTAAAAGCGCGATTATAATGAAATTTTGTATAAAGTGAGGTTACAAGCGGGCAGGGCGCCCACTCGCGTGTGTTTATTTGTTTAAGAAGTTTTTCTCTAACCACTCGTTAGCTTTTGCTTCACTCTCAAATCTTTGGCTCTTAGCAACTTGGTTTGCACCCTCGTAGAAACGGATACGAATGCCGTCTTGAACGCTATCGATCTTGATTCTAGTGATCTTATCCTTGTTTAGATAAGTCCTGTCGTTTAGTTTTACATACATGTTTTTCTCCTTTTAAAAATTTGGTTTATTTTTTATCGTTTTTCTTCTAGTCTTGTTTTAAAAATAGCTCTTTAAAGCGCTTATTTGCATAGTCCTCGATGTCGTTTTGAAGCTGTTTATAGGCGTTTATGAGCTCGTGTGCTCTATCATTTAGCGTAGTGCCAGCGCTATCTCCGCCGCCTTGCTTGGTTGTAAAGAGATCTTCTTTTAAATTTTTTTGCAAAATTTGCAGATGCGACCAGCATTTTTTATAGTTCATGCCTAAAATTTCAGCTGCCTTTGATATCGAGCCAACCTCGGCTATAACGTCTAAAACCTCGGTTTTGCCCTTGCCAAATATAAGCTCGCCCTCGTCGTTTTCTATCCAAGTCTTTGTCTTTACTCTCATCTTTTTGCCTTTCTTTTCCTTAAAACAGCCTAGCTGACAGTACTTCACATCAAAGCCGTAGTCTCTAAGCGTCGAGCGCATGGTCTTTAGTCCGCCATTAGCTGCCGCCATCTCCCTTGCATCTTTGCAAAAAACTCTACCCTTTTCGTCGCTCACTTCTTTTAGTTTTAGTGACAATGTAAATTTACCGCGGTCTTTATCCAAGCCACCAAACTGCCCAAGCTCGCAGTTATCTATCTTGATGCCAAGTCTAGTTGCCTCGTCGCTCACTTTGCCGACTTCTATGCCAAGTTTATTTGCGATCTTAAAAGCCGTTCCGCAGTCAAGTTTGCCGCTTTTATTTAGCGTTTGTTTTATTAGCTCTTCTAAATTTTTACTCATCAATTCTCTCTTCGCCGCTATAAACGTTGATATTTTCGCCCCTTGCAAAGCCGCAAAGCGTGAGCTCAAATTTACGAGCGATCACCACGCCAAGGCTAGTCGGCGCTGTCCTTGAGATAAGCGCTGGGATGCCGTGCATAACGGCCTTTGCGACCATCTCCGAACTAAGCCTGCCACTCACCATCAAAAATGAATTTGCTAAGTTAGCTCCGTTTAAAACGGCCTTGCCAACGGCTTTATCGATCGTGTTGTGCTGAGCGATATCCTCGCCTATGTAAAATTTATCTTCGCTCACAAAGAGCTTTGCCGTATGCACGCAGCCAGTCATCTCATAAAGCTCGCACTGCGTGTAAAACTCCTTCATTTGGGCAAGGATCATATCTTTGTTAAATTTAGCCCCGCTTTTTACGGCTCTTGCCGCCATCGCCTGTGGGTCAATATTTGCTGTTGAGCTTCTGCCACAGCCACTTATTATGACCTTCTCTTCGTCAAACTGCTCTAGGCGTTTTTCGTTCACTTTGGCGCTTACATAGACGCTTAGCTCGTCGCTTGAGAGCCTAACTTCAGCTATGTCTTCTGGCTTTGTGATGACGTTTTCGCTGATCAAATAGCCCACAGCAAGCGCCTTTTGATCCGTTGGCGTTGCCATAACGGCACCAAATTTTTTGTCATTTATGTAAATTTCAAGCTTGATCTCACGCACCAAAATATCATCAACCTGTGCTTTTTGCTCGCCTTTATATTTGATGATCTGCGTTTTATAAATCGGTTTCATCTTGCTCCTTGAAGTTTTCACAAATGATAGCCCAAAAAGCTAAATTTAATTTGGATTGTAGTAAAAACTTGCTTAAACAAAGCAAAAAGCTTAAACGCATTTTGATACGAAATAAACGCTATTATAATTAAAATTTGATATGCAAGATAGGCATATTTCTTAAAGTATAAAATTAGAGGAAATAACAAATTTTATAGGTGCAAAAAGCACCTATAAAATTACGCTTTTAGTTTTAGTCTGTCACCAGCGTAGTAAGCGATCTTCCAAACAGTAGTTTGCTTTAGGTCTTTTTCGCCATAACCTCTTGCAGTAACTCTGTCATTGTAGATTTTTTCGATCACATCTGACTCGCCAACTAACAAAGCCTTTGTAGAGCACATCGCAGCACAAACTGGCACTTTGCCCTCAGAAATTCTATCTTGTCCATATACTTCGCGCTCTTCTTCGCTATTAGTTGGTAGCGGACCGCCTGCGCACATAGTGCATTTATCCATTACGCCTCTTGCTCCAAACGCACCATCTTTAGGGAATTGTGGTGCGCCAAATGGGCAAGCATACAAGCAGTATCCGCAGCCTATGCAGATATCTTTATCGTGAAGCACGATGCCATCAGCTCTGATGTAGAAACAATCAACTGGGCAAACAAGCGAACAAGGCGCGTCTTCACAGTGCATACATGCGATTGATGTTGAAATTTCTTTGCCAGGTATGCCTTCATTTAGTGTTATAACACGGCGTCTTCTAACGCCGATAGGCAACTCATGAGCTTCATCACACGCCACCGCGCAACCGTTGCAATCAATGCATCTATCTGTGTCGCAGTAAAATTTAAGTCTATTGTTATCGTTAAATGCGCTCATATTATGCCCTTTCTATGCGGCAAAGACCGCCTTTTGTTTCTGGAATTTGAGTGACTATGTCATATCCGTAGTTTGTTACGGTATTTGCGCTCTCGCCAACTGCAAAAGGTCTTGTTCCCTCAGGGAAATTTCCAGTCATATCAACACCTTGCATATATCCAGCCCAGTGGAATGGCAAGAAGATCATATCAGGCTTGACCGATGGCACGATTCTTGCGCGAACCTTGATCTTAGTGCCCTCAGGTGAATGAACCCAAACAAAGTCCCAATTTTTAATGCCATGTTTGGCTGCTAGCTCTGGGTGGATGTCGGCAAACATCTCAGGCGTAATACGTGATAGATATTTACTAGCACGTGTCTCCATACCAGCACCGCTGAAGTTTACAAGGCGTCCCGTAGTCAAATTTATCGGGAATTCTTTTGAGAAGTCCTTACTTTGCTGCAAGCTTTCAAATTTAGTATCAACGCGGTATTGTTTTGCTTTATCTTTAAAGCTTGGATATTTCTTGGCTAGATCTGGTCTTGGTGAGTGGATCGGCTCTCTATGCTTAGGGATCTGATCGGCAAATGTCCAAACTATCGCTCTAGCACGTGCATTGCCGTATGGAGCTATGCCTTTTTGCATACATTTTTCAGCGATTATGCCACTGCCATCAGTAGCCCATGTAGCGCCCATTTTTTCGCGCTCTTCGTCTGTAAGTTTTATGCCAAGAACCTCTTCGATATTTTTCTTTGTTATCTCAGGATATCCGCCATTTATCGCACCTTGCGCTGGAGCAGAGCCCTCGGCTGCTAGCTGATTAACACCGTTATGCTCTAAACCAAAGCGGTTTCTAAATCCCATACCACCTTGCATTACTGGCTTGCTTATATCATATAAATTTGGACTGCCTGGGTGCTTTTCCGTCCAGCAAGGCCATGGCAAGCCGTAATACTCACCAGCTACGTCAGTGCCCTCTTTGCCCATAAGTGTTTTTTCATCAAATTTATCCCAGTTCTCTTGGTGGCGTTTTAGGCGCTCAGGTGTCCAGCCTGTAAGTCCGATACTTTTTACGATATTTGCTATCTCGCGGGTAGCAGCTTCTGGCCACTCTATCTTGCCATCAGCGTCCCTTATGGTGCGAGTTAGCTCATCATAGAAGCCTATGCGTTTAGCTAGTTCAAATAAAACTTCATGATCTGGCATGCTCTCATAAAGTGGCTTACATACTTGGCTTCTCCATTGACCACTTCTGTTTGTAGCTACGACTGTGCCGCTAGTTTCGTATTGAGTTGCTGCTGGGAGAAGATAAACGCCATCTTTTTTATTAGTGATAACGCCAGCATCATTTACAAATGGATCCATAAGCACTAAAAGCTCAAGTCCGTCAAGACCTTCTTGAACCTTTGCTTGTTGCGCAGTAGATGTTATGCCGTTACCTATAACTACAAGAGCTTTTAGGCTATCGCCTGCGTTTTCAATAGCGTCGTTGCCATCTTTGCCATCAAGCACACCAGCCCACCAGCGAGCTAGAGTAAATCCAGGCTTCATCATCCACTCTGGTTTTACGAAATTTCCTTGTAGCCACTCGTAATCCACTTTCCACATTTTGGCAAAATATTTCCATGTAGCTTCGTTTTTAGCGTAGTATCCAGGCAAGCTATCAGGTGCGTTTGCCATGTCGCTAGCGCCCTGAACGTTGTCGTGGCCTCTTAGGATGTTACATCCGCCACCACTTACGCCCATGTTGCCAAGAACTAGTTGCAAGATCGGAGCTATACGAGTATTTGAGCTGCCTATTGTGTGCTGAGTTAGACCCATCGCCCAAACGACTGAGCCAGGGCGGTTTTTAGCATAAATTTCTGTGATCTCTTTTAGAGTCGCAGCGCTCACTCCAGTCACATCTTCAACGACTTCTGGTGTCCATTTTGCAGCCTCTTTACGGATCTCATCGATGCCGTATGTGCGCTCATCTATAAATTTTTTATCTTCCCAACCGTTTTCAAATATCAAATTTATCATGCCATACATAAATGGTATGTCTGTGCCTGGGCGAATTTGTGCGAAATAATCAGCCTTTGCCGCAGTTCTTGTGTATCTTGGATCGACCACTATCAGCTTTGCGCCATTATTCTCTTTTGCTTTTAAAAAGTGTCTAAAGCCAACTGGGTGATTTACTGCTGGATTTGCACCGATTATAAAGATAGACTTCGCGTTTTGGATATCTCCAAGGTGATTTGTCATAGCTCCATAACCCCACGTATTCGCCACACCGGCGACTGTTGCGCTATGTCAAATTCTTGCTTGGTGATCTAGGTTGTTCGTCCCAAACATCGCAGAGAATTTACTGATGTAGTAGCTCTGCTCATTGCTATCTTTTGCTGATCCTAAGAACATTACTTGCTCTGGATTTTTCTCGCGGTAAGCTTTTAGCTTTGCGCCGATCTCGTCAAGTGCTTGCGTCATAGAGATGCGTTGCCACTTGTCACCAACTTTTTTCATCGGATATTTTACACGGCAGTGTGAGCGCACCATATCGATAACGTCTGCACCTTTACAGCAGTGACCGCCAGCACTTACTGGGTGATCTTGCGCTACTTCTTGACGTACCCATGCACCATTTTCTACCTCTGCTAGTACTCCGCATCCTACAGAGCAAACTGTGCAGACAGTTTTTACTATTTTTGAGTCTGGAAATGGGTTTGCCATCTCTTTTGCTGTTGCTTCTCTTGTGACATTGCTTGCTGCAAAGCCGGCCGCGCCACAAGTACTTGCTAATGCAGCCATTTTTAAAAACGATCTACGGCCGATGTTGTTTGGCGTAGTGTTTAATCTAGCTTCAGACATTTTCATCCTTTCTTAAATTTCTATCAAATTTTATTTTGCTTGTTTGTAGTAAAGTTCCCAGTTTTTGCTTCTTTTATAAAGCACTTCGGTCTTTTTACTCTTTCCTGATTTTAAATTTTCATTAGCATTTGCTGCTACCGCACCACTTGCTGCCACAGCGCCAACTAGGCCGATTTTTTTTAGAAATTCGCGTCTATTTTGCATATGTACCATCCGTTCTTAGTTTTCTTATCCTATTTTTTTCTCTTCTTATGCTTTCAGATCTTGAAAGACCATCGCTCTTTTTGTGGTCTATCTTGACTGGTTTTGGTGAGTTTAGTGCCACGCGCTCAAACGCGATAAATTCGTTTAGCAAAACGGCCACGTCCTTGTAAATTTCACTATTTTTATGCTCATATAAATTCTCTATAAACTCATCAATGTTTGGATTTATAATATTTTTAAAAAGCTCCTCTTCGCACTCGTCAAATTTACCGATAAACTCGTTCATAAGTGTAAAGACAAAGCCTACATTATCTTCATTCTCTTTAAATTTACTCTCATCTCTTCTGATGTTTGTCTTAGCCAAAATTTTACGCACATCAGCACAAGCATGACCCACCTCATATCCCTCATCATAAAAAGAGAGTGAGTTTCGAAGTGGACTTGGCGGAGTGTGAAAAATGTCATCAAATTCCGTGATCAAATTCTCTGGACTTTTTTCATTAAATTTACTTTTTATCTTTGCAACAGCATGCGAGACTTCATCGTTTAGGCTATATTCTTCTATGAGATCAAGCATTTTACTAAGACCATCAAGTCTCTTTTCATCTTCACTAAATACGAAGAATTTAGAGAAAGTAGCGTAGTAAAGTTTTCTGCCAGCTGCAAATTCCTCTTTTGTGCTCACCTTTTTCCTTAAATAGTTTTTTAACGATACTGAAACTATACAATTAATTGCCTTATTAATGTGGCTTAAAATAAAATAAATTAGAAAAGTTAAAAAAAGCTTAAATATGCCTTAATTGCATATTTAAAAACGCCATTTTTAGGGAGTTATGTAAGATATGATTTTTTGGCAGGATTATTAAAATTTAGCTCTTTTTTGATATCCATTTTTATTTTTGGACTAAATTTAAAGAGTGGGAGTAAATTTTACTCCAAAGCTAGCATCGAGCCCTCTTCAAATTCTAAAAATACCCTCTCTCCGATCTTTGTAATTTCATCATCATGGCTAAAAATTTTGATCAAAAAGTCGCCAACTTTGACCTTCAAAAGCTTTTCATCGCCCATATAAAGCGAGGCCGAGTGTAAAACCCCTGAAATTTGACCCTCATCATCTGTTTTAGAAATTTTTATCTTGCTTGGGTTGATCGTTATCTTGCTTTTGCCTTTAAAATTTGAAGCTAAATTTAGCCGTGCGCCACCACCAAAGCTTAGCACGCCACCTTCTATCTCAAAGATATTTTTGTATTCAAACTCGCATACCCTGCCTTTGTGTAAAAACACGCACTCGTTTGCTAGCATGCTAAGCCACTTCTCGTCGTGACTTGCGATGACAAAGCCGCAGCCATATCTCTCGTGCATCAAATTTATAGCCTTGCTAAAGAGCTTTGAAGTGCCGATATCAACGCTATTTGTCGGCTCATCAAGCAGATAAAATGGCACCCTTAAAGAAAGTGCAAGTGCAAATGCGATGCGCTGCGTCTGACCAGAGCTTAGCTCAAAGTGGCGCTTGTCTAAAAATTTCTCATCAAGTCCCACAAGAGCGAGTGCTTCGCTGGTTCGCTCCTCAAATTCGCTTAGTAAATTTCTACTTTTTAAGATGACTTTGAAATTTTCTCTAACGCTTCTTTTTAAAAGGGCAGGCTCAGGCAGCAAAACGCAAATTTTACGCAGCATTTCAAGGCTTGGCCTATTTTCTCCCCAAAGTGAAATTTCCCCACTATCTGGGCTTTGCAGGCGCGAGAGTAATCTTATTAGCGTGCTTTTGCCACTGCCATTACTGCCCATTAGAGCAGTTATCTTTTTGGTATTTATATCAAGGCTTGGGATATTTAGGATCTCGCTTTTGCCGTAGCTTAGGTGTAAATTTCTTATCTTTATCAAAATTTGCTCCTATTTGTCTAGTTTTTTGAGCGCAAAGATCGCTAAATTTACTAAAAATGCGATGAATATCAAAACCATGGCAAGCGCTATACCCATGGCAAATTCGCCCTTGTTCGTCTCAAGCGAAACGGCTGTGGTGATCGTTCTAGTAAAGTACTTGATGTTGCCGCCTATCATCATCGCAACGCCCACTTCAGCCACGATCCTGCCGTAAGCAGTGGCGATAACTACCATGAGGGCGTAACGCAGCTCGTAAAGCACACAGCAAACTAGCTTTGCCGGCGCAAGGCGTAAATTTAGGATAGTTAGATAGTGCTTTTTCTCCATATTTTCAACCACGCTTGCGGTAAGCGAGATGATGATAGGAAGGGCAAGCACAAACTGACCCAGCATGACCGCTTTTAGTGTAAAGAGTAAATTTAAGCTGCCAAGCGGGCCGTTTCTAGTGATAAATGCGTATAAAATAAGACCGATCGCAACTGTTGGCATGGCAAGAGCCGTGTCACTTAGAAGGCGTAAAATTTTTCGGCCCCTAAAGTCATAAAAGCCAAGCATGAAACCAAGTGGAAAGCCAACAACAACGGCAAGAAGTATCGACACGCTTGATGTGTAAAGAGTAGCCTTGATGGCTGAATATGTTTCAAGATTGCCGTTTAAAAGTAGATTAAAGGCTTCTGTAAAGCCATTAAGTAAAAAATCCAATTATTCTTTCCTAGCATATTTCTTAAGATTATTTTAAATGTGCTATAATATCACAATTTTTTTTAAAGGAGAAAAATGAAAAAGATTATCTTAGGCTCACTAGCAGCCGCAGTTTTGGCGTTTGGCGCTGACAATGAACTAATCATGGCGACTACAACAAGCACAGATAACACTGGCTTGCTTGATGCGATCTATCCAGCTTATAAAGCAAAAACAGGTGTTGATATAAAATGGACAGCTGTTGGCACAGGTGCTGCACTAAAGCTTGGTGAAGACTGCAATGCTGACATACTTTTCGTTCACTCACCAAAAGTTGAGAAAGAATTTGTAGAAAAAGGTTTTGGCTTAAAAAGAAATGCCGTAATGTACAATGACTTCGTCGTTATCGCTGATAAATCAATCGCTGATAAATTTAAAGGTAAAGATATAAAACAAAGCTTTGAGCTTATCAAAAAAGATGGTATCAAATTCTTCTCACGTGGCGACAAATCAGGCACAGATAATAAAGAAAAAGGCATCTGGAAAAAGATCGCTGGCGAAGTTCCTGAAAAAGATAGCTGGTATATGCAAACAGGTCAAGGCATGCTAGCTACGATAAATGCTGCTGCTGAGCAAAAAGGCGTTACATTTACTGACCGCGGTACTTACATTAAATATGAAGCAAACCAAAAAGGTCATCCTGAGATGGTCATCATCAACGAGGGCGACAACGACCTTAAAAACTTCTACTCTCTAATCGCAGTAAATCCAAAACACTGCCCTAAAACTGATATCGAAAATGCAGAGAAATTTATAAAATGGGCGACAAGCGAAGAGGGTCAGAAATTTATAGGCGACTTCAAACTTCTTGATAAGCCACTTTTCACTCCAGACGCAAACACACGCAAAAACTAATTCAAAGGGCGAGCAATCGCCCATCTTTTTATAAATTTTCATATTTTTTAAATTTATTTTTAATCACTTAAGCTAAAAACCAAATTCAAAATAAGAAATATAGCCAAAACACTGAAATTTATGAGGGATGGTTGGAAAGGAAAACATTGTATTGGTGGCGGACAGAGAGGGATTTGAATACTATACATTTTATTTCATATCTATTTTTATTAATTCTTTTACGTTATTTACTATTGTTCCTTTTGTTTTACACATTTTTATTTGGTGGTTTTTGTTTAGTTCTGCTTTAAAGCATTTATTTCCTATGTATTCTTTTAAAATTATTTCATCTCCGCCGTATATGGTTATTTCTTTTTTGTTGTATATGCTTATTTCCCCTTTTTCGTTGTCGTATTTCCAAAACATTTCTCTTGGTTGATTATCAAGTAAAATTTCGTGATTTTTTTTAAAACTTATATCCCAGCTACTGCCTGCTGTTAGTATAAAATCTATAAAGTATCTCTCCGTTTGTATGTTCCAGTCGCCTACTAAATTTAAATCTTTTATGTATTTGTTTTGGTTTTTGTTTTTCTCTACGTGTATTTCTATTGGATCAGCAATTAAAAAAATGCAAAGCAATAATAAAGTTTTTAGTATTCTCACTCTATTAACCTATTTCTTTTTTTAGTATTCTTGCTCTTATGTCTGATAAATAAAATTGTTGTTCCATTTCACTTAACTTATCAAATAGCTCTATTAGCTCTTTATGCGTTGGATTTATTTCACTTTCTTTTTGAAAATAAAATTCTAGTATTTTGTATAAGTTTGGGTTATTTTTTTTCCAGTTATAGATAGTGCTTATATCTTTTCCGATAAATTTGGCTACTTCTCTTTTGTTCATTTATCTATTTCTTTTTTTAAAATTCTTGTTTTTATATCTAGGATATAGTATTGAATTTCTTGTTCTGATAGTTTTTCAAAGAGCTGTATTAATTTTTTATATGCATCATTTACATATAGGCTTTCTTTGTTTTCTTTTAAATTTAGTCCATTTTCTATAACTTCAAAAAGCTCTTTTCTATTTTTACGCCAGTTATATATTGTTTTTTCAGCTATTTTTAGCTTTTTTGCGATTTCTGCATTTGTCATTTGTATGTTTCTGTTTGTTTTATTTCTTTTTCTAATACTTTTACTTTTAAGCTAGATAAAAAATATTCTTGTTCTATCTCTGATAATTTTTCAAAATATTTTTTTAATTCATCCGTTTTTGAATTATTTTCTTGTTTATCTTTAATATTTTCTATAATGAAATTATATAGTTTTGGTCTTGATTTTTCCCAGTTATAGAGTGTTCTTAGTTCTATGTCTAGTAAATTTGCTATCTCTTTTTTTTCCATATTCTTTGAAATTCTTTCATTTTTAATTTTTATTTAAGTTACATTATGAAATAATTTCATTGTTCGTATGAAATGATTTCATATTTCCGATTTTATCGAAGGTATGTAAATTTTGCCCTTAATATGGCTTTAAACTATTTTGAACCTAATGAACTGCCCGCAACAGAGTAGAGATGTTTAGGGGCTTGTTTGTTACAACCTTAATACGTTGTAAAACTGTTGGGGGTGGTGTAGCTCTGCCCCTAAAATACTTAGCTACAAAACAAATATTTTTTAAGGAGCTACACATGTACACTTATCTTTTAGGTTTTTGTGACGAAGTTCGTCCGATTTCTCGCATCGACAAGAAAACTGGTGAAGTTGCATCGTCTATCGACGTAACTATCACTTTTGAAAGTCGTGATCAACATGGCTATCTTGTCAAATCAACCGAAACTATCAATTATGACTTTTCTCTTAAGCCAAAATTTGATTCTGTAAAAGGCAAATATATCGCTGTTCCATATCGCTTTTTAAATACTCGCAATGGTGCATATATGTTCCCTGATGAGAGTTTGAGTTTTCAAGTTTTCAATGAAAATCCTTTTTTGAAAGAAACATCAAAGTCGTCTAAATAATTAAAAGCGGGGGCTATGCCTTAATGTGAGTAGCAAACCACTCTCCCGCCTTTCTCAATTTCTACAAAGTTTATTCTTTAAATTTTGTAGAGATTGTTCTCTAAAATTTCAAAAAGGAGTTAGATATGGAAAAAGTTAAAAATTTTCTAGAATCTACTAAGGTTAAAGTTGCTGCTGTTGGCTCTACATTGCTTTCAGCTCCTGTTCTTTTCGCTGGTGATGCTCCAGTAGTTCCAACTACGCCGTTAAAAGCTGACTATGCTTTATTTGACTACGTATTTGCTGGCGTTATCGCTGTTGCTTTCATCTTTATGATTGCTAGCAGAGTTAAGTCTTTCATCAAGTAGTTTTAGGGGCTTCTTGCCCCTTTAAAGGTTAAAATAATGAAAGAAAATGCTATATACGTTCCTAACCTAAATATCTGCGTTAAAGATTTCTACATAAAAGATAAAAAAGTATTTTTTGTAAATTTTGATGATAGTGTTTTTACTTCTTATTATTCTCTTTATAATTTACAAACAAACTATATATTTAACACTGAAACTAATATTTGCTACATTCAAAAAAATGATTTAATTCCAAACCTAGGTATATATGAACATCAATTTAATTTTTTAATGGGTCTTTCTGCGATACTTATAGCATTTTCTTTTCTTATTGGGTTAATTATAGTCGGAGCTACACGATGATTGAAGTATTTAACAATGATGTATTTAATTATTTTTTAAATCTCTTTTCTCTCTTTTTTGTGCCTATATTTATATACGTTATAGCTCTCTCTTTTGTCAAGTAGGTTTTAATTTTTTCGACGTGCTGGATATTAAATTTTTAACTTCTTTTTTTCCGTAGGACAAAAAAGAAGCGACAACCGCAGGGCGTCAGGTATTAAATTTTAAAAAGGGTTAAATTCATGAAAAAAATAAAATCATTTTTTCTTTTGTTCTCTATATTTTTTTCTTTTTCATTTGCTTACGCCGATTGCCATTCTTTATCAAATTTTACTCAAGCAATTTCTTTTATTTATGAAAAGAGTGGATATAAAGTTTTTAAAATTTATGATTCTCTTTATTATGTTGTTGATTCAGAGATTGTTCAAAGTTCTACTCTTACTTGTGGTGTCGTTTCTGGTGGCGAGCATTTTCTCGTTGCTAATAATGTTTTTAATATAACTGGTTCTGCTACTTATCACCCTAGTAAAGAAAAATCTATTCCTGCTAATACTATTTCTTATTCTAGGTATTATCCTTATAATTGTTCTGCTGATCAAGTTTTAAATTTAAAAACTAAAAAGTGCCAAACTTGTCCAAAAGATCATTTTTTAAATCAAGAAACTGGAGAATGTGAGCGAGAATTAAAACGCCCTGATTGGTGTCCTAAGCCTATGATCTATAATGAAAGAAAGGTAGAGCTTCTTTTAAGGGATAAAATTGTTGAAGAGTGTTTGCCTGATCCTAAT
This sequence comes from Campylobacter concisus, assembly GCF_002913745.1. Lineage (GTDB taxonomy): Bacteria > Campylobacterota > Campylobacteria > Campylobacterales > Campylobacteraceae > Campylobacter_A > Campylobacter_A concisus_R. Next base: position 37,043 of record NZ_PPCG01000051.1, read on the forward strand.
ATATCTGAAAGTGATTGCAAAAAAAGAAATATGAAATTTCATGGTTGCGATGATAGTGTTAGTGGCTACGAACTCGCAACTTGTATGAGTATTCCTAGTGGTTGTTATGCCCCTGAAACTATTGAGCGATTTAAGGCTGAAAAACAGCTTGAAAATGATCTTTTCATTATGGGCGGTTTTATGATCCCATTGCCTATTAATGCTATTAAAAATGGTCTTAGCTCTTTGGGTTCTTTTTTTAAGGGTCTTTTTTCTAGTGGTGCTAAGCCTGCTAATTTAAATTTATTAGAATATCGCCCCCAAATAGTTGATGTTAAGGCTACTGTTTCAGGTCCTGAGCCAGTCTTTAATCTTAATCCAGTTGATGATAATGCTATTGTTTTTAACAGCGTTTTTAAAGAAACTGGCAAGCTCGATGCCACTGCTTCAGCTTCATCAAATATAGTTAAGTCACCCCAAGCAACTGCCGATGTTTCTCCAAATTTAAGAAAATTTGATTTGCCAAAAGATGCTTCAGTTTCTAAAATTGAAAACAATACAATTGTTACTGCAAAGCTTAAGGATATGTCTAAACCTATCCCCACAAAAGATATAACTGTTCCTAATGAAGTTAAAAACATAAGCCTTGATTATGATTTAAATACTATGTTTAAAGCTTCTGATAAACCTACCCCAAATTTGCCCATGACAATTAAGCAAACTAGCAATGCAGGCAATAAAGCAACTTACAAAGGTAATATTGTTACCCCTGATAAAAGTGTTATTGATGTTGAAGTTGTTGAAACTACTACATCTACTGGCTCTAAGGTTCAAGATGTAACTTATTCTTATATTTATAAGACCCCAAGCGGTAGTAATAAGTTTTCTACTGGTTACGTTAATACTATTACTTCTGATAATAAAGTTACTAATTCTATTCCAAAAGATAGCACATCAACAAATTCATCTGGTAGTTCGTCTAATTCAGGTAGTGGCGGTTCATCATCAACAACTATTCCTAGCCAGCCTACCCAGTCTATTGATTTAAGCTCTTTAGAGCAGGCTTTAAATAGAAATAGTGCCAAGCTTGATACTATAAACGATACTTTAACTTCTATCAAAAATCAACAGCTAGAGCAATGGAATTATGAGCCTAATGTTAATACTGCTACTTCTTTTTCTGCACTGCAAAGCGAGCTTGCTAAATTTGATGTGTCCGTTAATGACGCCTTTAATTTTTTGAACAACTTTAAGAGCGATATTGATAATTTAATGAATAACTTTAACGAGTCGCTTGACGTTTTTAATAAAGGTATTGATGCTCCTGATATCCCTAAAGGAACTTGTCCTTTTACTATTAGTGGCCCAACTCCTGGTAGCGGTAAAAATAATTTATTTAATATCGATCCTTGTCGTATTGTTACTCCTTATAGGTCTATTCTTACTTTGTTTTTTACGATCTGGTTTAGCTTTGAGATCATTATGTTTTCTTTGAAATATCTCTTTAGGGTAGGCGGTGATTCATGAAATGGTTAATCGGTGCGGTCGGTGGTTTTATTGTAAATTTTATTGAATTCTTAGTAAAGAAAATTGGTATAAGAAATACTATTTTAGCCTTTGTTGTGCCTATTTATGCTTCTTTTGTGGCTTTTCTTATTGCTTTTGCTGGATATGCCATTTTATTTATTATGAAAATTTGGAATTTACTTAGGGAGTATATCCCTAAAATGTTTGATTATGGCTCTAGTGTTGGTGGATCTTTTGGCGGTTTGCCTAATCAAACTGTTCTAAATTCTGCTATGGAGTTTTTACATCAAAGCGGTTTAGCTTCTGCTTTTTCAACTGCAATGACCTTGTTTATATCTATTCTTAGCTTGTTCTTTGCTCTCCAGCTTTATAGGGTTATCTTGTATGTTAGGGCTAATATGACAAAGATCATAACCGATCTATTAACTTTAATGAGTAGATAGCATGCTTAGTTTAATTATTGGTCCGCCACGATCTGGAAAAACTTATAAAGCAGTTCATCTAATAAATGATGAATACGAATTGCACTTAAAAGGCGAATCAAAGTATAGGTTTATCTATACTAATATCAATGGCTTAAAATTTGATCATTTCGATGGCTTTGTAAAGCAATATGATAAAAATGATTTTCTTACTGCCGTTAGTCAAGAATATACCCTTAGTTCTCAATATGAAAATGGCTTTTTAGAGAATGTAGATAATTATGATGAATATGCCTTGAAAAATGGAATTTACGAAAATTATCATCATTGCTTGATAGTTCTTGATGAAGCTTACAACACCTTTACTAAAACCTTTAATGAAAGCTTGGGTAGGTTTTTAAGCTATCACGGACATTTTGGGATAGATATTATCTTTCTTTTTCAGTCTAAACGTCAGACAAATAGAGAGTATTTAGTTCATACTGAATTAATGTATATGGCTCAACCTAGTGGCAAAAGGCTCTTTAGTAGTCTTTTTAAATATAAAGTCTATAGCACTTCATCTAATTTTAATTACAATCTTATTCGTTCTGAAAATCTAAAATTTAATCAAAAAGTCTCAGATTTATATAGTAGTGGTTCAAAAGAAATTTATAAAAGCTATGCAACTAAAAAGATTTTATTTTTAATAATTTTCATTATAGCTTCTTATGCTATATATAAATTCTTAGAGCCTAAACATGAGCCAGCTCAATCAACTAAACAAGAAACAAGGTTTGTTGATTTAAATACTTCTGATTCTAAAGAGCTTAAAACAATTTCAGATAGTGTAGATAGTTCAGATATAAACACCACTATTTTTAATAATAATAGAATCTATCTAAGGGTAACTTGCTTTCCAAGCGGTTGTAAATTTAGAAATTACTCCATTGATTTATCTTTAGATAGCTTCTTAGAACTCCTTTCTTTCTCAAACTGCCATATATTCTTACAAGATAAGAAGTCAGGCAACTACATTGATTACTTTGTTTCTTGCCATGCAGATTTTGAAAGGGTTTTAAAAAGCTTAGAAAATTCATCACAAGGGTTTGCAAATGAAAAATCTCCAAAGACTGATTCTAGTCCTATGCTTCCTACTCTCAAGTAGTTTATCTGCCTTAGAATATCGAAATATTACTTTTAATGATTTCTTGGGCGAGATTAGTTCTATAACTGGTAAAAATATTGTTATTAGTGGCAATGTTGATACTAACTTTGATGTATTTTTGCCTACGCTTGATCTAAGCAATACTGATACTTTTTCTAAGTTGCTTAAAGATATTTTAAATGTTAATGGTCTTGATTATTTAATACAAGATAGCGTTCTTTTAATATATAATCCAACTGTTGAAGAGAAGCCAGTTTTAAAAGACTACATAATAAAATTTAAGCATATTTCCAAAGAAGATGTTGTATCCGCCCTATCTTTATTTAATGAAAATATAAAATACACTGTTTATAGTGATAGGGTATTGCTTCTTACTACTGAAAGCCAGTATAAGATTATTGATAATCTTATTAATGGGCTTGATACTAGCTATCAATTACGACAGCTTAGCTTTACTATTATTAGCACAGATAACACAAAGCTTAAAGAAATTGGACCACGTATAGAATCTATCTTAAGTCCTTTAGATCATTTCTACTTTAAAATTATTACAAACGTTCTTACGGTCGATAGCACCAAAGTTAATAAAGATTCTGTCACCAGTCTTATAAATTTACTTAAAGAAAAGGGCGTTTCTGATCTGATCTATAATCCTAGAGTTACTGTTATTGATAATAAAGATAGCGTAATTGAGAGCGTTATAAAAACGCCTATTCAAAAATCATCAATCGATATTCAAAATAGTCAAAGCATTACTACCAACCAAGTTGAATATCAAGATGTTGGTTTAAAGCTTTATATTTCAAGTGTCTTGATTACTAATGATAGTGTTAGTTTTACTTTGGATCTATATATTGAAAATTTGCTTGATGATACATTAACTCCTAGAATTTCAAGTAGGCATCTAAAAACAAATGTTTATCTTACTGATACAAATTCATTTCTTATTGGCGGTATTAATAGCAAAGAAACAATTAAATCAACAAAGACTATTCCATTTATTGAAAATATTCCTATTCTTGGCGATATAACGACGTATAAAAGCGAAAAGACTAGCGATTATAGCTTTAGTATATTTATCACTATGCTACCATCCGAGAAAGATATTTTTTCAGAGTTTTATTATGATCCAGCAGATAAGCACCTTGCTCTTGAGCGCTACTTGACGAGCGCAGCGCGCAACGCAAAAGGGGCCCCACGAAGTGGGGAATAAGCGTGCGCTCTTGGCTATATATAATATAAGTGTGTACAAAGGTGTAAAAAATGTATGGAATTACCGAAACCGATAAAATCTTTTTAAAAACTAAGCTAGAAAATCAAAAGAAATTTCTTGATAGCAATTTCTTTATGATAAATGGCGAGTATGTTCCTTACTCAAATTTTTATTTTTCTAGCTGGCATAACTCAAACAGATACATTGCTGAACTTAATAACCGAGTAGCTAGCCTTAATGAATATGCTTTAAAACAAGATTTAAAGCCTATTTTTGCTGTTCTTACTTTACCTAGTGAATATCATCAACAAAAGCTTATAACTCTTAAGAGTGGCAGAAAAAAGCTTGTTTATAATAAAAAGTATATCGATGATGATAAGCATAGCGTTAGCGCAGGTGCTATCAAACTTCAAGCTTTGGTTAGAAAAATTATTGGTTCTAGATGTTTTAGGGGTATTGCTTCAGATAAAAGATGCTATATAACTACCAAAGAACCGCATTTAGACGGAACTTGTCATTTAAATTTGCTTGTTTTTGTTCCTAAAGAAAATTTGGATAAGTGCGTTTCTGCTATCAAAGATCGTTTTTTAGATACTCATAGCAGGGTTGAAACCGATATTAAAAACGCTACTTCGTATGTTATGAAATATATTTTTAAAACTCTTGATGATCTTCGCCAAAATCCTGAATTGGATAATTTAACCGATATTAGCTACTGGTATTTAAAGCATAAAATTAGGCGTTTTACTATGTCACAAACGTTTGTAAGTCTTGAAATTTATAGAAAGTTAAACGGCAGTATTGATCTAATATCTCTTACTAAAAACTATAATAAAGGCTTGGTTACTGTTGTCGTTGATCCTTACACTAGGAAGCCTTTAAAAATATTTGATGAATTTGGCGAGCTTTGGCAAAAGACTAGAATAATTAAAGATAGCAATACTATTAAACGATATGAAGATGCTAGCGATGAGATAAAGAGTTTTGGCAACTCCTTAAAACAAAGGCAAATTTTAAAAATTTGCGATGAGTTTTTTAAAAGCTATGAGAAACCTAAGCCGGTAAGCAGAATGAAAGATTATGAGTTAGTTAATTATTACCAAAGCTTGGGTAGTGATGTAAATGTTCAGCATTTAGCTTATGTTGAAAATTTAATGCTTGATAGAGAATTAGACAATTTTACACACTATCACCAAAGGCACGATCTTAATGCTCCCGATATTGATAGTTTTGTAGATCGATTTTTGGTTTGCAATGAGTTTTAACTATGCAAAACGTTAAGTTTAAATACTATGCCGATTTATATCTTAAGCTCGGTAAGTCTGAATGGAAGTTATCGACGTATTGCAAGAATAAGGGCATTGTAAAAAATAGGCTAAATGTTTTCTTTGATTTAGATATTTACGAAATAAAGCCTAGTGTTATTCGCTTGTGGCTTAACTCTATTCAAGACGTTTCTAATAAAAGCAAAAAACACTATTTGAATTCTCTATCTATGATCTTAAAGCTTGCTTTAGAAGATGAAATTATTGATAAAAATCCCATTATTCATATTAAAAGCATAGTTCATAAAACACCAAGAATAGAGCCTTTTACTAGCCAGCAGGTAAATGATATTTTAAGATTATCTACTAGATATAACGATAGATTTCAGATTTTTTTATATATTGGTTTCTTTACTGGCATGCGGACTGGCGAGATATTATCTTTAAAAATGAAAGATGTTGATTTAGAAAATAGGGTTATAAATATAAATTCAACTCGTTCTAGGTTTGGCGAGAATATACCAAAAACTATTTATTCGATTAGATCAATACCTATTTTAGATAATTTATATACAAGATTAAAAACTTATATTGAAAAATATTCAGGCAATATTTATCTTTTGCAAACGCAATATAATGATCCTTATCGAGATACTGGTGTTTTTACTTCTGACTTTTGGAAGCCTATTTTAGACGAGTTAAATTTACCATATAGGCGACTTTATAACATGCGACATACTTATGCTACTTCTATGCTTTATGGCAACTATGTTACTCCAGTAGAATTATCAAAATTATTAGGTCACTCCACGCCTAAGATGATTTATGATGTCTATGTTAATTATCTTAATTCAAACTTAAAAGATTTTAAACGAGATATTTCAATTTATTGATTTGGGTCGGCATAGGGATTTTTTTATTTTATAAATTTGTTATTAAATGCCGTATTTTTGGGGTTGGTGGCGGACAGAGAGGGATTTGAACCCTCGAGCCCCGATTAAGAGCTGCACCCTTAGCAGGGGTGTGGTTTCAGCCGCTCACCCATCTGTCCGTGCCCATGAAAAAAGTTTATGAAAAAGAAATGGTGGTTAGAGGCAGAATCGAACTGCCGACACGCAGATTTTCAGTCTGCTGCTCTACCGACTGAGCTATCC
>NZ_PPCG01000052.1 GCF_002913745.1 Campylobacter concisus
ATTTTAAATATTTTGCTGTTAGATTTACAAAATTTTAAATCCAAAAAGGCTTTATTCATGAGGAATTTACTAAAAGTCACTGGCTTTTTGCCCTACCTTGCGATCGCATTTTTAAACGCAAGTGTCGATCTAGCGCACAAAATAACAATTCAAAACGTCCTTTTAAAGACCTACTCAGGCGATACGTTTTTTATCCTAACAGCCGTTATAAATGCGATGATCTTGCTTCCATTTATATTTTTATTTTCGCCTTCAAGCTTTATAAATGACAAATTTGCAAAGACAAAGGTTATTAGAATTTGCGCCGTCTTTGGCGTTGTTATCAGCGTTGCGGTGCTTATTAGCTACCTTTTGGGTGCCTTTGGCGTGGCATTTGCGCTCACGCTCATACTAGCTGCTCAAAGTGCGATCTACTCGCCAGCAAAATATGGCATCATCAAAGCACTTGTCGGCACTGAGCGACTTGGCACAGCAAACGGCGTCATCCAAGCACTAACCATCGTAGCGATACTTGTTAGCTCATTTTTATTTTCATTTATATTTGAAAATTTATACATCCAAGGCGAAAACTCAGAAGAAATTTTAAAAAGCGTCTATCCTATTGGCATCTTTTTGGTTGTATTTAGCGCACTTGAAGCTTTTTTTGCCTACAAGCTGCCTTACATCAGCGACACAAACGAACAAAGCGGAGAATTTGAGCTTAAAAGATACATCAGCCTTAGCTATCTAAGAGAAAATTTAAAAGAGGTAAGATCAGATAAAAATATCTGGCTAAGCATCGCTGGCCTTAGTATATTTTGGGGTATCTCTCAGATCATAATAGCAGCCTTCCCAGCTCACTACAAAGCAGTTTTTAATGACGACAGCTCTCTAGCAGTGCAAGCGATCCTTGCAGTAAGCGCCATAGGCATAGCATTTGGCTCATACGTGGCTGGCTCTATGTCAAAGCTTCACATCGAGCTTGGCATCGTACCGATGGGTGCTATGGGTATATTTTTCTCGCTTTTATTTTTCGCATTTGGCTCAAGCATCGGCGTAGTGAGCCTTAGCTCATTTGCATTTGGCTTTTTTGGTGGAATTTTTATAGTGCCACTAAATGCGATGATCCAGTACTTTGCCCCGCAAAAGAGCACCGGAAAGATAATGGCGGCAAACAACTTCTTGCAAAACGTCTCAATGCTACTATTTCTAGCCATTGGCATAGGCTTAGTATATTTTGAAATTTCAACCACTGGCCTCTTTGTCTTTACAGCGCTTGTTTGCTTGCTCGGCAGTTTTTACGCTATTTTACAGCTTCCGCACCTTTTTACAAGGCTACTTTTGTTACCATTTTTAAAGACAAAGTACCGCTTTTTTGTTGAAGGACTTCAAAATTTACCGCAAAGTGGCGGCGCGCTACTTCTTGGCAATCACATCAGCTGGATCGACTGGCTCGTGCTTCAAGCTGCAAGCCCAAGGGGCATAAGATTTGTCATGTATAGAACTATCTATAACAAATGGTATCTAAAGCAAATTTTTAAATTTTTTAAAGTGATCCCAATAGGCGCAGGGGCTAGCAAAGAATCTATCGAGCTAGTTAGAGAGTGCCTAAAAAATGGCGAAGTGATCGCACTTTTTCCGGAAGGCCACATCAGCTACAACGGCCAGATAAATGAATTTCAAAAGGGCTTTGAGCTTATCATAAGAGATCTAGAAGAAATTTGTATCGTGCCATTTTATCTTCGTGGCCTTTGGGGATCTAGCTTTTCAAGAGCTAGTAAATTTTACAAAGACCTCACTTCTAAAAATGGCAGACGCGACATCATCGTCGCCTTTGGCAAGCCAATAACCACATTTATAAACGCTGCAAAGATGAAGCAAAAGGTGCTTGAGCTTAGCTTTTCATCGTGGGAGAGCTTTATCTCAAGGCAAAAACCACTAACGAGCGAGTGGCTAAATAACGCAAAAGAAAATAAATTTAAAGAGTGCGTGAGCGACAGCACTGGGCTAAATTTAAGCAATTTGAAATTTATAACAGCCGTTTTAGTCTTTATCAAAATTTTCAAACGCGAGCTAAAAGATGAGAAAAATATAGGCATCTTGCTGCCTAGCTCAAGCATCGCAGCTATCGTCAATATGGCACTTCTTGCCATGGGCAAAGTGAGCGTAAATTTAAACTATACGCTTAATGCTACCTCGCTAAATCACGCCCTAAGAAAGGCAAATATAAACACAGTCATCACCTCTAGCAAATTTCTTGAAAAGCTCGCACTTAAGGGCTTTGATCTAAAAGATGCGATGAGCGAAAAGGCTAAATTTGCAGAAGATCTCTCAGCTAGCGTCTCAAAAAAAGAGAAATTTCTAACGCTTTTAACTGCCTTTTTTGCTCCAACTTGGCTTATTAAGCTTTGCTATTTTAAGCGTGTAAGCTTAGAGGATACGGCCACCATTTTATTTAGTAGCGGCAGCGAAGGCGAGCCAAAAGGCATCGAGCTAAGCCATAAAAATTTACTTGCAAACATTAAGCAAATAAGCGAACTTCTAAATTTCAAAAAAGATGACGTGATCTTAAACTCACTCCCTGTATTTCACTCATTTGGACTAACAGTCACCACGCTCATGCCGCTTTGCGAAGGCATAAAAATGATAAGCGTGCCTGACCCAACAGACGGAGCAACTGTCGGCAAAATGGCCGCAAGACACAGCGCTAGCATCATTTTTGGCACCTCAACGTTTTTTAGGCTCTACACCAGAAACAAAAAGCTTCATCCGCTGATGTTTCAAAGTGCCAGAATGGTCGTAGCTGGGGCTGAAAAGCTAAAACCTGAGATAAAAGACGAGTTTAAGCTCAAATTTGGCATAGAAATTTATGAAGGTTATGGCGCGACCGAAACGGCGCCAGTAGCTGCTGTAAATATGCCAAATATCCTAGAAAAAGAGAGCCTAAAAGAGCTTACATTTAATAGACCTGGCAGCGTTGGCATGCCTCTGCCTGGCACTATCATAAAAATAATCGACCCAGAGACGCTTGAAGAGCTAGAAACTGGCACAGACGGACTCATCGTCATCGGCGGCTCGCAGGTAATGAAGGGCTATCTAAACGACGAGGCCAAAACAAGCGAGGTCATCACGCACATTGATGGCGTAAGATACTATAAAACTGGCGATAAAGGCCACATCGATGAAAACGGCTTTGTATTTATCGTAGATAGATACTCAAGATTTGTTAAGATAGGCGGCGAGATGATAAGCCTTGGAAGTGTCGAAGAAGAGCTTACAAAGGTGCTTGGGGGCGACGTCGTCTTTAGCAGTGCAAACGTGCCAGATAGTAAAAAGGGCGAAGCGATCGCACTTTTAGTAAAAAGCGGCACAGAGCCTGAGAATATCGAGCAAATTTTAAAAGAGAGCAACTTAGCTCAGATCATGATGCCAAGCTATATATTTATCGTTGATGATATCCCAACGCTTGCAAGCGGCAAGGTTGATTTTAAGGGCGTTAAAGCTCTAGCGGTCTCACTTTTAGCGGAGTGAGCTGCCGCCCTTTTATTTTTGTGATAAAATAGCACCAAAATATTACCTAGGTCGCAGTTGCGACTGACATTTGCATAAATCTTAAATTTATCTTTTTTTGCAAATTCCGTTATTGATTTTATTTTTTATAAGGAGTTTTGTATGAAATTTTCTAGTGCTTTTAAATTTGGTGCGCTATGCGTAGTTGGCTGTTTGCTCTCTTTAAATTCTGCCTTGGCAAATTCTTACGAGCAGATCAAAAAAGATGGCGTCATAAGGATAGCAACAGAAGGCGTTTATTCGCCATTTTCATTTCACAATGAAAAAGATGAGCTAATGGGCTATGACGTGGAGGTAGCAAGAGCCGTGGCTAAAAAACTAGGCGTAAAGCCAAAATTTATCGAAGCTTCATGGGATGCGATGCTTGCGGCATTTGATGCTGGCAAGGCGGACGTGGTGTTTAACCAAGTAAGTATAACCGACGAGCGAAAGAAAAAGTATGACTACAGCGTGCCATATATGGTCTCTTACTCGGCTATCGTCGTGCATAAAGATAATAGTGACATCAAAAGTTTTGCTAATCTAAAAGGCAAAAGAAGTGTGCATTCAGTAAATAGCATGTGGATACCAACAGTTGAAAAATATGGCGCTAAGCTAGTTGTGACCGATAGTTTGAGCGATCAGATAAATTTGATCATCACAAAAAGAGCTGATGATACGATAGATGATGCGGTGATGTTTTACGACTACATCAAACAACATCCAAACGCCCCTATAAAGATCATCGAAGCTGGCGATGAGCCGATGTATACGGCTGCGATTGTTAAAAAAGGTAACAAAGAGCTACTAAATAAGATAAATAATGCCCTAAATGAGCTTAGCAAAGAAGGAGTTTTAAGCGAAATTTCGCTTAAATACTTCGGCAAAGACATTTCTAAATAAGGAGAATTAATGAATTTTAAGCCCATTTTTGGCTTTATCGCAGGTGCTTTTTTAGCTTTAAATTTAAATGCTTCAACTATCAAAAAAGGCGAGCTTATAGTTGCAACTGAAGGCACTTACTCGCCTTATTCATTTTATGATGAAAAGGGCGAGCTAGTAGGATATGACGTAGATATCGCAAAAGCTGTTGCAAAGAAGCTAAATTTAAAGATAGAGTTTCTAACAGCTCCATGGGACGCGATGCTAGCTGCATTTGACGCTGGCAAAGCAGACGTAGTGTTTAACCAAGTTAGCATAAACGAAGATAGAAAGAAAAAGTATGACATGAGCGTGCCTTACACTATGCCATATCCAGTAATTGTCGTGCATAAAGACAATAACGACATCAAAAGTTTTGCTGATCTAAAGGGCAAAAAAAGCGTGCACTCTGCAACTAGCAACTGGGCAGCGATAGCTGAGAAAAATGGCGCAACAGTGGTCGTAGCCGATGGCTTTAGTAAAGGCGTGGAGCTTATCATCTCAAAAAGAGCTGACGATACGATAAATGACAACGTCACATTTTTTGACTACATCAAACAACGCCCAAATGCACCGCTAAAGATCGCATATACTAGCAATGAGCCGATGCCAACAGCTGCACTTCTTAAAAAAGGCAACACCGAGCTACTAGAAGCGATAAACAAAGCGCTTGATGAGCTAAAAGCCGAAGGCAAGATAAGCGAAATTTCGATGAAATATTTTGGAAAAGATATTTCAAAATAAAGGATCAAAATGAAATTTACAAATTTATTAAAAGTAGTAGCCGTGCTTGCAATGGCTTTAAATTTGCAAGCAAAAACTATAAAAGATGGCGTGCTAACAGTAGCAACAGAAGGCACTTACGCGCCTTTTACATTTTATAATGACAAAAATGAGCTAGTAGGATACGACGTAGATATCGCAAGAGCAGTAGCGCAAAAGTTAAATTTAAAAGTTGAGTTTCTAACAGCTCCTTGGGACGCTATGCTAGCAGCATTTGACGCTGGCAAAGCAGACGTGGTGTTTAATCAAGTAAGCATAACTGATGAGAGAAAGAAAAAGTATGCTTTTTCGGTGCCTTATACTGTGACATTTGGCGCTATCATCACTAGAAAAGATAATAACGACATAAAAAGCTTTGCTGATCTAAAAGGCAAAAGAAATGCCGACTCAGCTACGAGCAACTGGGCGAAAGTCGCCGTAAAATATGGCGCTGAACACGTCGTAACAGACAGTTTTGCTAAAAGTATGGAGCTTCTTATATCAAGACGCGTAGATGCTGTTGTAAGAGATAACATCGTATTTTACGACTTCATCAAAGAGCGTCCAAACGCACCTGTAAAGATAGCCGCCTCACTTGATGAGAAAGACTACACAGCAGCAGCTGTTAAAAAAGATAACGCCGAGCTTGCAGAGCAAATTTCAGATGCTTTAAACGAACTTTCAAAAGAAGGCAAACTAGAAGCTATCTCAAAAAGCTACTTTGGCAAAGACGTCTCAAAATAAATTTATAAACCAACAAGGCAAAAATGGAAAATTTAGATAGAGTGATCGAGCTTGTTTCAAGCTCGACACTACCGATGATCATCGCACTTTTAAAAGTAACGATTCCGCTTACATTGATCTCGTTTTCGCTAGGGCTTGTCATCGCCATTATCACAGCAGTAGCAAGGCTTTCAAATATAAAAATTTTAAAATTTATATTTGCCACCTACGTTTGGATATTTCGCGGTACGCCGCTTCTTGTGCAGCTTTTTATCGTATTTTACGGACTTCCTAGCATCGGTGTCACGCTTGATACTTGGAGCGCGGCGACTATTGCATTTAGTCTAAACGTGGGTGCTTATGCGTCTGAGTCCGTAAGGGCTGCCATTCTTTCTGTGCCAAAAGGTCAGTGGGAGGCTGCCACATCGCTTGGCATGACGCACTATCAAATTTTAAAGCGTATCATCGCACCTCAAGCAGTAAGGATCTCTCTGCCACCGCTTTCTAACACATTTATAGGCCTTGTTAAAGACACTTCACTAGCAGCTTCTATAACGATGGTTGATATGTTTATGGTCGCTCAAAGGATCGCAGCAAGGACCTTTGAGCCACTCATCCTCTACATCCTAGCAGCACTTATCTATCTAGTGGTTTGCACACTCTTAACCTATCTTCAATCAAGGCTTGAAAAAGCTGTCTCAAGGTATGTCTAATGGCTATAAATTTTAAAAATATAAGCAAATCTTACGGCGATCATTTGGTGCTAGATAACATAAATACAAGCTTTAAAGAGGGGCAAACGACCGTGATAGTTGGCTCATCTGGTTGTGGCAAATCAACACTTCTTAGATGCATAAATTTACTTGAGATCCCACAAAGTGGCACTTTAGAGGTAGATGATAGGAGTGTAAATTTTAAAGAGAGGCTAAGCTCAAAAGAGCTTTTAGAAATTCGTAAAAAAACAGGCATGGTCTTTCAAAGTTTCAACCTCTTTCCGCACCTAACAGCGCTTCAAAATGTCACTGAAGCTCCGATCTACGTTCAAAAAAAGGATAAAAACGAAGCGATAAAAGAGGCAAAAGAGCTTTTATCTAAAGTAGGGCTTAGCCATAAAGAAGACACCTATCCAAACAGGCTCTCAGGCGGACAAGCACAGCGCGTGGCCATAGCTAGAGCGCTAGCTGTAAATCCATACTTTTTGCTACTTGACGAGCCTACAAGTGCGCTTGATCCAGAGCTTGAGGCTGAAGTTTTAAAGGTCATCTTATCTCTTGCAAAAGAGAAAAAGTCCATGATCATCGTCACTCATAATATGAATTTTGCTAGAAAGATAGCTGATAGAATTTTGTTTTTAGATAAAGGTGTGATCGCATTTGATGGCTTGGTAGATGAGTTTTTTAACAGCCAAAATGAGAGGATAAAAAGCTTCATCTCAGCTATGGATATATAAATTTAGCTAGAAGATCTAGCTAAATTTATTACGCAAAGTACGGTTTTATCTGCTCGATCCAAGCTAAAATTCTACCCTCAGTTTTGTCGCTCTGGTTATCAGCATCAAGCGCTAGACCTACAAATTTACCATTTCTTACGGCATCAGAGCCATCAAATGTATATCCATCAGTGCTAACTTCGCCAACTACTTTTGCACCTGCTTTTACGACCTCATCGTAAAGCTTTGCCATGCCGTTACAGTACTCATCAGAGTAGCTCTCGCTATCGCCCATGCCAAAAACAGCGACCGTTTTACCGCTTAAATTTAACGCTTTAAAATCAAACGCATCCCAGTCATCTTGAAGATCACCGCTACCCCAAGTCGATGTGCCAAGGATGAGCTTATCAAAGCTATTTATCTTTGCCCCGTCCACGTCAGAGACGTTTAAAAGCTCATTTTCAAGCCCCAAGCCCTCGCTTATAAGTTTTGCTGCATCTTCGGTATTTCCCATGCTGCTTCCATAAACTATACCTATCATTTCTATCCTTTTTAAAAAATTTTACTAATAATCGTATAAGGCACGAGCTTTATGCACCCTCTTGCAAAGCAGTGCCTAACCTCAACGTGCCGCCTAAATTCCTCATTTCTAGGGCAAACGATATAGACCATCTCGCACTCGTGACCAAGCGCGCAAACGGCTGCATCGATATCGTCGTTTAAATTTCTCATATCATCAAAGCTCACCCTTTTAAAGCTTGGCATGACGCTGAGTAAATTTTTGCCATCTTTTTTTACTGAGATGACACCACCATTTAGCACGACCTCTTTGTCCTGATGGCGGAGGCGTATTTTATCATAAACAAACTGGCAAAACATCTGCGCCGCGTCAATGAAAAACTCAAATTCCCCGCTTCTATAAAGCATCTTTATCATCTTTGCAGCTGCCATCTTTGGCTCTTTTGCTACAAATCTCAACCCTTTAAAATCATTTTTCAAATAAGCATTTATAACGACGTTTGAAGGTATGCAAAAGCTATCAACTGGTTTGAAATTTAAAAATTTATCACGCAGTAAGAAATTTATCCTAGCCTCAAAAATGTCTTTGAAATTTAGAAATTTAGCGTAAGAAAGCGGGATCTTTAGCTCGCTCTCTACGCCGACATTATAAAGTGCGATGAAAATTTTCGCACGCGAAAGCTTGTCAAGCTTTGCAAAAATACTTGGAGTTATTTCGCCAATATCTGATAAAAACCCGAACTTCATCGATTATTCTTTGCATCCAAATTCCTTATCTAGGCCAAAGACCTTACAATACTCGCAAAATACGCAACTAACGCTTCTTTTTGCACAAACGATAGGGATATTTCTCTTTTTTGCTTGAGTTTTAATAGTCTTCATCGTGTTGTGGTTTAAAAAGCTAGTTAGCATCACCACGCACTCGGTGTCTTGTGGGATCGGCTTGCGATTTACGCGGTTTTCGTTTCTAGCGTCCCAGTGCTCTATCTTCTCAGCTCCCAAATCATGCAAAACAGCCTTAATAGGCGTGATCTCATCTGCTCCGATAACTAAAACTGACATAACAAGCTCCTAAAATTTATTCGATTTCTGATAACGATTATAAAAAAGCTTAGCTAAAATTATTCTTAGTTATGATATTTATTATCACTTATTTGTAGAAATTTGTAACGTTTTTGGTTTTTTAAAAAGGCTAAATTTAATTAGCCTTTTTAAATTTAACCGATGCAACGAGAAAGATGACAAGTCCAGTCGCTGCAAAAATGCTACCAACGTTGCCGATATTTTGCTCGCCAAGATGAACTATCGTTTGATGACCTATTAGCGCGCCAGCTCCTATGCCAATGTTATAAATGGCTGAATATATCGCCATCGCAGCGTCTGTGGCGTTTGAGGCTAAGTTTAACACCTTTATCTGAAAGCTCATATTTATCCCAGCTATGCCAAGCCCCCAGATAAAGGCAAGCGCAAGCATCAAGCTCTCATTTGTAGCGATCAAATTTAGCACAAGCAAACAGGCTAAAATGATCGCTATTGAGATAGCTGTAAAAGAATTTGGTATGAGCTTATAAAATTTAGAGAAAAGCACGCTTGCTACGATACCGGCTACGCCAAACAAAAGCAAAAATATGGTGATAAATTTACCATCAAAGCCGCTAATATCTTTAGCAAACGGCTCGATGTAGCTATAGGTGCTAAAATGCGCGCTGATAACGATAGCAGTTAGCAAAAATATCACCATCAAAAAGCCATTTCTAGCAAGCTCTGGTAAGCTCTTTAGCGAGCCTGAGTTTTTGCTAGGCAAAAGTGGCAAAATTTTATATAGCCAAGCGCCAACGCCCACAGCAAAGATCCCTATAAGTCCAAATGTGACACGCCAGCCCAAGCTATCGCCTAAAATCCTGCCAAGTGGCAAACCAAGTATCATCGCCATCGATGTGCCAAGCGCTAAAAGTCCCAGAGCTTGCGAGCTTTTATTGATAGGTGCCACCCTAACGGCAAGCGAGGCGGTGATCGACCAGAATATGGCGTGCGAGATGGCTATTAGCACGCGAGCTATGACTAAAACAGTAAAATTCCAAGCAACAGCGCAAAGTGCGTGAGAAGCGACAAAAATGATAAAAACCTTTAAAAGTAGCGACCTTCGCTCTAAATTTGCAGTTAGCAGCATAAAAGGTAGCGAGAGTATCGTCACGCTCCACGCATATATCGTGATGATGAGCCCAGTATCAGCCGTACTCATGCCAAAATCCTTTGCTATGTCGCTTAAAAGCGGCACTGGCACGAACTCAGTTGTATTAAATATAAAAGCTGCAAAAGCTAGCGCGATAACCCTTAAATAGGCTATTTTATGAATATTTATCAAAATTTCATCCTTTTTACTTTGCCCCTACAATATTAAAATTTGACTTACATCTTAGTTATTTATAAATTTTAATTTTTTTAATGATAGAGATTAATGACAAATTTTGGATTTTTCTTTTATAATAAAGCCATTTTTAAGATAATTTTAAGGCGGAAATATGTCAAAAATAATGAAAACTATGGACGGAAACGAGGCCGCAGCTTACGCGTCATACGCATTTACCGAAGTAGCTGGAATTTACCCTATCACTCCTAGCTCGCCTATGGCTGACTACACTGACCTTTGGGCAGCGCAGGGCAAGAAAAATTTATTTGGTATGCCAGTAAAAGTAGTCGAGATGCAAAGCGAGGGTGGCGCAGCTGGCACGGTGCATGGCTCGCTACAAGTTGGCGCCCTAACTACGACCTACACAGCTTCTCAAGGCCTACTTTTAAAAATTCCAAATATGTATAAGATAGCAGGCCAGCTCCTCCCTGGCGTCATCCACGTCTCAGCTCGATCACTAGCAGCGCAAGCACTTTCAATATTTGGCGACCACCAAGACATCTATGCCTGTCGCCAAACTGGCTTTGCTATGCTAGCAAGCGGCTCAGTGCAAGAGGTGATGGACATCGCTGGCGTGGCGCATTTAGCGGCGATCAAGGGCCGTGTGCCATTTTTACACTTCTTTGATGGCTTTAGAACGAGCCATGAAATTCAAAAAGTAGAAGTGATGGACTACGCGCACTTTGACAGACTTCTTGACAGAGAGGCGCTACAGAAATTTAGAGACGAAGCGCTAAATCCAGAGAGCCCAAAAACAAGAGGCACAGCGCAAAATGACGATATCTACTTTCAAACAAGAGAGCTAAGCAACCGCTTTTATGACGCAGTGCCAGACATCGTGGCAAACTACCTAGCTGAAATTTCAAAGATCACTGGCCGCGACTACAAGCCATTTAACTACTACGGCGACCCTGAGGCTACGCGCGTCATTGTGGCTATGGGCTCAGTGACGCAAACTCTTGAAGAGGTCGTTGATTATCTAAACGCAAAAGGCGAAAAGGTGGGCATCATCAAGGTGCATTTGTACCGCCCATTTAGCACGAAGTATCTCTTTGACGTGATGCCAAAGAGCGTGAAAAAAATAGCCGTTCTTGACCGCACAAAAGAGCCTGGCAGCCTTGGCGAGCCGCTATATCTTGATATAAAAGCTGCATTTTACGGCCAAAAAGACGCTCCGATCATAGTTGGCGGTAGATACGGCCTAAGCTCAAAGGACGTCGATCCTGCGCAGATGCTAGCTGTATTTGAAAATTTAAACCAAAGTGAGCCAAAAGATGGCTTTACAGTGGGCATCGTCGATGACGTCACTTTTACCTCGCTACCTACTGGAGAGAAAATTTCACTAAGTGATGAGAGCGTTAAAGAGTGCTTATTTTACGGCCTTGGCGCTGATGGCACCGTGGGCGCAAACAAAAATTCTATTAAGATCATCGGCGATAAGACTGATCTTTACGCGCAGGCATATTTTGCCTACGATAGTAAAAAATCAGGCGGCTACACGCGCTCGCACCTTCGCTTTGGCAAAAAGCCGATCCGCTCGACCTATCTCGTCTCGAATCCGCACTTTGTAGCCTGCTCAGTCGCAGCATATCTTGAAATTTACGATGTCATTGACGGCATCAGAGAAAACGGCACATTTTTACTAAACTCTATCTGGGACGCAGAACAGACCATAGCGAAACTGCCAAATAAAGTTAAGAAAATTTTAGCTAGCAAAAATATAAATTTCTACATCATAAACGCAACAAAGCTAGCACACGACATAGGCCTTAAAAACCGCACAAATACCATAATGCAGTCGGCATTTTTCAAGCTTGCCAACATCATACCATTTGAAGATGCGCAAAAATATATGAAAGAATACGCGCACAAAGCCTACGCTAAAAAAGGCGAGGCGATCGTACAGATGAACTACAACGCTATCGACGTTGGCGCAAATGGGCTCATAAAAGTGCCAGTCGATCCTGCGTGGGCAAATTTAGTAGATGATGAGCAAAAAGATGAAAAATACATCGGCAACAGCTTCATCGAAAACGTCGTAAAACCGATAAATGCGGCTCGCGGTGACAGCCTGCCAGTCTCAGCCTTCATAGGCTACGAGGACGGCCACTTTGAAGCTGGCACGACGGCCTACGAGAAACGCGGCGTTGGCGTCATGGTGCCAAAATGGATCGAGCAAAACTGCATCCAGTGCAACCAGTGCGCATTTGTCTGCCCACACGCTGTAATCAGGCCATTTTTGATAGACGAAAACGAGCTTAGCGCAGCCCCAGATGGCGTAAAAGAGCACAACCTAGAGGCCAAAGGCAAAGAGGTCAAGGGACTAAAATATAAAATCCAAGTAAGCCCGCTAGACTGCACCGGCTGCGAGCTATGCGCGCAAAACTGCCCAAGCAAAGAAAAATCGCTCGTCATGGTGCCGCTTGAAGAAGAGCTAAGCAAAAACGAGCAAGAAAATGCTGATTATCTATTTAAAAAGGTCGCTTACAAAGACGATCTAATGAATAAAGAGAGCGTTAAAGGCGTTGGCTTTGCTAAGCCACTCTTTGAATTCCACGGCGCTTGCCCGGGATGCGGCGAAACTCCGTATATCACGCTTATAACAAGGCTCTTTGGCGAGCGTATGATCGTAGCAAACGCGACTGGTTGTAGCTCGATATATGGCGGCTCAGCTCCATCTACTCCATACACCACAAATGACGAAGGCAAGGGCGTTGCGTGGGCAAATTCGCTATTTGAAGATAATGCTGAGTTTGGCATGGGTATGAACGTAGCGATGGAGACTATGCGCCACCGCATCGAAGATATAATGAGAAACAACATAGATAGCGTGCCAAACGCACTTTCAGCGCTTTACAATGACTGGATAAATTTCAAAAATGATGGCGTTAAAACACAAGAGATCACGAAAAATTTATTGCCTATTTTAGAGCAAAATTTAAACGCGCCAGGCGTGAAAGAAATTTTAGAGCTTAAGAAATTCCTTGTCAAAAAGTCGCAATGGATCATCGGCGGCGACGGCTGGGCGTATGACATCGGCTTTGGCGGACTTGACCACGTGCTAGCAAGCGGCGAGAACGTAAATGTGCTAGTGCTTGACACCGAAGTTTATTCAAACACTGGCGGCCAAAGCTCTAAATCAAGCCGCGCAGGCTCGATAGCGCAATTTACAGCTAGCGGCAAGCCAGCTCAGAAAAAGGACCTTGGCTACATCGCGATGACTTACGGCAACATTTTTGTAGCGCAGATCAACTCAAACGCAAGCCAAGCAAACGTGATAAAAGCGATCGCAGCAGCTGAAGCGTATGATGGCCCAAGCCTCATCATCGCCTACTCTCCGTGCATCGCTCACGGCATCAAAGGCGGTTTATCGCAGTCAGGCGGCCAAGGCGAACTCGCCACAAAATGCGGATACTGGCCGACATATCTATATGATCCGCGCCTTTTAAAAGAGGGACAAAATCCGCTCAAAATCACCTCAAAAGAGCCAGACTGGTCGCTTTATGAAGAGTTTTTGCTAAACGAAGTTCGCTACAACTCGCTTAAGAAAACCAACCCTGAGCACGCTGACGAGCTACTAGCTAAAAACAAAGCTGACGCGCAAAGACGCTACCGCCAGCTAAAACGCCTTAGCCTAGCTGACTTTAGCGACGAAATAGAGAGCAGCAAAGCTGCGCAAAGTGCTGAGTAAATTTAAATTTCTCTTGCCAAATTTAAACGGCAAGAGAAAATTTCTTTAAATTTAGCCGTTTTTTGCGGCTAAATTTTCAAATTTAAAAGGTTAAAAATGAGCCAAACGCACCCTTTTAAGCCAATCTTTGATAAAAACTCTAAAATTTTGATCCTTGGCTCTTTTCCTTCTGTCATCTCTCGTAAATTTGGCTTTTACTATACAAATCCGCAAAACCGCTTTTGGCGGGTGTTGGCTGGGATTTTAAATGCTGGTGTGCCAGAAAGCACAGATGAAAAGATAAAATTTCTACTTTCTCATCACATCGCGATATATGACGCGGCGATATCATGCGAGATAGAGGGCTCAAGCGACGCTAAGATGAGCAAGATCGTGCCTGCAAATTTAAAGCCGATATTTAAAGAGGCAAATATCAGGCAAGTCTATGCAAACGGCGGCAAAGCTTATGAAATTTGCAAAAAATATTTAGAGAGTGGGATCATAAAAGCGACAAAAAATGAAGTTATAAAACTACCATCAACCAGCCCTGCAAATGCTAAATTTAGCCTTGAAAAGCTCGCAAAGGAATGGCAAATCATAGCCAAAAATTTAAAAGAGCAATTTTAACCCTTAAAAGAAAAAATTTAAAAACTATTCTTATAGACAAAAAATTTATTTTTAATTTTATTATATTGGCAATGATTATTTTATATTTATAACTTTTTCTTTTCTGTATTTTTGTATTAGCCTCAACAGAACTTAAATAGATTTTCTTTTATAGGCTTAATAGGATTTAACACAATTTTTTTGTATTTTTAATGTTTTGACACCTAGACTCATACTCTTATGATGAAACAAGAAATTCTTTTTTGTTTATATAATCTATGTTTAGTATATCTTCATACACTTGTGATAGCAAGACAAATTTGCATCTAAAAATTTTATATCCAGATATAAGATTTTTACCATTAACAAATTTATTCTTAAAATATTTTACCACATAATAAGATTAAGCCACATAACTCATAAGTCTTATTA
>NZ_PPCG01000053.1 GCF_002913745.1 Campylobacter concisus
CAATCCATATGATATATATGAAACGCATGCATTTAATTTTCCAAAGACATCCGCTTATCAAAAGTTAAGAGAGATAGAACCAATAAGAATAGCACAGGTAAAACCATCTTCGATTATTTTAGGAACTTCAAGACCAAAACATGGTTTAGACGCCAATCATAAATACTTTAAAAAGCCTTCATATAATCTTGCGATTCCATCTGGAACTATATATGAAAACAAAAGATTGCTTAAATTGTCAATCGAACAAGAAAATTTAAAATATGCCTTATTGGGGCTAGATTATTTAATGTTTAGTACAAAAGATAAAGAAGGGAGTGAAATAGAAAACAACACTAACTTAATGAAGTATATATTTAGTATAGATGCATTAAAAGATAGTTTAAAAACGATATTAGGAATAGGAGAGTCCACTGTTTTAGATAACGGTAACGCTATACCATTAGCTAAAGTTAAAGATTACAAAGAGACTTTCAAATCAGTAGAAAAAAACTATTACAAAAAGAACTCAAAAAATTACACATATACAAATACTGGTAAAAGTAGCACTCAAGATTTTGAGGATCTTTTAGAAATAGCCTATAACAACGACATAGATATGGATATAATCTTCAATCCTTCTCATATAAGACTTTGGGAGTCCCTTGATTATTTTATTGGACTTGATGCTTGGTATAAATGGAAAAAGGATATTGTTTTAACAGTAGAAAAAGTGGCTAAAAAATATAATAAAAAACCATTTAGAGTAGTTGATTTTGCCGTTTATCACAATATAACCAGCGAAAAAATACCTACAGATAGTGCCAAAATGAAATATTATTTTGAAAGTAGTCACTATACGCCTGAACTTGGAAATATAGTATTAGATAGACTTATGGGCAAAAGCGAACACAAAGATTTTGGCGTAGAAATAACTAGTAAAAACATTGATACCCACATAGAAAAGCAAAAGAGCCTTAGAAGCAAATTTATAAATACGCAAGAATACAGACGCGAAGTTTTTGGGGATTAGTGCTAAACAAATTTATTTAAAAGCCAAGATTTTATATAATCCCCAATAAAATTTAAAGGCAAAATTTTGCAACGATACCCGACAAAACAGATAAAAATTCGCGATGTTTTAATAGGCGGTGACGCACCGATCTCCGTGCAGTCGATGACATTTTCAAAGACAAAGGACGTAAAAGGCACGCTTGAGCAGATACAAAGGCTATACTTTGCAGGCTGTGACATCGTGCGCTGCGCAGTTTTTGACAAAGAGGACGCCAGCGCGCTAAAGCAGATCGTCGCAGGCTCACCCATCCCAGTCGTTGCAGACATACATTTTAACCACACCTACGCGCTCATCGTTAGCGAATTTGTCGATGCTATCCGCATAAACCCCGGCAACATAGGCTCAGCTAAAAATATAAAAGCAGTCGTTGATGCCTGCAAACAGCGAAATTTACCGATCCGCATAGGCGTAAATTCTGGCTCGCTTGAAAAGCAGTTTGAAGACCGCTACGGCCGCACGGTGGAGGCTATGGTGGAGAGTGCCTTATACAACATCAAGCTTCTTGAGGATTTTGACTTTACGGATATTAAAATTTCGCTCAAATCAAGCGACGTCGAGCGCACGATGCAAGCATATAGAGCGCTTCGCCCAAAGACAAACTACCCATTTCATCTAGGCGTAACAGAGGCAGGTACGACATTTCACGCGACTATCAAGTCCGCAATCGCACTTGGTGGGTTACTACTTGAGGGTATCGGCGATACGATGAGAGTTAGCATCACTGGCGAGCTTGAAGAGGAGATCAAAGTCGCAAAGGCGATCTTAAAAGATAGCGGCCGTCAAAAAGAGGGGCTAAACATCATCTCATGCCCAACTTGTGGGCGTTTGCAGGCTGACCTCATGGCTGCAGTAAAGCTCGTAGAAGAAAAGACAAAAGGGATAAAAGAGCCGCTAAACGTCTCAGTTATGGGCTGTGTGGTAAATGCTATCGGCGAGGCAAAAGGCGCAGACGTAGCCATAGCCTTTGGCAAGGGAAATGGCATGATCATGCGACACGGCGAAGTGGTCGCAAGGCTGCCTGAGAGCGAGCTTGTGGATAGATTTTTACAAGAGATCAACGACGAGATAAAGAGCAGAGGATAAAGCAGTGGCAAAAGAGAGACTTAACGAGATAGAATTTAGCAACCTTTACGACCTTGATATGGAGCGAGCCATACTAAGCTCGATCATCGCAAACAACGACGCTTTGGGTGAAATTTTTGACACTATAAAGGCTGGGGACTTTTACCTAAAGGCTCACGCTCAAATTTACAAAGCGATGGTTGATTGTCTAAACGGCGACGTGCCTATCGCATCGACATTTATCAAAAACAAGCTTGGCGAAAACTACGATTACAACGTCATGGCGAGCATTTTGGCTACAAACTCGATCATCGACATCCAAAGATACGCAAACGAGCTAAAAGAAAAATCGATCAAACGAAGTCTAGTAAAGATCGCTCACGACATCCCAAGTAAGGTAAATGAAGACAAAGCTAGCCGCGATATGGTCGATGAGCTAAGTCAAGAGTTTTACTCTCTTGTTGATGGCAACGGCACTGGCAGCATCAGAGATAGCGAAGATATCATAAAAAGCTTGATCGTGCACATGCAAAAGCAAGTAGCCCTAAATGAGCGCGATATCATCGGACTAAACACCGGCTTTAAAAAGCTAAATGAGATGATAAAAGGCTTTAAAAATGGCGACCTCATCATCATCGCAGCACGCCCTGGCATGGGTAAAACGACGCTTTGTCTAAATTTCATGGGGCACGTTTTAAAAAGTGGTGCTGGCGTCGTCTTTTTCTCACTTGAGATGCCAGCAGAGCAGATCATGATGAGGATGCTAGCAGACAAGACCTCGATCCCACTTCAAGAGATAATGACAGCGACCCTGGACGACGAGAAGCTCGCTCACTTTAGCCACGCATGCAGCGACTTTTCGCACGCCAAACTCTTCGTGCACGATAGCGGCTACGTAAATATCCACCAAGTAAGGACGCAGCTTCGCAAGCTAAAGTCAGCTCACCCTGAAATTTCACTCTGCGTCATCGACTACATCGGACTTATGATGAGTACAAACAACTACGCCGATCGCCACATACAAATAGCTGAAATTTCTCGTGGCTTAAAGCTTCTAGCGCGCGAGCTGGATATGCCTATCATCGCACTTTCACAGCTAAACCGCGGCCTTGAAGCACGCGCAAATAAGCGCCCTATGCTAAGTGACCTAAGAGAGTCAGGCGCGATCGAGCAAGACGCCGACATCATCCTTTTTGTCTATAGGCACGAGGTCTATCTGGAGCAAGAGGAGAACGAGAAAAAGAGCAAGGCAGCGGCCGAGGGCAAAGAGTATAAAAGCGAGCATGTTTTTAACAAGCTTCAAGAAAACGCCGAGATAATAGTTGGCAAAAATAGAAACGGCGAAGTGGGATCTATCGACGTGCTATTTCAAAAGCAGTACTCGCGCTTTTGCGATATCGCCACCACACCGGTGCAATCAACTGAATTTAAAGAGTAAATTTGCCAAAAAGCAGGCGTATATTTTACTTTCTCCTGCTTTGCCTTTTGCTTTTTTGTCTAAATTTAGCGCTTAAACTTCATGAATATAGCGCTTTTATGGAGCTTGGCGAGCAAGACGTCCTAGGCAAAGTAAGCGTAAATTTCACCAAAGAGAAAAACGGCAAAAAGCGCCAAATCATTAGGATCGATACTTCAAATTTTAGCTTTTACACAACCGCTTCTAAAAAAGATGAGATCAGCCTTTATGACGTCATGATGCTTAGCGTTCAGCCAATAGACGTTAGCTTCATGGACTATCTTTCTGGCTCATTTTACATGCCAAGCTACGATAGAGCTGTCATCAAAAAAGACGAGAGTCTAAGGCAAAGAGCCATAAATTTCATCTCCACCCAGCACGAAAACGCTAAAATTTCGCAGCTTTTCTCAGCGCTCTTTCTTGGCACAAATGTCTTTGGCGAGCTAAGAGATGACGTCTCAAACTGGGGCGTGGCGCACCTCATCGCCATTAGCGGCTATCATCTTGGCGTCATAAGCGCAGTTTGCTTTTTTATTTTAAAGCTCGTTTTTAAGCCCATCTACGCAAGATATATGCCTTACCGCTCATACATTTTTGACTTTACCATCGTCATATTTTTGGTGCTTTGCTTTTATTTTTACATGATCGGCTTTATAGCAAGCTTTTTGCGGGCATTTTTGATGAGCGTGGCTGGCTTTTACATGATCTGCAAAAAGATAAAGATCTTAAATTTCTACACGCTCTTTGGCGTTATTTTATTTAGCGTCGCCCTATTTCCGCAGCTTCTTTTTAGTGTTGGCTTTTATTTTTCATGCCTTGGCGTCTTTTATATCTTCGTCTATCTTTTATACTTTGCGCCAAAATTTAGCCTGCTAGCAAACTCGCTACTTTTAAATTTATATGTCTTTTTTGCTATGGAGGTTGCGGTGCTTTACTTTTTCCCGCTCATTAGCCTCTTACAGTTTAGCGTGCTAGCTATCAACTACCTATTTGGCATATTTTATCCGCTAAGCTTTTTACTTCATCTCTTTGGATATGGCGACATTTTTGATGAAATTTTAAGCAAGATGCTAGCTTTTAGACTAAGCTCAAACAGCCTTCACATAAGCACATTTGTCTTTTTACTCTATAACGCCATCACGCTTTTATGCGTTAAATTTAAGCCAGCAGCATTTTTGCCACCGCTCTTTGGCGTGGCATCGTTTTTGCTCTTTTTGCTAAATTTTTCGTAGTCAAAATTTATTTAAATTTGCCGATATGCTTTTAAATTTAAAGGTGTGGCGATGCAGATAAACTCAAATTTTATAAATTTAACTAAAAATAGCTCTTCAAACAGCGCAAATTTAAAGGCTGATGAAGCAAATTCAAAGAGCGAAAATTTACAAAGCGACAAAAGCGCTATTTTACATGATGCTTCAAATTTAGTTAGCGAGACAAATAATAAGAGCGAGAGTAGCGCCGATGTCATAAAAAAGCAGTTAGAAAAACTGCAAAAACAGCTAAAAGAGATTGAAGCTGCGATAAAGCAAGCAAGTGCGAGCAAAAATCCATACGCAAAAGAGCTGGTCGCCTCGCTTCAGACCAAAAAGGGAGCTATCTTTGCTCAGATAATGCAGCTAAACGCCCAGCTTGTAAAGATGCAAGGCGCTTAAATAGCTCAAATTTAACCCTAAATTTAACCTCACGCGGCCTTTACGCCGTAAAATTTCATCACTCTATTGTGAATTAATAGCGAGATATACATTATCACAGCGCCCAAAATGAGCCTTGTTAGATTAGTGTCCTTTTGCCAAAAGACTAAATTTACAATGATAGCAGCTGGTATGAGGGCGTTGTTCATGATAGCAAGCACGCCGCTATCGACCTCGCAAGCGCCTTTGTTCCACATAAAATAGCCAACCCCGCTAGCAACCGCTCCAAGCCACAAAAGCACCAAAGTTTGGGTTAGATCTACGTGAAATTTAGCTGGATTGCCAAGGGTTATGAGTGCGATCACTGCTACAAAAAACGCTCCAAAGTGAAAGTAG
Source organism: Campylobacter concisus (assembly GCF_002913745.1). GTDB lineage: Bacteria > Campylobacterota > Campylobacteria > Campylobacterales > Campylobacteraceae > Campylobacter_A > Campylobacter_A concisus_R. The sequence continues at coordinate 5,600 of NZ_PPCG01000053.1, forward strand.
CCAAAGACCTTTTTTTGATCCACGTCAAATCTCTCCAAAAGCGCCTTATACGCACTCTGCCCTGCTCCAAAGCAGATGTTTGCCCCTTGCACCAGCAAAAAGCCATTTATCGCGCCTTCGTTTATCGCGCCATACTTGATGATAAGCGCGCCAAAGACCGCAACGCCAACGCTAAAGAGATAAAGCGGCCTAAATTTAAAGCTAAACGCATCGTATATGAGCGTGACATAAAACGGCGTAAAAATGGTAAAAAGCGCGACTTCTGGCACACTTAGATACAAAAACGAGTTGTAGTAGCAAAGATACATTAGCCCTATTTGCACCGCTCCTATGCCCATTATGCCAAGGGCGAGCTTTGGACTAACACCTCGAAATTTCGTAAATGGCAAAAAAACTAGGCTTGCAAGCGTCACACGCACAAAAACAGCCAGATAGCTATCGACCTTGCCCGCCAAAAATTCCCCTATCAAACTAAAGCTAAACGCCCACAAAATGGTCACTAAGATCAGTTTGTTCATTCTATCACCACGTCATTTATATTTCTTGCGCATTCAAAAAAGTATTCAAGCTTGTTTAGCTCGAGCAAATCGCCATTTAGGATGAAATTTGCCCTGTCGCTAAAATTTTTCTCACTCACAAACAAAAACTGCTCAAATTTTATCTTGCCGCTAAGATAGCCATTTAGCAGGTCATTAAAGTCGCTATCAAGGCTATCTTGCTTTAGCGAGTCTAAATTTAACCTAGCACTTAAGCCCTCTATCACGCCTCTTAGATCCTTTAGCCTAGCTATTATCCTGTTTTCTTCGTCGCTTAGATCAAGTGCCGCCTTTTGCTCCTCTATGCGCTTAGTTTGGCTTTGCTTGCTAAGGCTTAGGCTATCTGGCAGCTTCCACTCAAACTCCACTCTAGGCTTGTTTGCATCAGCATACGCACCCACCATCTGTGAAGTCGTCCTCTCGCCTTTTTTAAAGCTGTTATTATTCACACTTTGCGTATCTTTTAAGTAAATTTTTGGGGCAAATTTGCTCTTTTGCTTCTCATTTTCTTGCTCTTTTATATATTTTTCTTGCTCCATAGCCCCAAGCTTAGCGCTTAGATCATCCTTGCTAAAATCAGGCATCACTATCTTTGAGCCAGCATTAAAGCCGATCTCGCCGTTTGAGAGTAAATTTATCCTTGAGTTTAGCTCCGCTAGCTTAAGCCCAAGCTCGTCAAGCTCGGCTCTTTTTTTATTTAAGGTGAAATTTATCGCATCAAATTCGCTCTTATCTATCTCGCCATACTCAAACCAAAACTCATTTTCAGCAGCAGCCTTGGCAAAGCTATCTACAAATTTTGTCTCTAAATTTATCAGCGAATTTAGCGCAACAGCGTTGAAATAAACCTTTGCGACCTGAAAAGCAGTGAGATTCATCAGCTCTTCATCTTTGTAAATTTTCTCCACGCCCTTGTGGTCTAAAATCTTATCCGAAGCCTCGCTCGCACCGCCATCAAAGATGAGATACTCGACCTTTGCCGTGATCGATCCAGCCTTTGTCATATATCCGCCCTTTAGCTCGTCAGGCACAAAGGTATATCTGCCATCAAGGGATAAATTTAGCTTGTTGCTCTTGTTTTTATTTATATATTCATTTTTATTAAATTCTTTCAAACTCTCAAGCTTCGCACTTTGCGCCAGAGCGATGATCTCTAGTAAATTTCCAGCCCAAAGAGGCAAAGCAAAGAGCAAAACAGCCAAAATCTTCTTCAAATTCTCTCCCTTTCATAAAATTTTCTTATAAATTTATCAAGATTATAGACCCATGCAAAAAGCACTGGCACGACAAGCAAGCTTAGCAAAGTCGAGCTAATGAGCCCAAAGATGATGCTTATAGCCATAGGTGAGTTGGCCTCATAGCCAGCACCCCTGCTAAGAGCAAGAGGGAGCATGGCAAATATCATCGCAAAAGTGGTCATCAAAACAGCCCTTAGTCGCTTTTTAGCAGCCATTTTCACAGCTTCGTTCGCCTCCATGCCGCTATTTGCAAAGTGGTTTGCAAAATCAACCACCAAAATGGCGTTTTTGCCAACCATACCAAAGAGCAAGATGACGCCAACCATGACAAATAGACTAAATGGATTGCCGCTTATAAAAAGTCCGATCACGACACCACAAAAGGCAAGCGGCATGGCTAGCATGATGAGAAATGGCAGCAAAAAGCTCTCATAAAGTGCCGCTAGCACCATGTAAATAAGCACCGCGCTCGCACTCACCGTAAAGATAAAAGAAGCGTTTGTATCATCCATGAGCTCGACAAATCCAAGAAATTTATACTTAAAATTTGCTGGCAAAATTTCATCAAGCTTCTTTGAAATTTCATTTGCCACGCTATTTAGCGGAGCGTTGTTTTTGGTATTTGCTAAAAATTTGATCTCATCGGCTCTATTAAACCTTGAAATGCTAGCTGGCTTTTGTTCAAAACTAATCGTCGCCACATCGCCAAGTATCACGAAAAAGCCCTCATTGCTTCTTACCTTGGTCTTTAAAATATCATTTGTATCGCTTCTAAATTTATCATCAAGGCGCATATAAAGCTCATACTCTTTGCCATTTTCGTTTTCAAAAACAGAGACCTCGTTCTGGCTAAATGCGCTATAAACGGCGCTTGCAATGCTAGCTTTGTCTAAATTTAGCCTCTTTGCCTTATCTTCATCGATAGAAATTTGCACGCGCTTTAGCAGATCTTCTTCAGGCGAATTTACGTCCGTTGCGTCATTTATCTCCTTTAGCATTTTGCTGATCTTTGGCACAAATTTCTCTAGCTCTTTGCCATTTTCAGAGGTGATAGTAAGCTTAACTGGCTGCACATCGCCACCCTCAACCACTGGCAAATCAGCTACAATGACGCTCATATCATCACTTTTTAGCTTGTCGCGAAACCTCTGCATGATGGCGTTTTGCCGCTCGTGATTAGCTCTATCTTTTAGCTCTTTTAGCCTAACGTAAGCTTTTACAAGGTAAGGCTGCTTGGCGTCTGTGTAGCCAAGGATGAAGTAGGCGTAAGCGACCTGAGGATCGGCATTTATGAGTGAAATTTTATCTTTTAGCCTCTCTTTGCTAGCTTGCAGGCTAAGTGAGGGATCGAGCTTAAAGTAGATGTTAAACTCCGAGTTATCCTCGCTTGGCATGAAGTCACCGCCTACAAATTTAGCCAGCCCAAACGAGCAAACAACGACCACAAGCGTTATGGCTAAAAATATGAGCTTAAATTTAAGCGCTAAGGCTAAAAGCTTCTCATAGCCATTTTCAAGCGCCTCAAAAAAGGGCTCGCTCTTTAGAAAAAAGCTGCTTTCTTTGGCATTTACAAACCTAGCACTAAGTGTCGGCACGAGAAAGATACTCACGAAAAACGAGATGACGATGCCAGCTGCCACGCTCATGGCAAATGAGTTAAAGTACTTGCCAACGATGCCGCTCATAAAGGCTATTGGCACGAAGACGCAAAGTAGCACGAGCGAGATCGCAAAGACGCTAAATGCTATCTCTTTTATGCCTGCAAAGCTTGCTTTTAGGGCATTTGGCTCATCTTTTAGCTTGCTAGCGATATTTTCAGTGACAACTATCGCATCGTCGATGAAAATTCCGATGCCAAGGGTCAGCGCTATGAGGCTTAGGCGGTTTATGTCGTAGCCTAGGGCATTTATGATGAAAAACGTCGCTACGATGCTAGTTGGTATCGCTACGACTGAAATGATGGTGATCGAGAAATTTCTTAAAAACAGATAGACGATCACGATGGTCAGCAAGACGCCTAGGATCATATCAAAGGCGGTTTGATCGATGTGCTTTTGTATCACTTCGCTCTTATCGTAGGCTATTTTTACGTCGTATTCACTGCCAAGCAGGCTTTTAAACTGCTCTAGCTTTGACTTAGCTAGGGCGATCACGGTTAGAGCGTTTGCATCTGGAGCTAGCTCAAGACCAAGCAAGACGCCACTTTTTTTATCCATTATCGCTGCTTCGTTTGCGTCTTTGTAGGCAAGATCAACACTTGCGATATCTTTTAAAAAGACCCCTTGTTTGATCGTTAAATTTCTTATCTCATCTATGCTTTTGGCGCTGAAATTTGACTTGATCGCCATTTGGATCTGCTCATTTTCTATCTTGCCAAGTGGCGCTTTTAAATTTTCAACCTTTATCAAATTTGCCACTTCGTTTGCGCTAAGGGCATTTTTATCAAGCTTAAATCTATCTAGTAAAATTTTCACCGCTGGCTCTAAAAAGCCATTTGTCTTGACCTTTGAAACGCCGCTAATGCGCTCTAAAAATGGCTTTGCCACATCATCTATCTCTTGCATGAGCTTAGTTTCGTTGCCATCAAGCCTTGTGATAAAGAGGCTAAAGACGGCTGAAGAGAGGCCATTTAGCTTTTCTATCTCGTAGTTTGCGTTTAACCTTGCCTTTTGCATCTTGTCGCGGACGTCGTTTGTAGCGCTCTCTAGGTCTTTGTTTAGCTCAAATTCGATGCTTACAACGCTTAGGTTGTCAAAGCTGGTTGAGTAAAGCTTTTTTATCCCCTCGATGCTTGAGACCTCGTCCTCGATCTTTTGCGTGATCTTTGTCTTGATGTAGTTCATATCGCCGTTTGCGTAGGTCGTGATCTTAACGATTGGGATATTTACTTGCGGGTATAAATTTACATTCATCGTCTTTAGCGAGTAGATGCCAAAGACAACGAGGCTTAAAAATATCATAAGCGTAGTTATGGGGCGGTTGATGGCTGTTTTTATCATTTATTTTCGCCGATTATCACTTTTCCTTGACCAAACATGCCTGGCTTCATCCCCACATCGTAAGCTTCGGCGTAAAATTTCCTGGTCTCTCTTTTTATCTCTGGGTAAATTAGCGCGATTTTAACCTCTTTTTCTTCACTTGTCGCGTCAAGTTTAAATTTAAACGTATCGCCAACTTTTACTAAATTTGCATATTTTTCGTCAATCGCTATTAAAATTTTAACCTCCTCAGAGTTTAAGACAAAGGCTGGCTGAAGCGGCGAAGCACTCTCGCCAAACTCGACATTTTTACTAGCTATGACGCCATCAAAAGGAGCTTTTAAAACAGCCTTTTTAAGATGATCATCTGCATTTAAAATAGCTATCTCAGCTGCTTGCACCCTAAGGGCTGCCTCGTCAAATTTATACTTTGCCTCATCAAATTCCTGCTTTGAAGTGACGTCCTTTACTTGGCTAAATTTATTAAAGGTGCTTCTAGCAAATTCTTTGGCATTTTTGGCAAGCGCTAGGTCGTTTTTTGCCTTTTTTAGAGCGATATCTAGGCTTGTTTGATCAAGGCTAGCTAAAGTGTCGCCCTTTTTAACGTGGCTTGAGACATCTACAAAAATTTTATCCACCTTGCCGCTACTCTCAAATGCAAGCTTTGAGCTTTGCTTGGCATAGACTTCAAAATCAGCAAAAATCTCTTCTGCTGCAAATGAAAAGATGCAAAATATCATTAAAATTATCAGCTTTTTCAATCCCTAATCCTCTCTAAAATACTCTCACCACTCTCAAAAAAATACTCCGCCTTTTTTATCTCTAGCTCATCTTTTGCCCCTTCAAAAAGGCTAATGGCGTCAAATTTTTGCGATAGCGCCTCAAGCAAGTCGCTATACCCTAAAAGCCCAGAGTTATATTTTTCATAGCTCGCTCTAAGCGCAAGCTCGCTTGCCTTTACATACTCATTTAGCGAGGCGATCTTTGAGCTAAGAGTTGCGATCTCGTTTTGTAAATTTTTAAGTTTAGTCTCGTTTTCACGCTTTTTATACTCTAAATTTAGCCTCGCTTCATCAAGCGCGATCTTGCTAGCTTGGCTCATCTTGCTAGTGGCAAAAAAGTCAAAAATTTTCCACCTAAAGCTAACGCCAAATTTATTGCCGTGAGTATCCTCTTTTAGATATTTGTCAAGATATGGGCGGTAAGCGCTATACTTGCCAAGGTCGATGTCGTAGTTATTTTTGTAAAATCCATAGGTGTCATAAAGCGAAATTTGAGGCAAAAAGCCAGCTCTTGTCTCGCTAAGCTTAGCCTCGCTTAAAGATATATCTTGACTTAGCTTGTCAAGCTCGGCGTTTTTTGAAGCTAAATTTGAGCTAACTTCAGCCATTTTTGCCCCGCTAAGCGGCGAAATTTGCTCGCCTGTTAGCAAATTTATCTCATTTAAAATTTGCTCCATTTTATTTTTGTATTCAAGCTCCGTGCTGTTTGCCAAGTGGTATTTTGCCCGCACATTTTCTAGCTCATCTTTTGGGGCAAGACCTGCTTTGTTTGCCTTTTCAAGCTTATCTAAAACGCCTTTTAAGAAATTTGCCTGAGCGTTTTTAGCTGCTATTATATTTTCAAGTGCACAGGCGTTAAAGTATAAATTTACAGCCTTAAAAGCAAGGTAGTTTTTAGCTTCATCACTTGCGATGGCGGCTTTATTTTTTAAAAGCTGGCTCATCTTTAGCCTAGCCTCTCTAGCTCCGCCATCATATAGTAAAAAATCAATCCTAGCTAGCACACCAGCTGACTCTTTAGCGACTATGCTTGGGAAGGTGCTTGCGTTTTTGCCGTATGAGCCCTCTAGGCTAAGGCTTGGCAAGTAGGCGCTTGATGTCGCTTCGTCATTTAAATTTGCTCTTTTTAGCTCAAGCTCTTTGATCTTTGAAATTTCGTTTTGAGTGGCCTTGTTTGCTATCTCGCTTAAATTCGATCCAAATAGCGCCAAAGGCAAAAGTGCTAATAAAATTTTTTTCATCAGTGAAAGCTCTTTACTAAATTTCCTATTAGCAAATTCCAGCCATCAACTAGCACGAAGATGAGTAGCTTAAATGGCAGCGAGATCATGACAGGAGGCAGCATCATCATACCCATCGCCATCAAAACTGAGCTTACGACCATGTCGATAACTAAAAACGGCAGATAGAGCAAAAATGCTATCTCAAAAGATGTCTTTAGCTCGCTTATCATAAAGGCTGACATCGCGATGCTTAGCGGGATATCCTCGATATTTGCTGGATTTTGCAAATTTCTTATCCTAAAAAATAACGCAAGATCTTTTTCTCTAGTGTTTTTTACCATAAATTCTTTAAAGGGCTTTAAGCTCTTATCAAGCATCTCCTCATAGCCTATCTGCTCGGCTATATAAGGCTTTATGCCCTCATCGTAGCTTCTTTGACCAACTGGCTCCATGATGAAAAATGTAAGCACCATCGCAAGCGAGATGAGCACCGTTGAAGGCGGCACCTGCTGCGTGCCCATCGCTTGACGCAAAAATGAAAATACAATGACAAGGCGCAAAAAGCTCGTCATCATAAAGATGAGTGAAGGAGCGAGTGCAAGAGCAGTGAGGATTAGTAAAACATTTAGTGAATTTACAAGCTGCTCGGCATTTTGCGGTGAATTTAGACTTAAATTTATCGTTGGTAGCGCAGGATCAGCGCCAAAAACTACACAAAACAAAACCGCTAAACTAAGCAGTGCTTTCACGACTAATTCCTCGTATCAAGGATACTTTTCTTAGTAGCCTCTTTATTTTTTGGCTCGAGCGAGACGAAATGAATTTCTACCCTATTGTTTTTTGCCCTGCCCTCGTCTGTGCTGTTGCTAGCGATCGGATCGAAAGAGGCTCTGCCAGAAGTGATAAGTCTCTCTTGTGGCACGCCATCGCTAACTAGCTCTTCAAGCACGCTTAGCGCTCTTGCGGTAGAGAGCTGCCAGTTGTTTTTGTATATAGAGTCTTTGCTTGGATTTGTATTATCAGTGTATCCGATGATATCTGTTTTTACCTCATTTGGCATTTTGGCTATGATCATGCCTATTCGCTTTAAAAATAGCTTCGCATCCTCGCCAGAAATTTCAGCGCTATCTTTGTCAAAGAGCATCGCAGCTGGAAGCCTAACGATAAAGCCATCCTCGCTCTCCTCCATCGTGATCTCAGGTGCCCCGCTAGCCGTTAGTAGCTCATTTATCTTTTTAACAGTCGATGTCACCTCGTTTTGAGCGCCTTTTTGAGCTTTTGGCTTTGGAGTGCGTCTGCTTTCAGGGTCTGTCTCTTTTTCTACCTGACTATCTGGTCTTGCGCCACCCTCTAGCACGCTTAGCGCACCAGCTAGTGAGCCAACAGCAGCCTCCATCTTTTTAGCATCCATCGTCGCCATAGAAAGGAGCAAAACGAAGAAGCAAAGTAGGAGCGACATAAGGTCACCAAAGGCAGCTAGCCACTCAGGCATACACTTTGGGCACTCTTCTGGTTTTATTAATTTACCCATTATTCAAACTGACTTTTTCTATCTTTTGGAGGTAAAAATGCTAAAAGCTTAGCCTCAAGCGTTCTTGGGTTGTCCCCTGCTTGTATCGCCATGATACCCTCTAAAATGACTTGCTTCTCAAGCGCCTCATCAGCATCGCGAATCGAGAGGATATTTGCAACAGGTGAGCCGATGATGTTACCTATCATCGCACCATAAAGTGTCGTAAGCAAAGCAACCGCCATAGATGGACCGATCGCACTAGGATCTGACATGTTAAGAAGCATCGCAACAAGACCAATAAGCGTACCGATCATACCCATCGCACCCGCAAAACCACCAACTTGCTCGAAAATTTTGATGTTGTTTGCATGCCTTGTGCTAGTCTGATCGATATCGATCTCTAAAAGCGCTCTTATCGCGTCTGGCTCATTGCCATCGACCGCCATCGAAAGACCTTTTTTTAAAAACTGATTTGTCTCATTATTTACTTCGCTCTCAAGTGCTAAGATGCCATCTCGCCTAGCTTTGGTTGAGTAATCAACTACTTTTTTTATAGTCTCAGGTAAATTTACAACGACTGATGGCTTAACAGCGACACCATAAAATTTACCAACACCTTTAAGCGTCTCCATCTTGAAGCCAACCATCATAACGCCGATAGTACCACCAAAAACGATCATCATAGAAGGGATATCGATGTATGGTCCTATACCAACGCCTATCGCCATTGATCCAAACAAAAGCACCAGGGTCAAAACCCAGCCGACGACGGTTCCTAAATCCATTTAAACTCGCTTTATTTATAAATTCTTAAGAATTGCTATTTTATTAGCTTTTTGTTGAAACAATCGTTAAATTAAAAAAAATGTTTGCCATTTTTTGCTACAATCTGCGAAATTTTTAATGTTGAAAGGCTTAAAAATGAACAATAATACTTCAATCATAATCCTAGCTGCTGGTCTTGGTACCAGGATGAAATCAAAACGCCCAAAAGTCCTATTTGAGCTATGCGGCGAGCCAATGATCATCCACATATTAAAGCAAGCTTATGCGATCACAAATGACGTTAGCGTCGTGCTTCACTACGAAAAAGAGTTAATTAGCAAAAAGATAAAAGAAATTTTCCCTCAAACTAAAATTTTCGAGCAAGATCTAGCAAATTTCCCAGGCACTGCTGGCGCGATAAAAGGCGTAAATTTAAGCGGTGAAAAGGTGCTTGTCACTTGCGGCGATATGCCACTTGTTAGATCAACTGATCTTATGCGTCTAGCAAATGCTGAAGCAGACGTGGTTATGAGCTCATTTGAAGCAGCAAATCCTTTTGGCTACGGCAGAGTTATCATAAAAAACGGCAAAGTTGAGGCCATCGTCGAGCAAAAAGATGCGAGCGAAGCACAGCTTGCCATAAAGAGCGTAAATGCTGGCTGCTACTGCTTTAAACGCGAGGCGCTAGAGCAAATTTTACCGCTCATAAGCAACCAAAACGCGCAAAAAGAGTACTACTTAACTGACGCCATAAAAATAGCAAATGAAAATGGTTTAAAGTGCGTTGCAGTAAATGTAAATGAGCAAAATTTCATGGGCATAAATGATAAATTTCAGCTAAGCATCGCTGAAAAAATAATGCAAGATGAGATCAAGCAAAATTTAATGAAAGCTGGCGTTTTGATGCGCATGCCTGAGAGCATTTTCATAGATAGCAGGGCTAAATTTGAAGGCGAGTGCGTGCTAGAAGAAAACGTAAGCATCCTTGGCGAGTGCGTCATCACTGAGAGCATTATCAAAAGCTCATCAGTGATAGAAAGCAGCGTCATCAAAAACTCAGACATCGGCCCACTAGCTCACATAAGACCAAATTCTGAAATTTCTGACACGCATATAGGAAATTTCGTCGAGGTTAAAAAAGGCGTTCTTAGCGGCGTAAAAGCTGGACATTTGAGCTATCTTGGCGACTGCGAGATAGAAAGTGGCACAAATATCGGTTGTGGCACGATCACATGCAACTACGACGGCAAGGCAAAATACAAAACCAAGATCGGCAAAAACGTCTTTGTTGGCTCAGATACGCAGCTAGTCGCCCCTGTAAATATCGCTGATAACGTCATCATCGCAGCTGGCAGCACCATCACAAAAGACGTTGAGAGCGGCGCTCTAGCTATCAGCAGAGGTCGTCAAGAGAACAAAAGCGGCTTTTTTGAGAAATTCTTTGGCAAAGACGATGTTAAAAAATAAGAAAATTTTACTTGCCGTTTGCGGCAGTATTGCCTTTTATAAGGCATTCGAAATTTTATCACTGCTTAAAAAGCAAGGCGCTGATGTTTATGTGGCTTTAAGTGACGGAGCGCTTGAATTTTGCAGTGTAAGCGGCTTTGAGGCGTTAAGCGAGCATAAAATTTTAAGCTCACAAACGCAAAACTGGCAAGACGGCGTAAATCACATAGCCTACTCTAAAATGGATCTAGTCCTCATCGCACCTGCCTCGGTAAATACGATAAATAAGCTAACAGCTGGTATCTGCGACAACGTCTTTATGCAAACGCTAATTGCCGCCTCACACGTGCCTTTGGTTATCGCTCCAGCTGCAAATAACAATATGATCGAGCACTTCGCGACACAAAATTCGCTTGAAATTTTAAGGAAAAACGGCGCTTTAGTGGTTGAGCCAGTGCTTAAAACTCTAGCTTGTGGCGACGTTGGCAAAGGAGGTCTTGCAAGTCCTGAGGTGATAGTAGAAGCTGCCATTAAAAGGCTTAGCAAGCCACTTTTTGCTGGCAAAAAAGTGGTGATCACAGGCGGCGCGACAACCGAAAAGATAGATGATGTAAGAGCCATTACAAATTTCTCAAGCGGCAAGATGGCAAGAGCCTTGGCTAGAGCCTTTTACTACGCAGGTGCAGAGGTAAAACTGCTTGCTAGTTTTGAAACCGCAAATGAGCCATTTGATAGCCTTAAATTTAGCTCAAGTAGCGAGCTTTTAGAACTTTGCAAGAGTGAGTGCGAGGAGGCAAATTTACTTGTAATGTGCGCTGCGGTGAGTGATTTTGTACCGACAAAGATAGATGGCAAGATAAAAAAAGAGGACGTTAAAGAGAGCTTAAATTTAGACCTAAAGAGAAATGTCGATATTTTACAAAGCTTAAAAGAATTTAAATGTAAAAAGATCGGCTTTAAGCTTGAAATTTCAAACGAAAGCGCTCTTAAAAGCGCTAGATCGATGTTAGAGAAAAAAGGGCTTGATGCAGTTTGTCTAAATATCTTAGGCGAGAAAAATGGCTTTGCAAGCGAGCAAAACGAGGTAAATTTCATTACAAAAAATAGTGAGATTTTATTGCCGCTTGCCTCAAAAGACGAGATCGCAGGGCGCATAGTGGAGCTAGCAGCAAATTTATGATAGAGCAGATCTCGTGCGTCCAAAAGATAGCAAATAACAGCCAAGCTCCGCTAGTAGCAATAAATTCGTCATTACCACTTAGCATTTTGGTGAGCCAAAAGGTGGGCTTTAACAGATACATCTTAAATTTCGCAAATAGAAATTTAAACACAAAAAGCGTAAAAGAGCTAAACGTTGACTCAAGATACTGGGGTGAGGTGCATAGTCAGGGCGAAAACATCGTCATAAAAAATTTATACGAAAAACCAAAAATTTTAGATGAGGACGTTTTGGCTGATGGGCTAAATTTGATAGAAAATTTGGTAAAAAATGAGAATTTATCGTGGCTTTACAACTATTTATTTAAAAACTTAAGCGAAGTTAAAACAAAAGATGAGATGAGAGTGCTGGCAAAAATGCTCTTTGCCCTGCAAGAAAATGTCGTGCATATACCATTTGCGTATAGCGGTACAAACGGCATTTTCCAGCTTAAAAAAGAGAAAAATGAGATGAGAGTTTTTCTTGTTTTTTCAAATTTTGCGCCGCTTATTTTTAAATTTAAAGATGAAATTTTGTGTGAGATCGCAACTCCATTTAGCAACGTCGCAAGCTTGCTAAAAAGCGAATTTGACGCCACAGTTTTGGTGCAAAACGTAAGCGCTCTTTGGAGCAAAAAAGAGCAGATAATTGACTTTAAAGGCTAAATATTGAACAAACTTAACCACCTCGCTATCATCATGGACGGCAACGGACGCTGGGCGAAAAAGCGTGGATTTTTGCGAACAAATGGGCACGAGGCTGGGGCAAATGTGGTGAGCGATATGTGCGAATTTTGCATCGATAATGGGGTGAAAATTTTAAGCCTTTACGCATTTAGCACCGAAAACTGGAAAAGACCGCAAAAAGAGGTTGATTTTTTGATTAATTTGCTTAAGAAATTTCTTCTTTTAAAGCGTGATGATTTTATAAAAAATGGGATCAAATTTAACACGATCGGCGACATCTCGCCATTTAGTGACGAGCTAAAAAATGAGATAGAGATCACCAAAGACGCAACAAGGGAAAATACAAATTTACTTTTAAATTTAGCGATAAACTACGGCTCAAAAGATGAGATCATAAGAGCTGTGCGAAAACTAAATTTAAAAGGCTATGAGATAAATGAAGCGAGCCTAAATGCGGCACTTGATGAGAGTGAGCCGGTGGATCTTCTCATTAGAACTGGCGGCGAGAGCAGGCTTTCAAATTTCATGCTCTGGCAGGCAAGCTACGCGGAGCTATTTTTCACGCCGACACTTTGGCCTGACTTTGGCAAGGATGAGCTTGCAAGCATCGTGGCTAAATTTAAAGATATAGAGCGAAGATTTGGCGGGGTTTAGTGAGATAATGGATATTTTGGTCATCTTTTTTGCTGTTTTTGCTTTTGTTTTTGGCATCTGCGTGGGGTCATTTTCAAATGTGCTGATATACCGCTTGCCACGAGATGAAAGCATAAATTTCCCAGCCTCTCACTGTCCAAAGTGCTCTCACAAGCTAAATTTTTATCACAATATCCCGCTTCTTTCATGGCTATTTTTAGGCGGCAAATGCGCCTTTTGCAAGCAAAAGATAAGTCTTGTCTATCCACTAGTTGAGCTAGCCTCTGGGCTACTTTTTCTGATCTGCTTTTTTAAAGAGTGCGGCGAAATTTTAAGCGTAGAAACATTGCTTTATGCACTATTTTTAGGGCTTTGCTTTATCATGCTACTAGCCCTTAGCGTCATAGACATAAGGTATAAAGCTGTGCCAGATGCGCTTCTTTTTACAGCGCTATTTTTCGCATTTGCCTATGCCCTGCTACTTTTTATCTTTAAAGGAAATTTTGCTCAAATTTTAAATTTAATCCTCTTTGGTTTTTTGTTTTGGGTGCTGAGATTTGTCGTGAGCTATGCGATGAAAAAAGAAGCCATGGGAAGCGCGGATATCTTTATCGCAGCGATTATCGGAGCCATTTTACCAGCCAAGCTAGCCCTTGTGGCGATCTATCTGGCCGCACTTCTTACGCTCCCAGTCTATGCGATCGTTCGCAAAAAAGGCTACGAGCTAGCCTTTGTGCCATTTTTAAGCCTAGGACTGCTTGTCACTTACGCTTTTGATGGGCAAATTTTAGAAATTTTAAGGTTCATTTATGAGTAGAGTAAATAAATATCTTTTGTTTAACTTTTTAGGCACGTTCGCATCGCTATTTAGTACGCTTTTTTTGATCATGTCGATCGTCTTTTTTATCCAGATCGCACGTATCACTTCATACATCGAGATCAGCTTTGGCGAGCTCTTTAAACTCTACTCATTTATGCTCCCACGCGTGCTGCTATTTGTCGTGCCTATCGCGTTTTTCGTCTCACTTGCGATGACGCTCTTTAGACTATCAAAAGAAAATGAAAGCATCGTTATCTTCACGCTTGGTGGCTCACCAAATAAGATCGCAAGATTTTTCTTAGCTTTTTCAGCCCTTTTAAGCGCTGCCTTGCTGGTAGTTGCCATCGTCATGATACCAATAGCCGCTCAGCTAAATGCAAATTTCATCGACTACAAAAAGACGGTTGCCAAGCTAAATTTAAAGCCAACCCAGTTTGGACAAAAATTCTCCGACTGGATGGTCTATGTGGGCAACGAAAGCGAAGACAAAAATGGCACAACCTACAAAGATATCGTGATGTTTAACCCATTTGTCAAAGACTCACAGCGCCTAATAACCGCCAAAAACGCAAAGATCATAAACGTGGGCCAAAGCGTAGAGCTCTCTTTAAACGAGGGTAAAATGTATGACATCAGAGATGAAATTTATCACCAAAGCAACTTCAAATCAATGAAGATAAGAACCGCCCAAAGCGAGGAGATAAGCGACGTTGGCAGCATCAAAGAGTACTGGATGGATGCAGTTAGCAGCGATAAACGCAGAAAAGACCTTAGCACCTACGTCCTAGTGGCCCTCTTCCCGCTTGCTAGCACGCTTTTTGCTATCAGCCTTGGTATCGTCACATATAGATATGAAAAGGGCATGGTCTATGTGGGCACTTTTGGCGTTTTGTTTGGCTACTTTACGCTCATAATGCTCTTTTCATCAAAGCCAGCACTTGCTATACCGCTCATATTTTTCGTATTTTTACTAGCTGGCGTCTTGCTTTATAAAGGCAAGATCACACGAAGATACTGATGAAAATTCAGCTAATCTACAGCTACGATGGCTCGAAATTTCAAGGCTCACAGACCCAGCCGCACGAAAACGGCGTAGAAGATGAACTTGCTCGCTCCCTAGCTCACGTTGGCATTTTTGAAAGAGTGATCTCTAGCTCGCGCACCGATAAAAGCGTGCATGCAAACAACCAAAGCTCAAGCGTCGTTTGCGGCGATCACTTTAAAAATTTAAATCGCCTAAAAGATCTTATAAACCGCCACGCACATCCAAGCATTCATATAAAACGCATAAATTTGGTGGATGATAGCTTTCAAGCAAGATTTGACGCGGTCGCAAGGTCGTATAGATATGTGATAGATCACGGTAAATTTGATGTTTTTAGCTCAAACTACAAGGTATTTTTGCCTAAATTTGATACCAAAAAAGCAAATGAAATTTTGCGTAATTTTATCGGCGAGCATGATTTTAGCGCATATATGAAAACTGGGAGCGACACAAAAAGCCCAGTGCGAGAAATTTACAAAGCATTTTGCTACACATACAAAGAGCAGACCATCATCGTTTTTAAAGCAAATGGCTTTTTGCGCGGTCAAGTGCGGCTAATGGTTGCAAATTTATTAAAGGCACTAAAGCAAAAAGACGGCAGCAATCTCATAAAAGCTTCACTAAATGGTCGTCCTGCCCTAACTCGCATACCAGCACCTGCTGAAGGGCTATATCTAAATAGAGTTTTTTATAAATTTAACTAGTCTCAAAAGTGGTCTGAAAATAAAATTTGAGGAGAAAAGGATGGTGCGCCCGAGAGAATTCGAATCTCTGACCTTTTGAACCGCAATCAAATGCTCTATCCAGCTGAGCTACGAGCGCACATGAAAAATTAAGTTGTGATATTAACCAAACTTTCCTTAAAAAGAGATTGTATTCATTTTAAATTTATAACCTTTTTAGTAAAATCCTTTGAGTAAAAGGAGCAAAAATGAACGATTTTTTCGATAGTCTAAAAGAGATCAAAAAAGAGCTTACAAAAGAGCAAGGCGTGGCAAAAAAGCCCCAAAAAGAAGCCGCTTCTCACACAAAAGAGGAGGCGATCTTACACAAAGAACAAAAGCTAAGAGATGAGTTTTTGGCATATACAAAAGATAGCAATATCAGGAAAATTTAACTTTGGAACGCTAGTTGCTTTAAATTGGGATATTTTGAATGGAGAAACCCATGAATATAACCCAAACTTTAGAATCTTTAAGTATTTTAACAGATAGCAACGCTCTTTTTTGCGAGCTTCGCGCACTGATAAGTAAAAATTTCACAAAAACCCTAGCAAACAAAGACAAGATTATCTCTTTTTACGAAGAGAGCGAGATCCCGCAACGAAAATGCTTCTTAAAATTTATAAAAAAACTCTACGAAAAACAGGGCAACGAGCTTGACGTAACCTTTGCAAAATACAAAACCATAAAACTATCTTTAGTGCAAAGAAACGCTCTAACAAACATCTATAACATTGACATTGAGTTTTTTAACGACGAGATGATCTTTACGCTAAATAACACTCCAAGAGCTTTTGCTAGCTACATTTTGCAAAATTTCAAAGGCAATGAGTCTAAATTTGACGAGAAAAATTATAAATTTAGCCTAAAGATAAAAAAAGAAAGTGACTTTGACCTGATAGAAGAGATCATTTCAAGGCGTGAGCATCTAAAATTTATAGTAAATTTTAACTACAATGAAGTCAAATTTAAAGAGTTCAAAAGAAACTACAAGGTTCAAAACTCGACCAAATTTAAAAGTCGCTTCAGCGCTTTGGCAAATTTACTAGAAGAAAATTTTGAAATTTTAGGCTGCTCAAATAACGATAGCTTCGAAACTGTAAGAGACAGCTACCTGGCCCTTGCTAAAATTTATCACCCAGACAGGCACTCAAACAAGAGTGAAAGCATCAAAAACGAATATAACGCTAAATTTAAAAAGATCCAAGCAGCCTATGAGGCACTAAAACCATTCTTTAAAAATCAAGAGAATTTTATAAAAGTCGGTTAAATAAGACAACACTTAATATAAATTTAATTGGCGGTTTTTGCCTAAGAGCATTTATAGTTCTTGGAGCAATTTATATATTTTAATAAACTTTCTCCCTTAAAAACTAGGCCGGATGAGAATCTGGCCTAGCTATTTTTATTATTTCTCGCCAAATGGCCAGTATACAACTGGTTTAGCCTCAAGCCTTGCCTCGCCGTGATACATACCAAGTTTATCTTTAGTCCAAGCAAAGCCTGTCTTGCCAGACTTATCAATAGAGATGATACCGCCACTACCGCCAAGTACTGCCACCTCTTTTACAGCCTCTTCGGCTGCTTTTTGCACATCTGAAGTTTTGTATTTATAAAGAGCTGAGACCTCATGAGCAGCATTTACACGCATGTAAATATCACCTGTGCCTGTGCAATAGACTGCCGCTGAGGCATTATCTGCATAAGTTCCAGAGCCAATTATCGGACTATTGCCTATGCGACCAGTCATTTTGTTTGTCATACCACCAGTACTGGTTGCTGCAGCTAAATTGCCATTTTTATCAAGAGCTATCGCTCCAACAGTGCCAAGATATTGGCGCTCATATAAATTTAGCGAAGTTTTCTTTGTCTTTTCACTATCAAGCATTAGCTTTTGTTTCTCATTAGCCCTTTGAAGTGCGTCATATCTAAACTGTGTGAAAAAGTACTTTTGATCAACCATCTCTAGGCTATTTTTTCGCTAGTTTGCAGTCTATATATTTTTTATGCTTAAAAATTTAACATTATAATATAAGTATTTTTTGCGAAGACCTAATGATTTGCAATCTTCCATTAAAAAGACTTTTTAATAAAATAAACATATTAAACAAATAAGAATCCATAAAAAATAATAAATAAAACTTTCAAAAACAATAATAGAATAAATTTAAAAAGATAAATAAACTAATAATATAAAAACATATATGAAAAGCCTTACTACATTTAATCAATAAAAACTAATTAAAAAAATAGAAAATTTAATATTTTATACTTAGGCAAGAAATAACAATAATAAAATCAAGGTTAATAATACAAGAATTAAAGCAGATTAACAACAAAGCCCGCAACGACCTACTTTTCCAACATCCCAGTAAGGGAGAGTATCATCAGCCAGGACGAGCTTAGCTTCTTGGTTCGAGATGGAGCAAGG
>NZ_PPCG01000054.1 GCF_002913745.1 Campylobacter concisus
CGAAAAAGTAGACAAAAGTAAAAGTTTTAGATAGCTGTAATTATATTTAGAAAGATAAATTTTTATGTCATAAAAAAAATTTTTATCTATTTTTCGCTACAATTAGAAACTTATATAAAAATTTAGGAGAATTTTCTATGAAAAAAGAAGATATAAAAGAGCTTATCGAATTTTTTAATGGTATGGAGATGAATCATATCAAGATAAAAAGTGGTGATTTTGAGGTCGAGGTAGAGAAATTTGCTGATTATTGTGCGCCTGCAAAGCCAGTGGCACAAGCAGCAGCTCCAGCGCCAACACCTGTAAATGTTGTCGTTAGTTCAGAGGTAAAACCAGCTGCAAATTCGCCAAAAGATAGCATAAAATCTCCTATGGTAGGTACTTTCTACGCTGCTCCAAGCCCAGGCGCTGCTCCATTTGTAAAAGTAGGTCAAAGAGTGAGAAAAGGCGATGTAGTGGGCATCATCGAAGCTATGAAGATCATGAATGAGATCGAGGCTGAATTTGACTGCCAGATCACTGAGATGCTAGTCTCTGACGGACAGCCAGTTGAGTTTGGATTGCCGTTATTTGGCGTGGAGAAAAATTAATGGAATTAAAAAGAATTTTAATCGCAAACCGCGGTGAGATCGCTCTTCGTGCTTTGCGAACGATAAAGGAGATGGGTAAAGAAGCCGTTGTAGTTTATTCAACCGCTGACAAAGACGCGCTTTATGTAAAATACGCAGACGTGGCTATTTGCATCGGTAAAGAGCGCTCAAGTGATAGCTACCTAAATATCCCAGCTATCATAAGCGCAGCTGAGATCAGCGAAGCAGACGCCATCTTTCCAGGTTATGGCTTTTTAAGTGAAAATCAAAATTTTGTTGAAATTTGCTCGCATCACAAGATCAAATTCATTGGACCAAGCGTTGCTGCGATGGCTTTGATGAGCGATAAGAGCAAGGCAAAACAGGTCATGCAAAGAGCTGGCGTGCCAGTCATCCCTGGCTCAGACGGCGCTGTGGCTGATACAAAAGCTGCAAAAGAGCTAGCCAAAAAGATCGGCTATCCTGTCATACTAAAAGCTGCGGCAGGTGGTGGCGGACGTGGTATGCGCGTGGTTGAAAAAGAGGCTGATTTAGAAAAAGCATTTTGGTCGGCTGAGAGCGAGGCGATGAGTGCATTTGGCGATGGCACAATGTATATGGAAAAATATATCCTAAATCCACGCCACATCGAGGTTCAAATCATCGGCGATAGCCACGGCAACGTGCTTCACATAGGCGAGCGCGACTGCTCTATGCAGCGCCGTCACCAAAAGCTGATCGAAGAGAGCCCAGCTATCTTGCTTGATGAAAAAACAAGAGAGAGGCTACATGAAACTGCCATAAAAGCGGCAAAAGCGATCGGCTACGAGGGAGCAGGTACGTTTGAGTTTTTGGTTGATAAAAATTTAGACTTTTACTTCATCGAGATGAACACAAGGCTCCAAGTTGAGCACACAGTAAGCGAAATGGTAAGTGGGCTTGATATCATTGAGCTTATGATAAAAGTGGCTGAGGGCGAAAAGCTACCTTCACAAAAGAGCATCGAGCTAAAAGGCCATGCGATTGAGTGCAGGATCACAGCTGAGGATCCAAACACCTTCACACCGTGCCCTGGCAAGATCACAAAATATGTCTGCCCAGGCGGCCGCAACGTGAGAATGGATAGCCACATCTACCAAGACTACTCTATACCGCCGTATTATGACAGTATGATCGGTAAGCTCGTAGTTTGGGACACTGATAGAAACAGAGCGATCCACAAGATGAAAGTAGCTCTTGATCAGCTCATAATAAGTGGCATCAAAACAACAAAAGACTTTCACATCGCCATGATGGAAAACAAAGACTTTTTAAGCAACAACTACGATACAAACTATCTTTCAAGACATTAAAACTAAATTTTAAACCATTGCCTTTTGGCTTTGGTTTAAAATTTCTTATCTTATATATAAGCCAAATTTTTAGATCGAGCTATTTTAAATTTAAAAGAAATTTAGCCAGTTTATAGTCACTTGCGAAACACAATAAGGACTAAAAATTTATCTAAATTTATTAGTAGCAACTAAGTTTTGTGATATTCATACCATTTTTAAAATATGGCGGATAGGGCATAGTCACAGTAAATGGCACTGCTTTTTGCTTTGGTAAATTTTGAGCTACGTCAAATTTATATGCCACAGTGTTTGGTCTCTCCTCCTCATCGCCTCCAATAAACCATGAGAAAAATGAGAGTCCACTTGGTTTAAAAAATGCCTCGCCACCAAGATCGTTTTTATTTAGCGGTTGATTAATAAGCTTAATTGTAAGGGTGCATTTGCTAATGGTAAATTTACCGACATTTCTTACTTGACCACGAAATACAATGCTTTCATTTCTTAACACTCGCTCGCTTTTTACGCCTTCGACTATGCCTTTTTTGGTGTATTTATCAAGAACTAGCATCAAAAAAATGGCAAGCGTGGTTGAGACCAAAATGTTTGTAAAAAGTAGTGATAAAAATAGCTTTCGCTCGGCTCTAAGCGAGAGCACAAGAAATAAAATAGAAAGTAGTGCGATCGCGAAAAGCACGATGATATGAACGATGGTAAAGTAGTTTGAACTCATCAAAAACACTCCGCTTTTTTGGTGATATTGTAGTCAATGAAGGCAAAGTCATTGACAAATTCTCTTATCTGCTTGCTCTGCTTTGGCAAAAGCGCTTCATTTAAAATGATCCTTTTTTTAGCAAAAGGGTTTAGCGAATTTAGAAAATTTCTCGTGCTTTGTTTTGAGCCAAGGTAAAAGCCAAGCTCGATTTTGCAAACGTTTAATGTGTAGTTTGAATTATTTGTGATGTTAAAATCAACCATCAACGCATCGACATATTGAAGCTGTTTTGTGTTTATTTTGCTTATGCTAACTGGTCTTAGATTTTCATTTATATATTTGTTTGTGTAGTAGTTACCTGCGAAAAGTCCCAAAAAACCAGCTAGGATAAATAAAAATCCTATCTGCCACCATGATTTTATCGCGACGAAAATTCCTAAAAGCACGATAAATATAAAGGCTAAAAAGACCCAACCATAGGCTAGAAAGTCGATAAGTTTGGCGTTTTGAAGTATGAAAAGTATGTTATGCTTGATGCTATTTAACATCTCGCGATCTTTTTTCTTCGATGCCACTCATGCCAAAACGCCTTGCAAGCTCGTTTTTGACGGCATCTGGATGTATGTTGTGGGCTGAAAGTGCCACAAGTGTGTGAAAGCAAAGATCGGCTGCTTCATAGATGAGGTCATTTTTTGCTTTTTGCTCATTTTGTTTTATCTGCTTGGCAAAACTAAGCTCTTTTGCCGCCATAACAAGCTCTGTAGCCTCTTCGCCAACTTTTTTTAGAATTTGATTTTCACCCTTTTTAAAAAGGCTTGCCACGTATGAAGTTTGCGGATCAGCATTTAGCTTTCTATCTTCTATAACGTGATAAAGTTCGTCAATGACGCCGTAGCTTGGCTTTTTAACCTCGCTTTTTTGATCAGAAATTTCTAAATTTTCTAAATTTATCTCGTTAAAAAAGCAAGACCTTGCCCCAGTGTGACAAGCAGCGTCTCCATTTTGAACGACTTTTAAAAGTAAAGTGTCGTTGTCACAGTCTAAAAACGCAACCTTGATCTCTTGCGTGTTGCCACTCTCTTCGCCTTTTTTCCAAATTCTATTTTTGGTGCGTGAAAAGTAGTGAGCGTAGCGGCTAGATAGACTTAAATTTAGTGCTTCTTCGTCCATATAAGCAAGCATCAAAACCTCGTTTGTAGCGTGATCGCAAACCACCACCGGGAGCAATCCACCAACCTTTTGCCAGTCTATACTTTTTGCTACGCTATTCATTTTTACCTTTCGCTAACCGAGCTAGCTTTTGCCCTATCTTTTGCATCTAGCCAGATATTTGGCACAGCTCCGCCAGGTGTTAAGAAAATTTTGGCATCTTTGTTCTCTTTAAGAGCATCGTTAAATCTATTTTGTGTCTCGATCTGCTTTAAATTTAATAAATTTTGATCGACACTTTTTGCGATCTCTTTGTTTGCATACGCAGTCGCGTCAGCCTCGATCTTGATAGCATCGGCCTTACCCTTTGCTTCGATGATAGCAGCTTTTGCAGTACCTTCTGCAAGGGCAGCTTGTTTTAGAGCCTCTTGATTTGCACGCTCGACCTCGTATTTTGTCCTCTCAGCCTCTTGTTTAGCGATCTGGACACGCTCGATCTGCTCTTTTACCTTTGAAGGCAAGATGATCTCACGAAGCTGCACTGTTAGGAGCTCGACTGGCTTGTTTGGCTGAGAGTCGATGTCTTTTCTTATGCCCTCATCTATCTGCCTTGCTAGGTCGTTTCTCTTAGTTGGCAGCTCTTCGGCTGTGTATTTACCAGCGATGCTGCGAACCACATCGCGCACGACAGGATCAACGATCTTGCTCTCCCAACTAAGACCCCAAGATGCGATAGTTTGTGGTGCATTTTCTGGATTTAGGCGGTATTGCACGGTGATATCGATGCTAACTGGTAAATTTCTAGCGTCCAAAACTGATATTGAGTTTTTGCGTAAAATTCCAGCTCCCTGATAAGACTTTTGCAAGCTCTCGCCCATATCTTCGCCTGAAGTGTAGTTGATGATCCTAACTCTAGTATCAACTACGATGATATCTTGGATAAATGGCAAAAAGAAGTGAAATCCTGGTTGTAAAGGATTTGGCTCATATTTACCCGCTGTGGCTTTGATGCCGACCTCGCCTGAGTGTATCACTTTAAATGGCTGAGTGATAGCAAGGATCGCGATAATGGCGATTATGATGTAGGCTAGCGCACCAAATTTGCCAAAGCCACTTGGTATATTTGGCATTTTAAAATCCTTTTTAAAAGGTGGCTCTTTGTCATTATTTTGACCTGAGCCCCTGTTGTCATTACCTGGCTTTTTTTTGTTGAAATAATCATTTAAATCAGCGGGCATTTCGTTCCTTTAAATCTTAAATATATGTTAAAAATGATTCGTATTTTTTGTTTAGACCATAAACTACGTCAAAGTAAGCTTTTTGTAGTCTCTTTGTCACTTCGCCTCTAGCACCGTTGCCGATGATGCGGTTATCTATGCTGTTTATCGGCGTTACTTCAGCTGCAGTGCCAGTGAAAAACGCCTCGTCAGCTGTGTATGCTTGATCCCTTGTGATGCGCTCTCTTCTTACTTCGATGTCAAGATCGTGAGCTAGTCTTATGACTGTATCTTGAGTGATGCTAAGTAGGCTGTTGTCGTTTGGTGGAGTGATCAATGCGCCGTTTTCAACGATAAAAAAGCACTCGCCTGGACCTTCAGCCACAAAGCCCTCGCTATCAAGAAGTAGCGCCTCGTCGTATCCAGCCTCTTTTGCTTCGTAGTTTGCCATTTGCGAGCTTAGGTAGTTTGAGCTAGCCTTTGCTCTGTTCATTTGAGCAGCAGGAGCAAGTTTAGCAAAGCTTGAAATTTTAACTCTGATGCCTTTTTCTAGGCCTTCATCGCCAAGATATGCACCCCACTCCCATGAAGCGATAGCAGTTTGCACTGGTGCTTTTGTGTGCGCTACGCCCATTACGCCGTATCCTAAAAAGATAAGTGGGCGGATATAGACGTTGCTGTTATATTTATTTGCGCGAAGTAGCTCGATCTGTGCTTTTTCAAGCTCTTC
The DNA here is from genome assembly GCF_002913745.1 of Campylobacter concisus. Classification (GTDB taxonomy): domain Bacteria; phylum Campylobacterota; class Campylobacteria; order Campylobacterales; family Campylobacteraceae; genus Campylobacter_A; species Campylobacter_A concisus_R. The sequence continues at coordinate 5,712 of NZ_PPCG01000054.1, forward strand.
TTCAGTGTAAGGCACGTTTAAAACGGTCATTTTTGCTGATCTTAAAAGTCTTTTTGTGTGGTCTTTTAGTCTAAAAATAGCTAGACCTTTTTTTGTTTTATAAGCTCTTGTTCCCTCAAATACAGCGTTAGCGTAGTGCAAAGAGTGAGTTAGAACGTGTACTTTCGCATCGTCCCATTTTACTAGTTTTCCATCCATCCAGATGAATTCTGAAGCGTTCATAATTAAACCTTTCTTTTTTAGAAATTTGATCCGAGTTTATCTAAAATTGCTTTAAATTTACATTTCTAAGCCCAAAATGTCCGTAAAATTTAGGCTAAAGTTACTTATCTAAAAGCTCTTTTATCGTCTTTGCCATCTCATCGATCGATGATGCTGCGCTTAAATTTATCAGATATTTGCCGCTGACTACAAAGGCTGGCACACCGCTGATACTTGCTACATCATAAGAGGCAAACCACTCGTTTAAAAGCTCTTTTGCACGCTCTGAGCTTAGCGCTTTTTCATACTCGTCTTTGCTTACGTGAGCTGCATTTAGCGCTAGATCTATAAATCTTTGCTTATCTTTGCCGTCATTAAAGTCATCTTTTTCATCGTGTCTTGCTTTGTAGATCGCAAATTTAGCTTGCTTCAATTTAGACTCATCGCTTAGCAGATCAGTCCCATTTGCCTCATCTATCGATATAAGAGCGGCGAAAATTTTACTTGTTGTCTCGCCAAGCTTGCCTTTGGTGCTTAGGTGATATGGGATAAATTTGACCCCGTCAAGCTTTGACATCAGCTTTCTTGTGATCGTTCGGTCAAATTTATAGCAGTGAGGGCAGTCGTAGCTAAAGACCTTGACGACTGAGTTTTTAGGCACGTTAAGTGGTTTTGCTAGAGTTTGATACTCCACACCTTCAGTCAGTGCTGATAAATTTAGCGCAAAAAACGCACTTAAAATTAGCATTTTTATAAGCTTCATCTTTGCTCCTTATTTTACTAGATCAGCTAGCACTTTTTCGGCGTGGTCTTTGGCTTTTACGCTTTTGTAAATTTTAGCTATCTTGCCGTCTTTGCCGATCACAAAGGTGCTTCTGGCGATACCAAGATACTCTTTGCCGTAGTTTTTCTTGACCTGCCAAACGCCATAAAGCTTTGAAATTTCTTTATCCTCATCGCTTAAGAGGATGTGCTTTAAATTTTGCTTTGCGATAAAGCCCACATGCGACTTCACGCTATCTGGGCTAACTCCGATGATGACGGTGTCATTTTTGATAAACTGATCGTAGTTTGCGCTAAATTCGCAAGCTTCAGTCGTGCAGCCTGGAGTGTTGTCCTTTGGATAGAAGTAGAGCACCACGTTTTTGCCTACAAAGTCCTTTAATGCGACCTTTACGCCGTCTTGATTTAGCGCTTCAAACTCTGGCGCTTTATCGCCAACTTCAAGCGTTATCTTTCTTTCAATGTCTGCTTTGCTAAATTCGCTCATTTTATCCCCTTTCTTTTATCCTCTACACTCTCGCCTGCTACGCCGATGTTGCTCGCGTCGTGAGTTTCTAAAAATATCATAACCGCCTCTTTTTTCTTGCCAAGCACCCTCACAAGCGTATCTGTCACCTCGTGAAATACTTGATCTTTCTGCTCCTTTGTCGGCTCTGGGCCTGCTATTTTGATATTAACATAAGGCATTTTTGCTCCTTTTTTAAGATGCAAAATATTAGCCAAAATGAGTGAAATTTCAGATTAAAGCCGTTATTTAAGAATTTGGCATTAAAATAAGCAAACTTCCAAAAGGAGCGAAAAATGGACTATAACAGGCAAAATAAGGGCTTTGTTTGCTTTATGTATGGCTTTGGACGAAGCAGGGCGGTTTATGCAGTTTTGATGATGCTAATGGCGCTTTTAGCTGGCCTTTTAACACTTACTTCAAGCGCTCAAGCTGACGTTTCAAATTTACAAATAGCCCTTGGCATCATACTTTGTGGCCTTTTGCTGATCCTTATAAATCCTAAAATTTTCATCATCAAGCTAATTGGCTACTTAATCGCCTTAGCTGGCGTTATGATCGCCCTTCACAACGCAAATTTGCTAGGAGCTGATTTTAATTTATATTTTTACGCAAGCCTCATTTTTGGGGCATTTATGATGCTTATGCTTCTTAGCTGGTTTGTCTATAACGCAAGAAGTAGCGAAATAAATGAAATTTAGTTCGCCACTCCCATTAGCACGCTTGTGTAGGTGTTTTGCTTAGGCTCTGAGCTTGTCGCATCGTTTATATTTATGCGACCAGCCTCAAGCCCAGCTTTTATAAGCGCCTCTTTTACCGCATTTGCTCGCTCATTTGCAAGCTCTATTAGCTTTTCTTTATCAACCTCGATGCCTTTTAGCGCCTCTTCTCTTAAGGCTTTTTCGTTTCTATCTTTTAAATTTGGCACAAGCTCATTTAAAACTGCGATGTAGTCTTTGCCGCTTGAAGCGATGATTTGATTGATCTTTTGATCTAGTTTTTTATTTTTATAAAAGCTCTCATCTAGTTTTGAGTATGTTGGCGTTATGCTAAGCTTCATTTTAGGTTTTGAGCCAGTTAGCTTTATAAAATCAGCTATCTTAGGCGCTTCTGAGCTTATAAGCTCGCTACTTCCAGCAAGAAAATCAATAGAGCTAAGATCTTTGCTGCCAAGTCCTAGGGCGTTGCCTAAAAATCTAAACGGAGCTAGCGTGATGTCAGCAAAGAGTTTTTTTACTGCAGCCCAGATGACGCCGCCATATTTAAAGTCAGGATCGTCTAAATTTCCCTCAACTGGCAGGTTGATGTTTATTTGATTATTTTGATCGCTAAGTATCGAGATAGCAAGCGAAAGTGGTAAATTTACAGCATCTTTTGAATCAACCTTCTCTCCAAGTGTAAGTGAGTCAAAATTTATGAAATTTGAGCCATTTAGTTTTGAGTCGGCTACGCTATAGTTTAGGTTTAAATTTAGCTTGCCTTTTTTGATCTTATAGCCCACAAACTGCCCACTATATGGCGTTATATCAGTTAGATCGATATCTTTAAAGTCAAGCTTTATGTCGGTATTTTGCTTTAGCTCAAACGGAAAGAGTTTTGCAGTGATCTGCGCAAAGCCATTTTTACCAACCACGCCTTGAAACTCGCCTGAGTTTGGGCGCTTTTTATCGATGTCAGTGAGCTTGCCATTTAGCTTTGAGATCGTTGTGGCAAATGGCATAAATAGCGATGCGTCCGAGAAATCAACCTCGCCATTTTTTAAAGAGAAGTTTTTCACGCTAAATTTTAGCTCGTCATCTTTCTTGCTAGCTGCTTTTTTGCTCTCAGGTTTTGCCTCGGTTTTAGCCTTATTTTTATCCTCTTTTACGATCTGAGATAGGTTAAATTTACGCTCTTTGCTTAGATGAGCCTTGATAAATGGCGAATTTAAGCTCACTCCGCTTATGGCAAGGTCATTTTTGGCAAATGAAATTTTTTCAAGATCAAGGCTTTTAAAGGCGATTAGTTTTTCAGATTTTTTGCCATTTAGCCTTATATCTTTGATGCTAACTTTTGCGTCTGCTTTGATATCTTTTGCGTAGCTTATCTCAGCGCTACTCTCAAGCTGTCCGCTAGCTAGATCGGCCTCTAAAAAGGGCTTTGCGTAGGCAAAATACTTTGGTAAATTTGTATCATTTAGCTTGATTTTAGCGCTTGCATCAAGTGGCTCGATCTTTATCTTTGAATCAATATCCAAATTTAGCTTTTGTGAGCTTTTCATCGCCACTTTTGCATCAAATGGCTTGCTAAAATCGCTACTTAAATTTGCTACTTTTACAAAAAGATTATCAAATTTATGAGCGATCTTTTCGCCCTCAAAAAGATGCGTCAAAGCGATATCTGCGTTATTTACGCTTATATTTTTCATATCAAATTTAAACTCATTTTCTTTGCTTTTTGAAGCACTTTTATTTTCAGCTTTTTTCTCTACTTTTTTAGTGTGTTTTGCCGCTTTTGCAGGTTTTGCGCTCTGCTCGCCAAATCCTAGCTCATTTACAGCGCTTAGACCATTGTCGTTTAGTTCTGAAGTAAATTTAGGCTTATTAACATCGACACTAGTGATATTTAGAGCCATTTTTAAAAGATCAAAGCTTATGCTCTTTACCCCCACATCAGCGACGCTTACTATATCTTTATTTTTTGCTTTAAGCTCTATGTTTTTTACATTTAGCTCATCAAGGCTCGCAAGGCTCTTGTTGCCATCCATTGTAAAATTTGTATTTGTCACGCCAGCACTTGCTACATTTGCACTTGCGCTTTTGCTAAGTGGCGCATTGATGCCATTAAGTACTATTTTTTCAAGCGTTAGCGCGGTTTTGTTATTTGCTAAATTTATATTTAAATTTGAAGCATTTATATCTTTTAAATTTGCTAAATTTCTATCTGCTTCATCTATTTTAAGAGCGTTTGCGCCTACGCTTTTTAGCTTGGCTGTGGCATTTAGCTCGCTTTTTTCATTTAAATTTGCAAGAAGCGAAATATCACTTAAATTTAGTGATTTTACGCTCGCAGCGATAGCATTTTTAAAAGAGATATCATTTAAATTTATGGCACTTAAATTTAGCGCAGCCTCTGTTTTGTCAGCTATCTTGCTAACAAGATCAAATTTTGGAAGCTCTAGCTCGCCAAGGCTTACTTCATTTTCGCCCTCGTTTAAATTTAGCCCTTTTACATTTAAAAAGCCATCTTTTAAATTTATTTTAGTTGCGTTCTCATCGGCATTTAAAGCGTAGTTTATCTTTAAGTTTATAATGGCATTTTTTAGATTTAACGTGTCATTGTCGATAAAACTTATCGCAACTGGCTTTATGCTAAAGTCTTTTATGCTGACGTTGCCCTCTATTTTTAGTGGATTTAGCTTGATATCGCCATTTAGATCGATCTTATGAGCGAGGCTTGAGTTTGAGTCAAATATGTGACTACCTGCGCTATTTTCCTTCGTATTTAGCGAGCTTAGCTCGTAGTTTATATCATCAAAGCTTACATTAAATGGCTTTGTTAAATTTTGATCGCTATATGAAAATGAGCCTTTGATGATTTTTGCGTTATTTAGCGCGAAATTTATCGAGCTGGTGCTGTTATCTTCGCTAGTTGCGTTATCATCGCTTATAAAATTGCTAAAGTTAAAATTTGCTTTTTTATCTCTTGTGATCTTTACTTTTGGCTCATCTAGCCTAAAAATGTCTATCTCAACTAGCTTTTTAAAGATAGAAAATGGCTTTAGCTTAAGGTCGATCTGCTTCGTGCTAAAAAGTGGAGAAGTGGTGTTTAGCTCGGCATTTGTAGCGTTTAGCTCGAAGGTAAATGGGTTAAATTTAGCATCACTTACAAAAAGCGTTGCGTTGTAGTCTTTTAGGTATTTTGGCGCGATATTTTTGATAGCATAAGGCAGACCAAAAAAGCCAAGAAGCGTGTAGATAAGCAAAAGTGAGACTACGCAGATGCCGGTGATTAGGGCTATTTTTTTCTTTTTATCCATTGTGAAATTTACCTTTTTGTTAGCTAAAATGAGCCTTGATTTTACTTTAAAAAAGGTTAAAAGTTAGTTAGAAATTTTAAATTTTCTATACATTGAATTTACATTTATCTTAATAACACTTTTATGCATTTCGTATTACTATTCGTCAAATATTTTTTAAACAAAGGAGCGAGTGATGAAGAGATTTTTGGCTTTATTGTTTTTGTTGTTTTCTGCCTTTGCTTATGCAAATGAAAATGCCGTTGTGATCGCTATCGAGGAGCAAACACCTCGTATAAATCCACTCTACGACGAGGATCACGATCCTACGCTTTCGCTGGTTTTTTCTGGACTTACTAGCCACGATGAAAATAGCCACGTCGTGCCAGAGCTTGCCAAGTCTTGGCAGGTGAGCGATGACGGGCTAGAGTATGTTTTTGAGCTAAGAGATGATGCTTTTTGGCATGACGGGGTGAAATTTAGCGCAAAGGATGTTAAATTTACCATCGAAGCGGCTCAAGATAAAAAGCTAAACGCGCCTGCTATCTCAAACTACGAGGTGGTAAAAAGCGTTGAAATTTTGGGCGATTATAAGGTAAAGATCACGCTAAAAGAGCCTTTTCCGCCGTTTTTAGATGCGCTTAGCTTTGGCGTTTTGCCTGAGCACATTTTAAAGGGTAAAGATATCGCAACTGATAAATTTAATGACGCTCCTATTGGCACTGGCGCATACAAGCTTGTAAAATGGAAAAAAGATGAGAGTTTGGAATTTGCGGCAAATGAGAAATTCTATAAAGGTGAGCCAAAGATAAAAAGGCTATTTTTAAAGATAGTTGGCGATGAAAATTTAAGACTTGTAGGGCTTAAAAGCGGTGAGATCGACGTTGCGCTCATCTCTCCAACAGGTGTAAATTTCATAAAAGATGATAAAAAATTAAGCTTGCTTAAGTTTAAAAGTGCGGACTATAGAGCTTTGATGTTTAACTTTAATGATCCTATCTTTCAAGATAAAAATGTAAGGATCGCCCTAAACTACGCGGTTAATAAAGATGAGATCGTTAAAAAACTATTTCACGGATATGCAAGCGTAGCGAACAACCCGATAGAAAAAAGCTTTGCAAATGACAGCGAGTTTAAATTTAGCTACGATCCGCAAAAGGCAAAAGAGCTACTTGAAAAAAGTGGCTTTAAGAAAAACAAGGCTGGCTTTTTTGAAAAGGACGGCAAGGAGCTTGGCTTTGACATCTATGCCTTTAATAACGACATCTTAAGGGTCAATCTAGCCAAAATTTTAAGCAGCGAGTTTGAGAAATTTGGCGTAAGAGCCAAAGCCTACGCAAAGCCAAAAACAGCCTTTAGTATAAGCAAGGTTGATAGCTTTGTGATCGGCTGGGGAAGCCCGTTTGATCCAGACTTTCACACATATAGAATTTTTGGCGGATTTGCCGACATCGATGTCAATGAAAATGGCTGGAATTTTAGCCACTACAAGGACGCAAACGTCGATCTTGCCCTAAAAAACGCGAGATATACAAAGGACGTGGAACTTAGGAAAAAATACTACAAAGAATTTCTAAAAGCGCTTTTTGAAAATCCACCTTACATTTTTATAGCCTATCTTGACTATCCGCTCGTTTTTAACAACAAAATTTCAGGCATAAAGACGCAAATTTTGGGCCACCATGGGGCTGGATTTTTATGGAACATAAGAGAGTGGCAAGTAAAATAGTGGATAAAAACTTTGTTTAGAGCCATTTTAAAAACAGCGATCTCAAGCCTTGGATTGCTGTTTTTTATCTCATTTTTTCTATTTTTGCTCATATATTTTTTGCCAGGAAACGTCACTGATGCGATGTTTTTGCGAAGTGAGGCTGTGAGCGTGGCTATAAAAGAGCAAATTTTAGAAAATTTGGGGCTAAAAGATAACTTTTTCGTGCAGTATTTTAGGTGGCTGGCTCACTTTGTCACGGGGGACTTTGGCGCCAGCTTTGTAAGTGGGGCAAGCGTATCTTTGCTCATTAAAGAAAGACTTTTAAACTCACTTATTTTGTTTGTGTGCTCATTTGTCTTAATAGCTCTTTTCTCCTTTTTCTTGGGGCTTTTAAGTGCCATTTATAAAAATAAATTTGCCGACATCTTTATAAATTTTAGCTCGTTTTTGCTGGCATCACTACCGCATTTTTACATCGCACTTGTGCTAATAGCGATCTTTAGCGTCTATCTAAACGTGCTGCCAAGCTCTGGCGCAAACGAGCTAGGCTCTAGCGGAGTAGGGGCTAATTTTATCATCTTGCCAACGCTTGCCATCATCTTGCCACACCTTGGCGCAAACGTGAAATTTGTAAGAGACAGGCTAAATCAAAGCCTAAACGCTGACTTTATCCAGACGGCTCACGCTAGAGGCTTGGGACGGGGCAAAATTTATCTCTTTGCCATAAAGCACGCAAGCACCGATATAGTCTATTATTTCGCAACCCTTGTAGCTGGCGTTTTTGCTGGCTCATATGTTATTGAGAGCATTTTTTCATTTCCAGGCATAGGCAAGCTTAGCCTTGATGCGGTGATCGCCAAAGACTATCCAGTCGCACTTGCGACCATTTTACTAACGGCTGTTTTTGTCGTTTTTGCAAATTTACTGGCTAAAATTTTCGCTATCTTGGCAGATAAGAGAAATTTATGAGAAAAGTCATATTTTTCCTAGCCTGTTTTGTCTTTTTGGCACTTGTCACATTTGCCTTTGTGACGCCGTTTTTCTCTAAATTTGAGCCAAATTTCACTGACTTTATGGCGGTAAATTTAGCCCCAAGTAGCGAGCATATCTTTGGCACTGACATCCTTGGTAGAGATAATCTCATAAGAGTGGCCTACGCGCTTAAAAACTCGCTTCTTATCTTACTGCTAGCTGGCTTTTTAACGACGCTTTTCTCGCTCATCTACGCATATTTTGGCACGAGCAAGAGCAAGGTTTGTGAGAGCCTTTTTGATAAGGGGCTTGATGCCTTTTTAAGTATCCCAAACATCGTTTTTATCATGCTTTTTAGCTCATTTAGTAGCGGAGATCTGCTTATAACCTCTTTTATCATCGCCATTTGTTCGTTTATGCAGGGCGCAAAAGTCTTTATGCAAAATTTAAGACTTAGTAAAAAGTGCGACTACACAGAGCAAGCTGTGATAAACGGGGCTGGTAAATTTAGCCTTATCTGCTTTGAAATTTTGCCAAATTTAAAGCATCTTGTAGTTAGCATCTTTGGTATAAACGCGATAAACGCAGTCGTCATGGAGGCCACGCTTGGCTTTTTTGGCGTGGGTAGTGACGCAAATAAAATAAGCCTTGGCATCATGCTAAATGAGAGCAAAGAGGCGCTTTTTCTTGGCTCTTGGTGGATGGTGCTTTTCCCTGGCGTGACGCTCTTTTTGCTCATCCTTGCAACCTCGATCATCACGTCAAATTCAAAAAATGGCAATATAAAAATATGATAGAGATTAAAAATTTAAACGTTTTTTATAAGGATAAGAAGCTTTTGCGAGAGCTTGATTTTACTATGAGCGAGGGTAAATTTATAGGTATCACGGGTGCAAGTGGTAGCGGCAAATCGCTCTTTGCAAAGAGCTTAATAAGGCTTTTTGATGATGATTTTAGAGTGAGGGCGGATAAATTTAGCATTTATAAAAAAGATATCTTAAAACTTAGTCAAAATGAGCTAAAAGAGCACCGAAAAAAGGTCGCTGCGCTCGTTTTTCAAAACTCAGTTGCAAGCCTTCATCCGCTCTTAAACGTGGGCGATCACTTTAATGCCTGTCTTGGCGGCGATAATAAATCAAATAAAGAGCTTGCGTTTGCTTATTTTAAGGAGTTTGGGCTGGGTAATGCAAATCTCATCTGGCACAAATACTCATACGAGCTAAGTGGCGGCGAGGCGAGCCGCGTGCAGATAGCTCTGGCGCTTTGCCTGAAGCCAAAAATTTTAATCTGCGATGAGATAACAAGCGGGCTTGATAGCATTAGCGGTAGCCACGTGGCGGGCATCTTGGAGAGTTTAAAGGGCAAGATGAGCGTCATCTTTATCTCGCACGATGAGGCGCTAACAAACTATCTTAGTGATGAAATTTGGCAGATGAGAGATGGGCGACTAAATTTAAAGGAAAATGCGTGAAAATCAGGCTTGAAAACGTATCAAAAAGTTTAAGCTTTAAGGAGCATTTTAACGCTAGAGCTGAAGTGCTGCACCTTTTAGAGGGGATAAGTTGCGAGCTTGATGATGGCGAAAATTTAGCCATTTTGGGGCAAAGTGGTAGCGGCAAAAGCACGCTTGCAAAGCTCATATCATTTAGCGAGCCAAAAAGTGGGGGCAAAATTTATATAAACGATAAGGAGATCACAGACAAAAATGAGCTAAAAAAAGATATCAGATATATCTTGCAAAACCAAAAACAAGCCCTAAATCCAGCGCTAAAAGTAAAAACCGCCATCGCTCATGTGAGGTCGTATCTTAAGCTTAGCTTTAGCGAAAATGAGCTCAAAGAGCTTCTCTCTAATTTAAATTTAAAAGATGAAATTTTAGGCAAATATCCATCACAGCTAAGTGGCGGCGAGGCGACAAGGGTTGGGATACTGCTAGCGCTTCTTTCAAAGCCAAAAATCCTAATCTGCGACGAGATAACAAGCGGGCTTGATAATGAGACGAAGCAAAAGATCATAAATTTGCTTTTAAGCTTGGATGAAAAGATCAGCATTATTTTTATCACGCATGATATCTTAAGTGCGATGAAGATAGCGCAAAAGGTGCTAATCATCGAATCTGGCAAACAAGTGGCGTGGGGTAAATTTGAGGATCTTACAAGCCAAAATGTCCTTAAAAAATACCTTGACGCAGCTAAATTTTATGATGATAAACTTTGATATAATGCAAGCAAAAAAGGTCAAATTTGCTAGTTCATATCTGCTGCTCTGTCGATAGCCACTACTTTTTACAGTGCCTACGAAAAGATCATCCAAATGAGCGAATAGTAGGCTATTTTTATGATCCAAACATACATCCGTATAGTGAGTTTTTGCTGCGTTTTGAGGACGTGAAGCGAAGCTGCGAGAAGCTAGGCATCAAGCTAATATGTGGCGAATACGACTACGAAGCGTGGCTTGGTGGCACAAAGGGGCTTGAAGATGAGCCAGAAAAGGGCAAAAGGTGCGAATACTGCTTTGACTTTCGTATGAAAGACTCAGCTAAAAAAGCGCTTGAGTTAGGACTTAGTAAGATCACGACAACGCTTTTGATGAGCCCAAAAAAGGACTTTTCTCAGCTCAAAAAGGCGCTTGATGAGGCGGTGGCTGGCTCAAATTTGGAGGCCGTTGCAGTTGATTATAGAAAAAATGGCGGCACAAGCGAGCAGTTTATCCTCGCTAAAAAAGACAAGCTCTATCACCAAAACTACTGTGGCTGCGTCTTTGCACTAAAAAAACAGAGGGACTCGCAAAATTTGCCACAAAGTGAGCTAATGAGCGAGCTACATGCAAGGGCGCTTTATGGCAGCATAGAAGCGAGGCTTGAGCTTTATAAAAAGGTGCGCGAGTGCGAGGCAAAGGGAGAGAAATTTCACCTTTTTAGAAGACGGTTTTTAAACTACAGACTTTTACGTGCTTATGTAAAATTTGAAGGTCATGTGACACCGAGCTACTTTGTGCTTTACTCTGGTTTTAAAAGAGAAAATTTAAAGCTAAATGTGGAGCATGACTGCCAGATCAATGATGGGCTAAAAGAGGGCGCAATATTTATGAGCATAGAGCGCTTTAATAAATTTACAAATAGTAATTTTGCAAGCATAGATGAGCTTTGTAAAAGACCGCTTGAGCTTGACGCTGAGATGAAATTTCGTAGGCAGATATGTGGGGAGTTTTCGCAAAATCCTATCATTATCTTAGATGAGGTCAAAAAGGGTAGCTACGAAATTTATGCAAAGGCTGTTTTTTATAATGACAGCGAAGAAATTTTGGTTTTAGAGCACTAAATTTAAATTAATCAAAGCTAAATTTCAGAGATTTTTAAGAGAGGCTAATAATTTTTTTCTTAGTATAAATTTGTTACAATCTGCCAAAATTTACATTACTAAGGCTAAAACGTGATAGACGTCGTAGAAATTCAAAAAATTCTCCCACATAGATTTCCTTTTTTGCTTATCGATAGAGTTGTCGAGCTAGAGCCTGCAAAAAACATCGTCGCTTATAAAAATGTAACCATTGGCGAGCCGATATTTCAGGGGCACTTCCCAGGTCACCCGATCTATCCTGGCGTGATGATCATTGAAGGCATGGCACAAGCTGGCGGCGTGCTAGCGTTTAAGAGCATGAGCGACGAGCATCAAGCTGGCATTGAAAACAAAGTAGTCTATTTTATGAGCATAGACGGAGCGAAATTTCGCCATCCAGTCCGCCCTGGAGATAGGCTAGAGTATAGATTAAATGTATTAAAACACAAAGGCAATATCTGGGTGCTTGAGGGCAAAGCATATGTTGATGATGTGCTATGCGCCGAGGCTGAACTTAAAGCGATGATAGTCGATAAATAGGCTTTTGCTTAAAAAAGAGAGACAATGAAAAATATCCACCAAACAGCAGTTATAGAAGATGGAGCGATCATTGGAGATGACGCAAATATCGAGGCTTACGCATTTGTAAGTAAAGATGCGGTCCTTGGCAACAACGTCACGATAAAACAAGGCGCAAGGGTGCTTGGCAAGACGAGGATCGGCGATAACTCTCGTGTATTTAGCTACGCGATCGTGGGCGACATCCCGCAAGATATCAGCTATAAAGATGAGGTCGATACTGGCGTCATCATCGGCGAGCACGCAACTATACGTGAGTTTTGCACTATAAACTCAGGCACGCACAAGGGCGATGGTATAACAAGGATCGGCGATAACGCCTTTATCATGGCATATTCTCACATCGCACACGACTGCATAATAGGCAGCAATGTCATTTTGGCAAATAACGCAACTCTAGCAGGCCACGTCGAGCTTGGCGACTACGCTGTTGTGGGCGGTCTTACGCCTATTCATCAGTTTGTTAGAGTAGGGGAAAGCTGCATGGTCGCAGGGGCAAGCGCGCTTAGCCAAGATGTAGTGCCATTTTGCCTAGCTGAGGGCAACAGAGCTTATATAAGAAGCTTAAATTTAGTTGGCATTAGGCGTAGATTTGACAAAGAGCAGGTTGAAGAGCTTGTTCGCGCTTATAAATTTTTGTTTAATCAAGGCATCAGCCTAAAAGATCAAGCAAACGAGCTGATCGCAAAAACCAGCGACGAAAATGTTAAAAAAATGTGTAAATTTATATTAGAAACGACAAGAGGAATTCCACTTGCAAAAGGAAGAGATTAATGGCTAGAAAGTGTAATTTTTGTGGCGAGGCTGAGTCTGCTGAGAGAAGATTATTAGCAGATATCGAAGGAAACGCCTATATATGCGAGTACTGTATAGCAGCAGCATACGATATGATACATGGTGATACGAGTGTAGAAGAGAGTAAAAACGATGAGGCGATAGAGTACCAAAAGCTCACACCAAAGGAGCTAAAAGCGGTACTTGATAACTACGTGATCGGTCAAGATAGGGCTAAAAAGGTCTTTAGCGTCGGCGTATATAACCACTATAAGAGAATTTTTAAACAAAGCGACATCAAAGACGATACTGAAATTTCAAAATCAAACATCTTGCTTGTTGGTCCAACCGGAAGCGGCAAGACGTTGATGGCTCAGACTTTGGCAAGATTTCTTGACGTGCCTATTGCGATTTGCGACGCGACAAGCCTAACTGAGGCTGGATATGTCGGCGAGGATGTTGAAAATATCCTTACAAGGCTCTTGCAAGCTGCAAATGGCGACGTGAAAAAGGCGGAGCAGGGCATTGTATTTGTCGATGAGATCGATAAGATCGCTAGAATGAGCGAAAACAGAAGCATCACAAGAGACGTTTCAGGCGAAGGCGTGCAGCAAGCGCTTTTAAAGATCATCGAAGGTAGCGTCGTAAATATCCCACCAAAAGGCGGCAGAAAGCATCCAAATCAAGACTTCATCCAGATAGATACGACAAATATCTTATTTGTTTGCGGCGGTGCATTTGACGGACTTCTTGACATTATCGAGCGCAGAGTTGGCAAAAACGTACTTGGCTTTAACCAAGAAAAACGTGGCAAAAACGAAAAAGAAAATTTACTAAGCCTACTTGAGCCAGACGATCTTGTAAAATACGGCCTCATCCCAGAGCTAATCGGCAGACTTCACGTGGTGGCTACTTTAAATGAGATAACAAAAGAGGATATGGTTAAAATTTTGACCGAGCCAAAAAATGCGATATTAAAACAATATCAAAAGCTTTGTGCGATCGACGGCGCTACGCTTAAATTTGATGATGAGGCGCTTGAAGAGATAGCGAGCCTTGCTATCGAGCGAAAGACTGGAGCAAGAGGGCTTAGAAGCATAATGGAAGAGCTCATGACAGATATAATGTATGATCTGCCAGAGCTAAAAGACTACGATATCGTGATCTCAAAAGAGACGGTAAAAGATGGTGCAAAGCCAATTTTAATAAAACACGACAAGAAAATAGCGTAAAGGAAATAGATGTTTTTAGATCAGGTTATAGGTTTTTTCTCAAGTGATATGGGTATAGATTTAGGTACGGCAAACACTTTGGTTTTGGTAAAAGATAAGGGAATAATCATAAATGAACCATCAGTTGTTGCGGTAAGACGTGAGAAATATGGAAAACAAAAAATTTTAGCAGTCGGCCACGCTGCAAAAGAGATGGTGGGAAAAACTCCTGGCGACATCGAGGCGATAAGACCGATGAGAGATGGCGTTATCGCGGACTTTGACATGACAGAGAGGATGATACGCTACTTTATAGAAAAGACCCATAGAAGGAAAAATTTCTTACGCCCAAGGATCATCATCTCAGTTCCTTACGGACTTACTCAGGTTGAGAGAAAGGCTGTTAGAGAGAGCGCACTAAGCGCAGGAGCTAGAGAGGTATTTTTGATAGAAGAGCCTATGGCAGCAGCTATCGGAGCAAATTTACCAGTTCGTGAGCCGCAAGGCAACCTTGTAGTTGATATCGGCGGTGGTACGACTGAGATCGGAGTCGTCTCACTTGGCGGTCTGGTAATATCAAAATCTATCCGCACAGCTGGCGACAAAATAGATAGCAGCATAGTTAATTACATAAAAGAAAAATACAACTTACTAATAGGCGAGAGAACAGGCGAGGAGATAAAGATCGCTGTGGGCTCTGCTGTGCAGCTTGAAAAAGAGCTAAGCGTAGTGGTAAAAGGACGCGATCAAGTGAGCGGTCTTTTAAGTAGGGTTGAGCTAACAAGCGAGGATGTGAGAGAGGCGATGAGAGAGCCACTAAAAGAGATCGCAGATGCGCTAAAAACTGTGCTTGAGATGATGCCGCCTGATCTTGCTGGCGATATCGTCGAGACTGGTATCGTGCTAACTGGCGGTGGAGCGCTTATTAGAGGGCTTGACAAGTTCTTGTCTGATATCGTTAAGCTTCCAGTATTTGTAGCTGATGAGCCGCTTCTTGCTGTTGCTAGAGGCACAGGCAAGGCACTTCAAGAGATCGGACTTTTACAACAGCTAACAAATGAAGAGTAAGATTGTTCTTTTTGTTTTTATAGCGTTGCTTGCTGGCGCCTCGATGTTTAAGGGCGAAATTTTAAGCAACATCTCTATCAAATTTAGCAACTACGCTATAAATTCATACGACAATTTTGCCAAAAGCGTGAAAGATTATATAAATGAATATTTTAGGCAGGCTAGTGAGATAGAAAAACTAAGAGCGCAAAACAAAGAGCTAGAGCGCTCAGCTACGCTTCTATCTACTTTTGCAAACGAGCTAAATCAAATTTTAAAAGATAAAAACTCAACTGCCTACGCCCCAGCTGTAAAGCTAGTAAAAGGGCTTAGCTATGTGCATATCGGGGATTATAATAAAATTTGGATAAGCGAGTTTGAAGGATACGACCCAAATAAAATTTACGGGCTCATCTATCAAGGAAGTAGCGCCGGCATCGTTATCGCAAAAGACGGCAAGCCGCTAGCATACTTGCAAAATGACCCAAAAAGTATATTTGCAGTCTATATAGGAAATGACAAAATTCCAGGCGTCGCGCATGGAAATCAAGGTCAAATAATGGTGAAATTTATCCCACAATGGCTCAGCCCAAAAGAGGGCGACGAGGTCTTTACGAGCGGGCTTGACGGGATATTTTTTAGTGGGGTGCCAGTAGGGCGCGTGAGTAAAATTTTAAAAGAGAGCTCCTATCAAAGCGTGATAGTTGAGCCCTATGCGAAGCTAAACATACCAAACTACCTATACGTTGTAACAAAGGAAAAATGATGCCAAAAAGAACAGATATAAATACCATTTTACTAATCGGCTCAGGCCCTATCGTCATCGGTCAAGCCTGCGAATTTGACTACTCAGGCACGCAAGCAGCCAAGACGCTAAAAGAGCTTGGATATCGCGTAGTGCTCATAAACTCAAACCCAGCCACCATCATGACTGACCCAAATTTCGCCGACGCAACGTATATAGAACCGATCACAAAAGATAGCATTTTAAAGATCATCGAAAAAGAAAATATTGACGCCATCTTGCCAACGATGGGCGGTCAAGTGGCGCTAAATGCTGCGATGGAGGTCTTTGAGAGTGGCCTTTTAAAGGATGTCAAATTTCTTGGTGCAAACCCAGAAGCGATAAAAAAGGGCGAAGATAGACAAATTTTTAAAGCGACCATGCAAAAGATCGGCATGGACCTGCCTGAGAGTAGATATGCCTACAACATGGACGACGCGCTAAATGCGGCAAACGAGATAGGCTTTCCGCTCATCATAAGAGCTAGCTACACGCTTGGTGGCGCAGGAAGTGGTGTGGCTTATAATATGGACGAATTTAAAGAGCTAGCCAACACTGGCCTTGACGCAAGCCCGATACATGAAATTTTGATAGAAGAGAGCTTGCTTGGCTGGAAAGAGTACGAGATGGAGGTCATTAGAGATAGAAACGATAACTGCATTATCGTCTGCTCGATCGAAAATTTTGACCCAATGGGCGTTCATACAGGTGATAGCATCACGGTCGCACCAGCACTCACACTCACAGATAAAGAGTATCAGGCTATGCGTGACGCTAGTTTTGCCATACTTCGTGAGATCGGCGTTGATACGGGCGGCAGCAATGTGCAGTTTGCCATAGATCCAAAAACTGGCCGTATGATCGTTATCGAGATGAATCCACGCGTTAGCCGAAGCTCAGCGCTAGCAAGTAAGGCTACTGGCTATCCGATCGCAAAGGTCGCGACACTGCTCGCAGTTGGTTTTAGCCTAGATGAGATCAAAAACGACATAACTGGCACGCCTGCTAGCTTTGAGCCGGTGATCGACTACATTGTGACAAAAATTCCACGCTTTACATTTGAGAAATTCCCGGGATCAAACCCATATTTAGGCACTGCGATGAAGTCAGTTGGCGAGGTTATGGCGATAGGTAGGACATTTAAAGAGAGTATCCAAAAGGCACTTTGCAGCTTAGAGCGCGATCTTTGCGGATTTAACAGCCTTAGTTTAGAGAAAAACGCTTTGATTTATGGCATCAGAAATGCAAATGAGAGAAGAATTTTATATCTAGCGCAAGCCTTTAGAGATGGCTTTAGCGCGGCTGAGGTGCATGAGTTTAGCAAGATCGATCCTTGGTTTTTGGAGCAAATTTACGAGATAGTTAAATTTGAAGATAAGATCGACATGGATATCTTAAACAACGAAGAGCTACTGCGAGAGGCCAAAAGTATGGGCTTTTCAGACAAGATGATAGCTGTGCTTATAAATGAAAAAGACGATCTTGAGCTTAGCCAAAATGATATCTATTTTGCTAGGCAAAAGCTTGGTATCGAGCTTGAATACAACGAGGTCGATACTTGCGCGGGCGAATTTAAGGCGCTAACGCCATATCTTTACTCAACCACAAATATCACTAAATTTCCTAAAAAAGAGCCTGTAAAAGACGCTAAAAAGGTGATGATAATAGGCGGCGGTCCAAACAGGATCGGCCAGGGCATAGAGTTTGACTACTGCTGCGTGCATGCAAGCTACGCCCTAAGAGACCTTGGCATAAAAACGATAATGTATAACTGCAACCCAGAAACCGTCTCAACCGACTACGACACGAGCGATATTTTGTATTTTGAGCCGATCGATTTTGAGCACGTTAGATCAGTCATCGAGCGCGAAATGCCAGACGGCGTGATCGTGCATTTTGGAGGTCAAACTCCGCTTAAATTTGCAAAACGCCTAAGCGTTATCGGCGCTAAGATCATCGGCACAACCGCAAGAGTGATCGACGTGGCCGAGGATAGAAAGAAATTTAGCGAATTTATAAATAAAATAGGCGTCCTTCAGCCTAAAAATGACACCGCCACTAGCCTAGAAGAAGCCTTGCAAAAGGCCGCGACTATCGGCTACCCAGTGCTCGTTCGTCCAAGCTACGTTCTAGGCGGCAGGGCTATGAGAAGGGTGCATAACGAGAGCGAGCTAAAAGAGTATATGAGCGAGGCGGTAAAGGTTAGCAACCACTCGCCAGTGCTACTTGATAAATTTTTACAAGATGCAAAAGAGCTCGACGTAGATGCGATATGTGATGGCAAAGAGGTCTATATAGGCGCGATAATGGAGCACATCGAGGAGGCTGGAATTCACTCCGGTGACTCAGCTTGCATATTGCCACCGATGAGTTTAAGTGATGAAATGATAAAAAAAGTGGAGAAGCAAACCAGAGATATCGCGCTAAATTTAGGCGTTGTTGGACTTATGAATATCCAGTTTGCCATCTATGAAAACGAGCTTTATATGATCGAGGTAAATCCTCGCGCGAGCAGGACCGTGCCGTTTGTGAGCAAGGCTACTGGCGTACCTATGGCAAAAGTAGCGACAAGAGTTATGTGGCAGGGAAATTTACGTGAGGCGCTTAAATTTTATGATGATTACAAAGTGGTTTATGAAGATGGCGACATCCTAAAACCTCGCGTTAGCTCGCATATTTGCGTAAAAGAGTGCGTGTTGCCGTTTAATAAGCTAAGTGGCGCCGATCTCATCCTTGGTCCTGAGATGAAGAGTACGGGTGAAGTAATGGGCATAAGTCACGATTTTGCAAGCTCATTTGCAAAGAGTCAGATTGCTGCTAGCAACACTTTGCCAAGCAAAGGCAGAGTATTTTTAACACTAGCTGACGCTGATAAATCTTACGCACCTGATCTTGCAAAAGAGCTAATAGCGCTTGGCTTTAGCATCATCGCAACTGGTGGTACGCATAAAATTTTAAGCAAAGCTGGCGTTGAGGCTGAGTTTGTCTATAAGATAAGTGAGGGCAGACCAAACGTTGAAGATAGGCTCAAAAACGGCGACATAGCACTTGTTATAAATACAAGCGATACTAAATCAAGCG
>NZ_PPCG01000055.1 GCF_002913745.1 Campylobacter concisus
AAATGATAACTAGCATAAACGGACTTAGCAACACACCGATACAAGATAACACTATCCAAAAAGAAAATACAATAGAAAATGTAGCCAAAAAAGGCAAGCAAGACAAAAGCGTTAGCGAAGAGAAATTTGATTACTCAAAGTATATGTTTATACCCTGGACTGATAATGTAAAAGAATTTATTGATATAGACCAAAGTAAAGAGGGCTGGATAACAGATACTATAGAGAAGATAGACAATATGCTTTCAAAAAAGTATAGCTATACCATTGATGAAAGGCGATCTTTATTATCAAAATATCCAGAGAACTTAGAGGAATTTGAGATCAATGTATTACAATCTCACATGGACTGGTTGCTTACAAACTCTATAGACGGCAAACCAACGATAGTTGGTAAAATGGTTGGTCTTGGCACAGCAGAAGAGGAGGCGGAACTAGAAGCTTTTGTAAATTCATTTCCAGAAGGCACTATGATAAGTAATGATGGTGCTGCATTGTTTGTTAGAGCTGATCTAAGCATAGAAGAGTTTAAGAAGCTTTATAGAGAAGATGTAGAAAAAACCACAAAAGAGCATAAAGAATTTCTAGCCAAGCTACACAAAGAAGAACAAGAATACAATGCAAATTTTGCCAAAGAGCAAAGTGAGAAGAAATTTAAACCTATGCAGGTTAAAAAGAAGTATGAGACCTATGATATAAATAAGGATCAAAAATTTCTCTATGCA
>NZ_PPCG01000056.1 GCF_002913745.1 Campylobacter concisus
ATTTTTTTTAAAAAATAGACGAAGAGCGGCGCTAAAAAGCTTAGAAGTTTCAGACTTTAAAAAAAAGATGATCTTTGAAGTAGATGAGAAAAATTTGGCATTTTACGAAAATGAGCCAAAAGAAAATGAAATTTTTGACATAAAAGATGTAAGTGAAATTTACGAGCTTAAAAATATCTTTGTCATCTTTATAAATAAAAAAATTCATCTTGTCTTACCAAAAAATAAAGAAACCTCAGAGCTAGTAAAAGCACTTATAAAAAAGAGCAAAAAAGAGCTACTACTTTTTAAAAATTTAGACTATAAAAGTATTGTGAGATAGTAATTTACTATAAACTTTCAACACTCAACAAAAAGCCAATACAAATATAAGCAGTATTGAGATACGATAAAAATTATATTCTTAAAAAGAGTAATAAACGCGGCAAAACTAAAAAATAAACATATAATGTGTTTCTTAATTCTATGGAAAATTTATAACATTTTCACATGATATGCAGATTACCAAAATATCTAAATTTTAAGATGATACGGAAACAGATAAAAGTTACTTTATGGCTAAATAAGTATGAGGCAAAACAGGTAAATGTGTAGCAAATAAAATTCCAAGTATTTGATATATAAAATATAATGATGAGTTTATACCCAAATAGCTGAAACTACTATACAAATGAATTAACATTAATATTGCTTGAGCTTAGCAATCTAAGCAAGAGTGTAAAAACATGTAACGCTTATGATAAATTAATAGATTATGTAGCTTTAGTCCATTTTAAAAGTAAAATATTCTGAAAATAAATTTACTAATCATAAGGTCACATAAAATAGTATAAAAATTTTCTAGCTGTAGATTTATCTTACTACAACAAGTAGATGAAGATATATTATAAGCATAGATTATCTATATTAAAAAAAGATCTTGCTTCATTTTAAATAATGAATCTAGTCATAGTCGCAAAAAACACAAAAAACGATATACTCAATTTTATTAAGGCTAATAAATACAATGACACACAACTATGGCATTATACTCAACACTTAACCAGCACCTCTAATTAACAACATCTTTAATTTTATATCACATAGTGTATTTATATAAAAAATAGATATTACTCAATCTTTAACAGAATCTTTTCAAATTTATAATAGTTATTTATTAATTGATCATAGATGTATTTAACTCTGATTTACAACAACATACAAATAGTTGAAACATATAAGAAAATAAAATCTTTACTAATAAGAATTAATCTTTAAATTATATCAAAGTATTAAGAATGGTGACCCATACGAGACTCGAACTCGTGTTACCAACGTGAGAGGCTGGTGTCCTAACCGCTAGACGAATGGGCCAAAGATGGTGCCCCGTGTAGGTCTCGAACCTACGACCCCATCATTAAGAGTGATATGCTCTACCAACTGAGCTAACGAGGCAAGATTAAATATCAATAACAAATCGTAAAGTGTTATCTTAGAACTTATAATCTTAAAATTTAATTTGACACTCAATAATGGGTGCTTTATGAGACGCAACCTTAACCTAAGGTTTAATAGATGGCGCAGCGGACGGGGCTCGAACCCGCGACCTCCGCCGTGACAGGGCGGCATTCTAACCAACTGAACTACCGCTGCACCTAAAAGTAATGGTGGTCGCTATAAGACTCGAACTTATGACATCCACCTTGTAAGGGTGGCGCTCTACCAACTGAGCTAAGCGACCTAAAATTTAAAATATCTGGCGACCCTTAGAGGATTTGAACCTCTGTTTCTACACAGAGAAAGTAGAGTCCTGAGCCACTAGACGAAAGGGTCATAAACCCAAAAATGGTGTCCTGCGTTGGATTCGAACCAACGGCCCCCTCATTAAAAGTGAGATGCTCTACCGACTGAGCTAGCAAGACATGATTATTTAAAAAAGAATTGAGATTATACAAAAAACATTATTGTATGTCAAGAAAAAATTAAATTTTAAATCAAATTAAAGCTATTTTGTCCGCTATCTCTAAGCAAAAATATAAAAATTTTATTTTTAAATCTTCTCAATTTAAAGCTAAAATTTCTTATAAATTCAAACCATTTTTACTTTGTAGCCAAACAAGCAAAACTCCTTTGAGCATCTAATACGCTTAGTGGCAAATTT
This sequence comes from Campylobacter concisus, assembly GCF_002913745.1. Taxonomy (GTDB): domain Bacteria; phylum Campylobacterota; class Campylobacteria; order Campylobacterales; family Campylobacteraceae; genus Campylobacter_A; species Campylobacter_A concisus_R. Next base: position 2,141 of record NZ_PPCG01000056.1, read on the forward strand.
AATTCTTGCCTAAAAATCTTACCGCTATTTTTCTAGCTTTTTCTATCTTTTCAGCCTCTTGATTTTGGACTGCACTAGAAGATATCCACTTTTTACCAAATAAATTTTGAGCCGCTTCTATCATAATTGCGCAGGCGTATGGCTCTTTTTCGCTAGAGATGCCTTGCAAAAATGCGGCTTTTGTTTTATCTCGCAAGATTGCTTGGCTGACCCTGTGAAAGGACATCTGCATAAGGCTAGCTGCCGCCCATGCCCTGCAAAGGTTATCTTTGCTGTTTAACATCTCGCTTATTAAAATTTCTATTTGCTCTAACGAGCCAACCCAGCCAAGCGCTATTATAAGCTTGCGGCGAAGAGCAGCATCATTTGTCTCCAAAAAAGAGGTGATTTGAGGGATAAGGCGGTCACAAAACGCGGTGTAAAAATCTCTATGCTTAGATTTAGTGAGGATTTGCGCTATAAGATAGATGGTTTCTATTTTTAATTTTTGATCGCTCTTTTTGGATAAGCGCTCAAATAAAAATTCCAGTCCAGCGCCTCCATGCCTATCAAAACTGCTTTCTAAATTTAGTTGCCCGCCCTCTTGCCACTCTTTGCAAATGAGCTCATAGTGATACGCTATCTCATCACTTGCGCCTAAATTTGCTATAAATTTGATCCTTTTGCTATCTGGGAAATTCTCTTTTTTAAGCTCTAGATACTCTCTTTCAAGATCATTTAAACTTAGCACTAAATTTTACTTTATCATCTCAAGTTTGGCTTTGCAGGCATCTTTGTAAGCACTTATGAAATTTGAGCCAACGCATTCGTTTAGATAGGGTTTAGCTAGCTTATACTGCTTTTGCCTGATGTAAATTTCACTTGCCAAATTTAGCGCATGCAAGCGGTCCTCTGGCTCAAGCTTCATATTTAGTATAAATTTCGCCTCATCAAGCGCCTCATCGAGGTTATCTGTCTTTAACGAAGCCTCTGAGTAGTCAAAATTTAGCTTTGGTGAGAAGGTATTTATCTTGGCTCTAGTTTGCAGCTCAAGCGCCTTTTTAGCGTAGGTTGCAGCGATAGCATAGTCGTTGCTCTTCATCGCGTAGTCACATATAGCTGCGTATGCCTCGATGATCTTAAAGTCCTGCCCTCTTAGCTGCTCGATCGCGCTGATCGTTGAGACCGCCTCAGTAAAGCGCTTTAGCGCAAGCAGCGAGTAAAATCTATCAAAAAGCGATGGCGTAGGATCCGAGTACTCGACCGCTGAACCAAGCGAGAGCGCGTCATTTGCCGCAGTGATCGCATGCTCGTAGTCTTTATTTTTATATAAAATTTTGCTCAAATTTACCAGCCACTCGACTCTATCTTCTAAATTTTCATCCTTAACATGTGCCTTGGCAAGCTCTAGAGCATCGTTGTAGCGCGCCGTTCTAAAATAGCAGTTAAATAGCTTAAACTGTGGCAAAGAGACCTTGCTCACATCGTAGTTTTCTAGTAAATTTACAACTGCCGTGCAGTCATCTTTGATGAAAAATTCTTTTGTTAGCTCAAGCGCAGCCTCATTTACTAGCTCCATCGCCCGGCTTAAATTTTCATCTTTTGCGAGGTTATTGTAAGCTAGCGCATCGGCAAATTTACGCTCTTTTAGATCAAGCTCAAGCTCGCTGATTAGTGCCTTTTGGCTGATATTTGTGCCGGCATATTTTTCGATGAGATCTTTATATCTTGCGTGAAGTGCGGTGGCATTTTTGTCGTCCTCTTCAAAAAATAACCCATCCTTTGCCTTGGCGACCTCATCGATATAATCGCCATATTTAAACTCTTTTTCGTATCTGTTTAGATACTCATACGCCCTTTTTTCATCTTTGGTTTTGGCTAAATTTAGCGCTAAATTTTTTAATGCTGCCTCGTAAAAATCCTTTGTCCTATCGCTATTATTTACCAAAATTTCATAAATTTTAGCAGCCACGTCTGGCATATCTTTGCTGGCAAATGTATAGGCTAAATTCATCGATTTTGTCGGATCGTTCATGAAAAATTTTTCATTTGCATTTGCGATCTTTAGCACAAATTTCTTTGCCTCGTCAAATTTCTCTTTATCGATATTTGCATCTGCTAGACTTAGTGCTGCCCTGCTTGCAAGGTTGATGTCGTTTGTAGAGTAGAGCACCTTTTCATAGTCGCTTAACGCCTCTTTTTGCCTGCCTATTTTATATAGGTAGTCAGCATAATCAAGCGTGGCAAGCTTTGTAAATTTTGACTCCGCGTGCTCTTCGCTTAGTATGTCAAGCATATATTTTGCATCACTTGCGATGCTATCTTTGAGGTAAGCTCTAGCGATGAGATATAGCACCTCTGGGTAGTTTTCATCAGAAGGGAATTTTCTTATCCAAGCTCTGCCCTCGCTTACGATATCTTTTGGCTCCAGCCCCTCAAACTCGCTCTTTGTCTCAAAAATTTTATCAAGCGCTCTTAGTCTAAAAAGTAAAAACTCACTTGAGAAAAGACTGGCTGGGTGCCTTTTCATCGCTGTTTGCGTATCTTTTACCACGCTTTCATAAGCGCCCTTTTCGTAAGCTCTTTTTATATTTATGTAGATATCTATATCGTTGCTATCAAGCCCAGCGATAGGCGCTTTGTTAAGATCGAGCGCTCCGATGCTTGGACTTAGCATATCCCTAAAATCAGGCGAAAAATTTAGCCCAGACACTCTTTTGTTGTTTTCACTTAGCGAAGTGTCGATGATGATGCTAAAGTGCTTTGAAATGGTCGTCTTTGGCGTATCTTGCACGCTTGGACTGCTGTAAAGCTCAGTTTGAACATTTAGAAGTTTTGAAGGCGCTTTTGGCATGATGACGATGAAGAGCTTGCCGTCTTGCTTTTTATATTTTATGTCCATTAAAGGCAGCGTCGTATCTTCGATCTTTGGCAAGATCCCATCATCGAGCATACAAACGTAGCGCTTCGTATCATAGGCTAAAATTTGCTCCACACATTCAAATTCTTTCTCGTCACTTAGCTGAAGGACGCTATAAGGCTTATTTGCGTTTGCGCCACTATTTAGGCTAAGGCTAAAGGCGGATAGATAAAGCGGTAAAAATAAGATGGTTAAGAGCTTTTTCATGCCGCCATTATAGTTAAATTTTCTAAAATCCTGAAGCAAAGACAAAATGCTCGATAAATTCCAAAATCGCCCCAGAAAATAAAAAGGCAAAGACCGTGCCAGCAACGGCAACTCCAACGATCACTTTTAGCGCCATCGAGACGTTTGAGATGTAGATATTTTTATCTTTTACGATAGGCTCTTTTAAAAACATAAAGACGATGAGCTTTAGGTAGTAATAAATAGCAATCGCAGAGTTTATCATAATGATGAGGCTAAGCACGACGTAATCAGACTTTATGAGCGATGAGATAAGCACCATCTTGCCCCAAAATACGCTAAAAGGCGGTATGCCAGCAAGGGCGATCATGAAAATTCCCATTATCACGGCGTAACTTGGCAAAATTTTAATAAGCCCTGAAAATTTCTCATACGGATGTTTAAAGCGTTTGTCCCAGCAGACGACGTCATCGCACCTTGCGACCCAGAGCATAGAAAATGCGCCCAAATTTGCAAACAAAAACATGATCCAGTAGAAAAACAAGGCGACATTTGCCTCGTGAGAATTCGCTACAAGCGCGCAAAGCACGACACCAGCGTGAGCTATCGAGCTAAAAGCGAGCATCCTTTTGACGTCTTTTTGCACTAGCGCCATGATGTTTGCAAGGCTCATCGTAAGCACGGCGATGATGTAGAGCATATCTTTTATCCATGAAATTCCAGAGCCCTCAAGCATCGCAAAAATTCTTAACGCGACGATAAATCCCGCCACCTTTGGCACGATCGACATATAGCCTGCTAGCGGGGCATTTGAGCCCTCATAAACGTCTGGTATCCATGTGTGAAATGGTATGAGCGAGAGCTTAAAACCAATGGCTGAAGCGATGAAAACGCAGCCAAGAAGGATTATTAAATTTTGATTTAGGCTAAGATCTTTTATGACAACGCCTATACGAGCGATGTCTATTGAGTTTGTTGCTAGATAAAACATCGCTATTGCCATCGCAAAAAAGCCAGCTGAGAGCGAGCCCATCGCGAAGTATTTGATAGCAGCCTCGACGCTTTTTGCCTTGTTGTGAAGGGCGATTAGGGTGTAGAGGCAAAGCGAGCTGATCTCAAGACCTAAAAAGATGATGAGTAGGTTGTTTGAGCTCACCATAAACAAAAATCCAGCGATCATAAACAAAAATAGCGCGTAGTACTCGTAAATTTTATACTCAAAATACTCTTTTGTGCTAAGTGCCAGCGGGATGAAAAGAGCTGAGGCGATTAGGATAATGATCTGCGAGATGATAGAAATTCCATCAACTAAAAGCATATCCCAAAAGCTTAGGCTAAGCCCGTTAAAATCAAGCGTAATGCCTAAATTTACAAATATAGCGATGATGCAAAATACGCAGTAGAAATTCCTTGAAAGATCCTTTTTTATCGCTCCAACTATGAGGATAAAAAGTGCAAAAACCATCATGCTAAGCATCGGCGAGAGTGATTGCAAAGAGATCTCGTTTAGGTCTAAAAAGGCTATTTCGTTCATAGTTTGCTCCCGCCATTTAAAGATGAAATTCTATCCTTTGTGCCACTATTTACAGCTCTAGTTTGCATTTTGCCTATGATATTTTGCACGCTTGGCTCAAGCGGTTTTAGTATCAAATTTGGTGCGATACCAAGAATGATTATGAGCAAGCAAAGTGGCACAAGAGCGGCTAACTCTTTAAAATTTAGATCCTTTAGGCTTAAATTTTTCTCCTTGCACTCGCCAAAAAATACCCTTTTATAAAGCACCAGCATATAAACAGCGCCCACGATGATGCTAAAGCCACCAAGTAGCGCAAAGAGCTTGTTTAGCTTAAATATGCCAAGTAGGCTCAAAAACTCGCCTACAAAGCCAATCGTTAGTGGCAGGCCGATACTTGCAAGCGTTGCTATAAAAAATATGAGTGCGTATTTTGGCATGACCTTGGCAAGACCGCCAAATTCGCAAATTTCTTTGGTGTGAGCTCTCTCATAGATGACGCCAACTAACAAAAATAGCGCGCCACTAACGATGCCGTGGCTTATCATTAAAAATATTGAGCCGCCAAGGCCTATTAAATTTAGTGAAAAGATGCCAAGCATGATGACGCCCATGTGTGAAATGGAGCTATAAGCGATCACTTGCTTCATGTCGCTTTGCGCGTAGGCAACAAGGGCTGCGTAGATGATCATGATGATAGCTATGACGCAGACAAAGCCACTTAAAAGTAGGCTAGCGTCTGGAAAAAGTGGGAGTGAAAATCTCACAAAGCCGTAAGTGCCCATCTTTAAAAGCACGCTAGCAAGCAGCACCGAGCCGATAGTTGGAGCCTGTCCGTGCGCGTAAGGCAGCCACGTGTGAAATGGAAATAGCGGAGTTTTCACGCCAAAAGCGAAGAAAAATGCTAAAAATAGCCAAATTTGAGCATTTTCTCCGATGCCAAGCTTGTACCAATCAAGCAGATTAAAGCTAAATACGCCGCTTTTTTGATAGCACAGATATCCGATAAAGATGATCGCTACTAGCATAAAGACAGAGCCTAAAAATGTATAGATGAAAAATTTGATCGCCGCGTAAATTCTATTTTTACTGCCAAATGCGCCGATGATGTAAAGAAGCGGTATGAGGCTAAGCTCCCAAAAGCTGTAAAACAAGATCATATCAAGCGCGCTAAAGACGCCCATCATCGTACTCTCTAAAAAGAGCACGCTAATAACAAGATGCTTTAAATTCCCATCATCGCTAAGTGCGGCGATAGAGATAAAGCTCATAAATGCGCTAAGGACTATAAGCACAAGTGAGATGGTGTCGATGCCGACAAAATAGCTGATATTTAGGCTTGGTATGAGCGAGACTTGATGCGTTAAAACAAAGTCATAACCCTGAAAATCGACATTGACGCAGATAAAAATGGCTAGTAAAAGCTCGATAAGAGCGATGCTTGCTCCATAAAATTTGATGCTTTTATTTTCTATCAAAAAGCCAAGTATTGCGCTTATTGCTGGGAAAAATATGATAACACTTAGCATTATTTGGCTCCGTTTAATAAAAATATAAAGCTTAAAAGCAAGGCAAATCCTGCGACCATAAATCTAAGCATGACGCTAAGATCGCCACTTTGCATTTTATTTGCAAGATATGCAAATTTAGTAACCACAAATGCGACAAAATCGACACTTCGATCGACTATCATCTCGTCAAATTTCTTACAAATTTTAGAGACTAAAGCGTAGCCATTTATAAAAAATTTCTCATAAAATTTTGGTATAAAGTAGGCATTTTGCAAAATTTTGTAAATTTTACTCTCGCAAATGCTCTCTTTAAAAATTTCTTTTTTATATGCAAACACAGCAAAGCCAGCACTTGCAAGCACTAAAGTAAGCGTTAAAACGAGCAAGAAAATTTCACTGCTGTGAGATAAATTTAGCTTAAAATCCCCAAGGCTGTTACTTAAAAACTCACTAAAGTTGCTCCAAAAAAAGCCACTGATGACCGAGAGAACACCAAGCACGCTCATGCCAACAAGCATGTAGTTTTTGGCCTCATGTGCGTGCTCCTCGCTCTTTGGTCTTGCAAAAAAGACAAGCATAACAAGCCTAAAACTATAAAATGCCGTAAGCACCGCACCAAAGAGCAAGACGGCCCACAAAATTTGATCTTCACTAAAGGCGACCTCTAAAATTTTATCTTTTGAAAAAAAGCCAGCAAATGGATAAAATCCAGCCAATGCGCAGCTTGCGATGATAGAAAGAAGTGCAGTTGGCTTCATAAATTTATAAAGCCCACCCATTTTTTTGATATTTAGCTCGTCATTCATCGCGTGCATAACGTTGCCAGCGCACAAAAAGAGAAGCGACTTGAAAAATGCGTGCGTGGCAAGGTGAAAAAGTGCGATCTTGTAAGCGCCTAGGCCAGCGGCTACAAACATATAGCCAAGCTGCGAAAGCGTCGAGTAGGCGACTATCTTTTTAAGGTCGTTATGCACAAGCGCGATGCTTGCGGCAAATATCGCTACAAATGCACCAAGGCAGGCGATAAAGTGCGATACTTCGGGCACATTTGCAAAGATGAAATTTGCGCGTATGACTAGATAGACGCCAGCTGTTACCATGGTCGCAGCGTGTATGAGCGCAGAAACTGGCGTTGGTCCCTCCATGGCGTTTGCAAGCCAAGTGTGAAATGGAAACTGCGCGCTTTTACCCATGGCACCTATGAAAAGAAGTGTGGCGATGATACCTAAATTTAGCCCAGAAAGGTCGCTTCTAGCGCTAAAAACCTCGCTAAATTTAAGCGAGCCAAAGCTATAAAATATATAAAAGATGCCAACAAGCATCGCTAGGTCAGCCACTCTGTTCATCACGAAAGCCTCGTTTGCAGCGATATTTGCGCTAGGCCTTTTATACCAAAAGCCAATGAGCAGCCAAGAGCAAAGCCCAACGCCCTCCCAGCCGATAAATAGCCCTATGAAGTTATCGCTTGAGACAAGGACGTTCATGCAAAAGACAAAGAGCCCAAGGTAGCTAAAAAAGCGGTTAAAGCTCGCATCATCTCTCATGTAGCCAATGGAGTAGATATGTACGATGCTAGCAACCACGCCCACGGTGCTAAGCATCACAAGGCTGATGGCGTCAAGGTAGAAGCTAAAGCTAAGATCAAGCGAGCCTAAGTTTATAAACTCTTTTAGGGTTAAATTTAGTGGCTCATCTACGCTAAGACTAGCCGTTAGCATGAGTGAAGCCGTGGCGCTAACGATCATGAGAAGCGAGCAAAAAAGACCGATAAATAAATTCTTACTGCTATGCGAAAAGATACCAGCTATGATGAAGCTAAGAAGCGGGAAAAATAGCGAAATACAAAATAAAATCATCTCTTAGCCTTTCATATTTGTCATCGAATCTAAACTGATGCTGCCAGTCTTTTTATACCAAAGCACGAGAAGACCTAGTCCCACAGCGACCTCGCTAGCAGCGATGGCTACTATAAAAAATGCGATGATCTGCCCAGTTAGGTCAAAGTAGTATTTTGAGATGGCTGCAAGCGCGATATTTGCTGAGTTTAGTAAAATTTCACTTGAGAAAAAAAGCATTATCAAATTTCTTCTTCTCATTATGCCAACAAGCCCTATGACAAAGACTAGACTTGCTAGGATGAGGTAGTGAGTAAGTCCTATCATAGCATCTCCTCAAATTTGCTTTGCGCGTCTAGGTCTTTGTGTATCAAGATGATGCCAGCCACCATCGCCACAAGCAGCATGATAGCGCACATCTCAAAGGCCAGCAGATACTTGCTAAAGAGCAAAATTCCAACCGCTTCGATGTTGCCAAGACTGGCGAGGGTAGAATTTACCACCTCTTGCTTAGCGCTATAGATCGGCGCTAAAAAGATAAATATCAAAAGAAGCACTACGAAGCTGCTTAAAAGATAGACGATGATCTTTGCTTTTTTGTCACTTTTTGGCTCACACTCCTTGCTGGTGTCAAAAAACATCATCGCAAATGCGTATAAAACGACCACTGCGCCTGTATAGACGACGATTTGCACCACGCCTAAAAACTCAGCCCCAAGCAAGAAAAATATAGCTGATATAAAAACCATGCCAGCAGCTAGCGCAGAGACCGCATTTAGGGCGTTCTTGCAAAGCACGCTAAAAGAAAAACTAACTAATATAAGGGCGCTAAAAAGATAAAATGCAAAGCTCTCATACATCGCTTGACCCTTTTAAATTTATATCCATCACTTCTGCCTTATCTTCATTTGTAAGCGCATTTGGCGTCTTTTTCACTAGGCTATTGGCATTTTTAGGTAGCGCGCCATAGCCCTCAAACTCGGCTTGATCTTTTAAAAATTTATCATCTGTTAAAAACTCAGCCTTTGTACCAAAGAGGATTTTATTTTCACTTGCGACCTCGTACTCTTGCCCGCAAACTATGGCAAGCTCAGGGCAGACATCAGCGCAAAAACCGCAATAGACGCACCTACTTAAATTTATCGTGTAGCTTGCGACCTTTTTGCGGCCATCTTCTCCAAGCGAGGTCTTCATCGAGATGCAGTTGCTAACGCAAATTTTCTCACATAGCCCACAGCCTATGCAGCGCTCATTTTCGCTTTCAACAAATTTTAAAAGCCTATGAATTCCCCTATATCTGGCGTTTAGCTCCATCTTTTGCATAGGGTATTTTAGAGTGTGCGACTTGCTAAAGAGCATCTGCTTTAGCGTGATCTTTAGCCCCACCAAAAGATCAAGCTTAAAAGTAGCGGCGATGAAGTGCTTAAATTTATCAAATGTCCCTTTTGGCTCTATCTTTTCGTCTATCAAAATATATCTTTTCTCGCTCATTTTACGCCTTAGATAAGTAGTGCAAAGCCGGTGATTACGACATTTAAGATACCAAGCGGAAGTAAAATTTTCCAGCAAAGCATGCTAAGCTGATCGACCCTTAGATGCGGCCACGACGCCCTCGTCCAAAGAAAAAAGAAAAAGACTAGGCTTGATTTTAAAATGATCATCAAAGCACCTGGGATAAATAAAAATTCATTAAAACCACCCAAAAATAGAAGCGTTATGATGATGCTTGCTGCGATCATATTTGTGTATTCGCCGATAAAAAACATCGCCCATCTCATGCCGCTATACTCGGTGCCATAGCCTGCTACGATCTCGGTCTCGTTTTCTGTTAAGCAAAATGGCGTTCTGTTGCACTCCACAAAGCTTGCCATCACGAAAAGCACGAAGGCTAGGGGCTGCTTGAAGATGAGCCAGTTAAAGATGCCTTTTTGGTAGTTGTTTATATCAACTAACGAGAGCGAGCTAGTCACCATGACAACGCTTAAAAGTGCCATGCCAGCGACTACTTCGAAACTAAGAAGCGCTACGACTGCACGAGCAGCGCTGATTAGTGCAAATTTATTGTAGCTTGCAAGACCTGCTGCAAGTGGCGAAAAGACGCAAACCGCTGCCACGCCAGCGATATATAAAACGCCTACGTTTATGTCAGCAAGTATCGGTCTAATCGTATGCCCAAAAATTTCAAACTCAGGCAAAAATGGCACCGGTGCAAGCGCTGCAAATGCCGCGATAGCAGAGATGAGAGGTGCTACTAAAAAGATAAATTTATTTGCATTTGCTGGGAGGATATCCTCTTTTGTAAAGAGCTTTATCATGTCAGCCACGATCTGAAGCACGCCAGCAGGTCCCACCATATCAGGCCCCACGCGGCGCTGCATGTAGGCTAGTACCTTTCTCTCAGCATAAGTCGCAAGTCCTGCAAGGCTAGCCATGACGGCCAAGATGACGACTGCTTTAACAATAGTTGTTATCACAAAAAATAGCATTTCACTCATTCTCTGCCTTTATTATTTTTATGCTAGCGTAGCAGTTACCCTCAAAAATGGCGCTTATATCAAGCTTCTCGTCGTAGTCGCCAAGATAGGCTGCCACGCCTCCTAGCTCGCTATCAAGCTCCACGCAAATGGCAAGTTTGCGCCCATTTTTTTCTAAAATGATCGCTTCATTTTGTGAAATTTCAAATTTAGCCATAAACTCGCTACTTGCGTAAAGTTTCGCGCGTTTAGCAGTCCCGCTAGCGTAGTTTGCAAAAAACGATGGCAAATTTATAGGATTTGCAAGGCTTATTAGCGCTTCGTCCTCTTTTAAATTTAGCTCATTTTTCTCTTTAAAAAGTGGCTCTATATCGTCTTTTGGCGTGAAATTTGAGATTTCAAGCCTGTAGCCTCTGTGGCTTGTGCCGTCATTTGCGTAAAAGTTTTCCAAATCATCAAATTTAACGCCCTTATAGCCCTTCTCCTTTGGCAAAAATGGCGTGTAGTCGATCGTATTTTCAGCCTCCAACCCAAGCGCATTTGCGATATCGTTTAAGAAGTAACCATTATGTGTCAAAGCCGCATTTGTCGGCACTACTTCGTTATTTATACTTGTAAATGTGCCCTCTTGCTGATTTAGCGCGCCAGCGTCAAGGTCGCCCTCAAAGATGCTAAATTTAAACTCGCCCATTTCATTGTATCCTAGCGTCTTGCCAGGCTTTTTCTCGTGTGAAAGCGTGCAAATTTTAGCCACGCCAAGCGAGTTTGTGCGAGGTGGTATGAGCATCACAGCAAAAGGCGTAGTTCTTGCGATCACTCCAGTAAGAGCTGCAAGTAAATTTGCATTTTCATGAGCGTAAAAGTCGCTACCTAAAATGAGCGTAAATTTAGCTTTGCCTTCGCTAAGAGTTGCCACTTCTAAGCCAAAGTTTTCATCAAATTTTTCAAGTCTAGCCATAAGCGCACTAGGTAAATTCTCACCCCAGTTTTTAAGGATAAATAGTAAAATTTGCTCCAATTTGCCAGCCTCATAGCTCACACAGGCGAAATTCTTTGAAAATTTCTTCACCACATCATCAGCGATGTGATGAAAGTAAATTCCACTAGCTTTATTCATCTTAAGGGCGTTATTTAGCTTATAGCTTGTTACTGGGCTCTCGTGGCGCAAGAAGCTGCCAGCAGAGATGATAAAGTCGCTATTTTTTAGGCTCTCATAGTCTGCGTTATATGAGCTAAGACCGCTAAATTCGCTAAAAATATTTAAGAAATTTTGAAATTTAAAAGCCTCATCGTTTAGTAAATTTAGATCAAATTTCTCTCTCAAACGCTCCAAAATAAGCGCCTCTTCGTTTGTTATGAAGCTATTAAATTTTATATTTTTTATGTTGCCGTTTTTAAAATTTGAGATGAGCTCGTTAAATTTCGTCTCATTTTTGCGGGCATTTTCATTGTGAAAGTCGTAGCCAAACCTTGCCGCACCGCTGATCTCGCCAAAGTGAAAGTCGTTGCTAACGCGGTAAATTTGCTTGCTTCTATCGCTAGTGCTTTTTTCTTTTACGTCATAAAAAATGAGCTCGCAGTCGCTTTGGTGCGGATTTGCCGCTGGGACACGGCTTAGCTCCCAGATATTTGAGCTATACTGAAAATTTGAGCTAACAAGCGCGCCAACAGGACAAACGCTAATGCACTCGCCACAAAATGAGCAGTCCAAATTTTCGCCCACACTTGGGGCAATTAGGCTCTTTTGCATCTTGCTAAAGACGGCGTAGGCATCTTTTGGCATGCTCTCTTTTAGCTCTTTTGGCACTTCAACGCCTCTTGGCACCGTTTTTAGCGCGCTCTCGCCGATCTTATCTTTGCAAACCGTCACGCACCTCTCGCAGACCACGCAAAGGGCTGGGTCGTAGTTTATGAGCCCCCATTTTTTGTGCGGTTTATGCGTATCCTCTATGGCAAATTTTTGATCATTTACGCGTAAATGCGCCGTTAAATTTTGTAGCTCGCACTCGCTACTTTTGTCGCAAACGCCGCATTGAAGGGGGTGATTGACGCAGTAGGTCTGCATGATCGCATTTCGCTCGGCAGCGATCTCTGGCGTATTTGTGTAAATTTGCATATCCTCTTTAGCTTTGGCGTTGCAGCTATAGACCACTTTGCCGTTTGCCTCGACCATGCAAAGCCTGCAAGCAAGCGTTGGCGAACAGCCGCTAAGGTAGCAAAGCGCAGGGATGTAGATACCATTTGCCCTTGCGATGTTTAGGATGCTCTCGCCCTCGTTTGCCTCTAAAATTTGATCGTTTATGGTGATTTTCATTTGCTAACTACTACTTGTTTAAATGCATATCCATCAAAATTTTTTGCGCCAAGCAGGGCAACCGTGCCTTTTAGCGTTGGATCAAGTCTAAATTTAGCGCTCACGCTAAAGTCTTTTGCCTTTAAATTTAAAATTTCGCCATCCTTTGCCTTTGCCACGATGCCAAACTGCACGCCGCCCACGATCTCGTCGCTTGCGTTTTTGTTTAGATAGACGACCGCTCCGTCAAAATTGTCAAGCTCTCTTAGCTCGCCAACTTCGCCACCTGCTACAAATTCTCTCACCTCGCCGCCTGCTAAGACGACATTTTTGCCTAAAATTTCAAGCAGCCAAAAGATCGCGTCTTTATCTGGATGAGTAAAAAAAGAGTCATCGATGATCACGTTTTTTACGTCCTTTATCCACTCGCCAAGCTCTTCAAACTCCTCCTCGCCCACGTTACACTCGCCACTTATCAGCCCATCATCAAGCTCATCAAAAAACTCATTTTGCACCAAATTTGCATACTTACAAAGAAGCGCTAAGACGTAGCTTATTGATCCTATCTCACAGCGGATCAAATTTTTACTGCCAAGCTCGTTATCTTCAAAGCATGAGATGTATTTAAACTCGTGCTCTTTTATCTTTTTTGCTAAATTTTTGTCGCTCAAACTTAGTAAATTTGCGATACTTAGGCTCTTGCCTGCTACTAGATCATTAAATTTCATATCTTGCCCTTTTTTATCGTTAATGCCCAATCAACTTGGTTAAATTTAAGCGAGTTCATCACCTCGCAGTTTAGGTTATAAGCCAAATTTACAGCCTTTGTTACACCGCTGTAATCACCTATCTCAAACAAAAATATCACCACTTCGTCTGGCTCGCTAGCCTTTATCTGCTGTCCAAGAGCGCTCAAAAACTCTCCCTTTAGATGCCTAAGATCGACCCTTCTCATCTATCAACCTCGCCTAAGATGATATTTGTGCTGCCTATTATCGCAGCCACATCTGCCACATACTGTCCAACTAGCATATCTTCGTAAATTGCGCAGTGCCAAAAGCTTGGCGTGCGAATTTTTAGGCGATACGGGCTTGCGCTGCCGTCTGAGTTTATATAAATTCCAAGCTCGCCCTTTGGCGACTCACTAGCAAAGTAAATTTCGCCCTTTGGTGGCTTTAGCCCCTGAGTTATCAGCACAAAATGCTGCATTAATGAGTAGTTTTGGCTCATTATCTGCTCTTTTGAAGCGCTCACATACTCTGGCGCATCGGCGATGATAGCGGGACTACTTGTCTGATACTTGCTAACGCACTGCTTTAAAATTTTCACACACTCGCGCATCTCTTTCATATAAAGTAGGTATCTTGCGTAGCAGTCGCCCTTGGTGGCGTAAGGCACGTCAAATTCTAGCTCGTCGTAGATGAGATATGGCTCTTCTTTTCTGATGTCGCGCGCGATGCCACTTGCTCTTAGCATGACGCCAGAGCAGCCGCTACTAAGGGCTAGCTCTTTGCTAACTACACCCATGTCTATTAGCCTTGCTTGCCAAATTCTATTTTCACTTAGCATATCTTCGTAAAGCGTGATGTCGCTTGGAAATTTCTCGCAAAATTTAAGCAGCTCCTCGCACCAGCCATCAGGCAGATCAAGCGGCACGCCACCGATCCTTATGGAGCTATGCGTTAGCCTTGCGCCGCAGTATTTTTCTATGAGATCAAGGACATATTCACGCTCTCTAAATGCGTATAAAAAGACGCTCATTGCCCCCACGTCAAGGGCGTGCGTGGCTAAAAATAAAAGGTGCGAGCTGATGCGGTTTAGCTCTAAAAGCATCACTCTAATGATCTGCGCACGGCGAGGCACTTCTATAGCACAAAGCTTCTCCACGGCCGCGCAAAATGCGTAGTTATTCGCACTTGATGCTATGTAATCGACCCTGTCAGTTACTGGGATAAATTCCTGATAGGTCATATTTTCAGCCATCTTTTCAACGCCTCGGTGCATAAAGCCAACCTCTGGCATAGCGCGCACGACCTTTTCTCCGTCAAGCTCAAGCACAAGCTTTAGCTGTCCATGTGCGCTTGGGTGTTGTGGGCCAAAATTTAGTATCATCTTGCCGTCATTTTGCTCAAATTCTAAATTTTCAAAAAATGGTTTTAAGCGGTTTGGTGCCTGGCTCAAGGTCTTTCCTTTACTATCTGGCTTTGGTTAAATTTAGCCTTTTTGACAAATCTCACGCCGCCTTCTTCTTGATACTCGTAGTCTTCATTTTCGTCAAACACTCTTGAAAAGCCAAAGGTATCTTTCTCATCGACAAAGGCTGGATCGCGGTTCTCTTCGCCGATCTGCTCTCTAAACTCACGCCCAAAAATTTTATCCACCTCGTACCATTTAGCAGCCTCGTCACCAACTAACGGATAGCTTTTTAGTAGCGGGTGCGAGTGCCAGTCATCAGGCATTATAAGACGCTTTAAATTTGGATGATCTTTGATGAGAACGCCACTTAGATCATACATCTCGCGCTCAGCCCAGTTTGCGCTTTTGTAAAGCTCGCAAACGCTTTTTAGCATTTCGTCCTTTTTGACAAAGCACTTTACTCGCGTGCGCCTATTTTTGCTAACACTTAAAAGCTGATAAAAGACCTCATATCCACCTTTTTGAGCTATATAATCAACCGCCGCAAGCTCGCAAAGCTGCTCGTAGCCAAAGTTTTTTAACGTTTCAAGCGCTTTAAAATTTTCACTTGAATTTACATAGAGAACAAGTTGGTCAAACTCCACGTAGCTAGATAAAATTTCCACTCCGCTTTGCTCTAAAAGAGCAAGCTCCTCGTCAAATTTAGAGCCACTTGCTGCTTCTTTTGGCGTTTCTTTGGCGATATAAAATTTCTCGCTGTAGTACTGCTTTTTTTGCAGGTCGTTTTTTGGCTTATACTCTCTCATATTTTGAGCTTTCTTGGCTTTTGCGCCCTAAATGCACTTTGTTTTCTTATCTTTTTTTGAAGCATCATAAGTGCATACTGAAGCGTCTCTGGGCGCGGGGCACAGCCCGGGATGTAGATATCGACGGGGATTATGCGGTCTACACCTTGAACGGTCGAGTAGGTGTTAAACATGCCACCAGTGTTTGCGCAGCTACCCATCGAGATGACCCACTTTGGCTCAGGCATCTGGTCGTAAAGCCGCCTTGTAAATTCAGCGTGCTTTTTAGTTAGCGTGCCAGCTATAATCATCACCTCTGAGTGCCTTGGACTAGCCCTAAAAATGGTGCCAAATCTATCAAAGTCATATCTGCTAGCACCACTTGCCATCATCTCGATCGCACAGCATGCAAGCCCGTAGCTAAGCGCCCAAAGTGAGTTGCTCCTGCCCCACTGCACGAGCTTATCAACGGTTGTTAAAACTACTGGCAGACCGCCATTTGCAGCGTAGTTTATCTGATGCTTTGCCATTTAAAGACTCCTTTTTGCCAAGCGTAGGCAAAGCCGATGAGTAAGATCGCCACAAAAAGCAGCATCTCAATGAGCCCAAATAGCCCAAGCAGCCTAAAATCCACCGCCCACGGATACATAAAAATGACCTCAACGTCAAATAAAATAAATAAAATTCCATAAAAAAAGTAGTGGATATTTATCTTATTTGGCTGCTTTACGGTTGTCGGTCCGCACTCGTAAAAGCCAACTTTTAAGCGCTCGGTGTTGCGGTTGGCTAGCTTTTTGCTTATTTTTGAAGATAAAAATGTTATCAGACTAAATGAACATGTAGCTAACAAAAGTATGATAAAAGCGCCAAGATAGGTGCTATCAAGCTCTGAGTGTGACATACTTCGCCTTTTTTGATTTTTCAAAATTCTACTAAATTTAAATTTATTTGATCTTGAAATAGCTCAAGAGTAGCGCACTCAAATCTCTTTTTGTGTAAAAAATACTCTTATTTTATCTTCTCAACGGCGTCTTTTGCAGCACTTATGCGCTCAGCCTCATCAAGCTCGCGCACAAAGCCGTCTTTTACTAAAATGATCCTAGTTGCCACGTCAAAGTAGCTATCATCGTGGCTTACGGCGATGACGCTTATGCCTTTGCTTTGCAAAAACGGCAAAATTTCTTTATAAAATTTACGCTTAAATAATGGGTCTTGATCGGCCGCCCACTCATCAAGGATAAGGATAGAGCGGCGCTCTAAGATGGCTATTAGCAGGCTTAGTCGCTTTCGCTGACCGGTTGAGAGCTGCGTGGTGCTAAGTTTATTATCAATGACACTTACCTTTTTATCTATCTCAAGCAGAGCCAAGAGCCCCTCTATATCGCTTTGGCTGGCAAAGCCGTCACGAGAGAGCGTTTGCGAAAATAGATAAAAATCAGCAAAAATAGCACTTATCTTTGCTTGATAGCTTTGTAAATTTGCATCATCTATCTTTGTGCTATCAAGGTAAATTTCACCGCTACTTGGGCGGATAAGTCCGCAAAGAATGTTTATAAGCGTGCTTTTGCCGCTGCCATTTTTACCGATGATAAATGTTATCTCACCGCGTTTGATCTCTAAATTTACATCATTTAGGCTAAATTTGCCCTGCTCGTAGTTGAAATTTATATCCTTTAGTCTGATACTTTGCCACTCGCCACTTAGACTATCGTCAAATTTAAAGCCCTCTTTAAATTCATTTAAATTTAAACTCATGATCTTTTCTAAGCTCACTTTTGCGCTAAGTGCGGCTGGTATGGAGCCAACCATGCTCATAAACGAGCCTCTTAAAAATAGTATCGTTAGACTGATACTAAGTGCTGTTTGCAGGCTCGCCCAGCCAAATGCCACGCACAAAAATACGCAAAGTCCGACTGCGCCAAGGAGCATTACGTTTGTGAAATTATCACTTAGCGCGTGAAATACGTCAGCTTTTACCATGCTTTGGCGCTTCTTGTCGCCTGTCAAATTTAGCTCATCAAAGCAAATTTGCGCTCTTGCTCTGTTTAGACTAAGCTCTCTATGCCCCTCAACGATGTCGTCGTAGTGCCTTTGCAGCGCGTCATCTTGCGTCCTTGAGTCTTTAAAGTAAAAGTGGATCTTTTTCATCAAAAGCGTGTTTATAAAAAGCGTTACGCCGATCCAAACGGCCAGAAATATAAAAACTTTTGGCGCGATCACGCAAAGATAGATGCTAGCACAGATGATGAAAACTAGGCTTTGTATGAAGCCAGTAGCGCTCATAAAGGCAAATGTGATCGTTTTTATGTCGTTGTTTAGACTTGCTATGATCTTTGCCTTGCCGATCTCGTTTATCACGCTATTTGGCGTGTCTAAAATTTGCTTTACGCTTTGGTATCTAAGCTCGTAAATAAATTTATGTCCAAAATTTGTGAGTGAGATGTTTGCAGCGATGGCGCTTAGAAAAAAGAGGAGTAAAACCACTATAAATTTAACCGCCAAGGGAGCGTTAAATTCTTTTAAATTTACAAGTTCGTTGTTGATAAAAGAGAGCGTCCAGACGCCAAGCCCGCTAAAGGCAAGCGTCAGGATCACTATTTTGATTATTGAAAAAAGATTGCTTTTTATTAAATTTGCAAGCATTACATGGCAGCACGTGGCTGAATGATGTTTTGATCAAATTTTTGCTCGGTATTTTCACTCATGATGTGAAGCACCTTGCTGCGTTTGATCTTTGCGTCATCCTTAAATATCGCGCGCACCTTGTCCATGCCAGCGTAGAAGTCTCGCATAAGCACGACGCAGATGTATTTGCCAAAAAATGTTGGCTTGATAACGCCATTTTCTTCGTAGATCGCATTTACAAGTTTTAGCAAGCTAAGCTCGACAAATAGGTCTTTGTTGATGTTTGCCTCGTTTTGCTCATTATAGGTTTTGATATCCACGGCACCGTCAAAAAGCCTTGTTAAAAATGTATATTTTAGTCTCTCTTTTTTGCTAAATGCGCATTTTGCGATGACTGGGCTTTGTCTTTCTTTGATCTTTCTGCCGTAGTCAAGTAGGTTAAAGGCATTTATCACAAGCTCGCCGTTTAAGAAGCTAAACGCGCCACTACCAACGCCCACGTACTCTAAATTTGAGCCTACATATTCGTCGCGAAGGTCTGCGCTTTTTTCATTTGAAAACGCCCAAGCGTTGCTTTGCTTATAGCCACCTTTAGCAAATTCACTCACGATGATCTCGTAAAATTCGCGCTCATTATCGACGTTTGAGACGCCAAGTGCGCGGGCGATGTTCTCTCTTGTTAGCTCTGATTTCATGAGCGGATAGAAGGTGATTTGCTGTGGAGAGATCGATTTTGCAGTGTTTATGTCGTTTATTAGCTGCTCTTTTGTTTGATTTGGCAGGTTAAAGATGAGATCTAGGCTGATAACTGGGATCTTGCCGATAGCCAGCTCTATCTTTCTTTTTGTCTCCTCGGCTGAGCCAAATTTCTCATATCTGCCAACCCTTTTTAAAGTCTCATCATCAAAGCTTTGCACGCCTACGCTTAAGCGGTTGATGAGCCCATCAAAACGGCTTAGGCTCTCTGGTGAGATATGATTTGGGTCGCTCTCTGCTGAGATGTCCTCTATGCTAAAGAGATCTTTTGCTAGCTTTAGCGTCTTTTCAAGCTCTGGCTCGTTTATAAGCGTCGTACCACCGCCCACATAAAGCGAGTCAAAGTCAAAACCAGCCTCTTTTATCTGCCTCATCTCCTCGCGTAAATTTTCAAAGTAAATTTTGGCAAGCTCATGCTCGTAGTGGTACTTGTGAAACGAGCAATACGGGCAAAATGTGTGACAAAATGGCACGTGAGCGTAGAGCATATACTTTTTGTCTTTTTTTGGAGTTTTGGTGTAAGTCGTGTTTAAAATGTCTATGTTAAATTCGTTATATAGCGATTTTTGTATAGAATTATGAGCGTAATTTACAGCAAAACTCTCAATGATATTTTTAAAAATCATAATTAATCGCCTTAAATAAGTTAATTTTAATTTAGTCCATTAGGATAGCCAAATTTTAATAAATTTAGCCTTGCATTAACGTAAATTTTGAGTAAAAAATGCAATCATTTTTTAAATTTTCTATTTTTACAAACCTGCGATTTTTACATATCTAACTCGCTTTTGCTCTATAAATTTAAGCTTAGCCTACTTACTCTTTTACTCTTGAGATGACCTTGCTTGAGTCAAGCTCAAATTTCACTCCGTCTTTTGTCTGCAAGTAGTAAAATTTACCGATATTGCAAAGTGACTTCACATCATAAATTTTAACCGCCTTTTCATCTATCTCGCAAGGCGTTTGCTCTTTGCCTTTTGTCTCGCAAAGTGAGCTAGGTAGCGCTTTTAACGCACTTTTATCTACAAGCAAAAATTTATAATCCACATCGCCTATGTTAAAGGTTTTTGCTGTGTATTTGATAAACAAAAGTGAGTTTGAAACGATCATAAGCGAAAGCGCAGCGTAAAAAATAAATAAAAAGTCCCTTGTCTCTTTGATGCTCGCAACGCCCAGCATAAAAGAGAGCATAAACGAGCAAAAGAGTATCCAAAGTGCCAAAAATCCACCATCTTTTAAGACAACAACCGAAATGATAAAAAGCAAAAGCATGATAAGCGATAAAAGATAGATGATGAAATTTGATCTATCTTTAAAGAAAACTGCCAAATTTACCCCAGCATAAGAGAGCAAAAGTAGCGATAAAATGGCGCCCCAGCCGTAGTTTAGCTTGAATGCCGCAAAGGCTAAAATGGCAAATGAGATGAGCGTTAAAAAATAGATGAAATTTGAGCTATAAAAAAATAGAAATTTTGGCTTTTTAAATTTATATTTTTTATCATCATTTTGATAAAGGTAGGAGACAAAGACCAAGATAGCGATCTCAAAAGCTGTCACGATCGCGGTCGCACAAAAGAGCAAAATGCCTGTAAATATCATCTCAGCGCTATCTAAACTCGGAAAATAGCCGATCTCAAAGCCAAAATACAAAAAGTAGCAAAGCATGCTAACGACTGGAACGATGAAATTTGAGTGTTTAAAGAAAAAAGCAACACACTCTTTTATGAAATTTGCCTTTAAATTTGCCGAGTGCTCGCCAAGACGGCTCTCAAAATACGAATTAGAAAGCAGCTCATTTTTTATCTTTTCAAGGCGCTCCTCCTCGCTATCTGCTGCGCCTTTATAAATTTCATAGTTTTTGTCTTCAAAATCCTTTGTGATCTCATCTTTTATGTCTAAGATCACAAAGCAAATTCGCTCTTTTAGCTCGCTAAGCTCCTTTGAAATTTCAGCGTAATTTGTCCTATTTAGCTTTAAATAAAGCTCGCATTCGTTTTCTAAAAACGCTATTAGCCTACCTTGTTTGCTGCCTATGATATGAGAGTTTAAAAACCTAGCCTTAATAAAATTTATAAATTTACTAGCCTCTTTTACGCTCTCATCTTTTTCATCTAAAATGTCTTGATAACTCAAATTTAAATCCTAAAAATTTACACAAAATGCTATTTAAGCACCTTTGCGATTTCGCTCCAGCCTATTTGCTTAGCAAGCTGGGCTGCGGTTTTGCCACTTTTTGTGCGGGCGTTTTTGCTAGCACCATTTTCTAGCAAAAGATTTACGATCGTTAAATTCCCAGCAAGTGCCTCGTGGTGAAGCTGCGTAAAGCCAAGCTCATCGGTGTCTGCGACCATGCTTGGATGCTCTTTTATATATTTTTCAACCTGATCACGCATATTTTTGCTCATCGGATGCTCTATCAAATTTTCTGGATGCTCTTTTTGCTCGAAAACTACCAAAATATCTTTAAAATCGCCAAAATCAAGCCCCCAAGCCGCGTCATGCTCAGCTAGCTCATCTTTTTGCATGCGTGAGCGCATCGCCTGCACGCTAAATCCGCCATAAGCACGTCCATCTATCGCAAAGAGCCAGTCGCTCATATCGGTAAATTTTGCGCTTATTTGATCGCCAACTTTGACGTTTTGCACGCTATCTGGCTCATTTACGAGCGTGCCATATATCGTCTCGCCGTCAAATTCAACGTCATTTACCCACATGTGCTCGCCAACTTCTTCGCCATTTATGACGTCTAAAAAGCAAATTTTTACCATCGCATAATCAAGCATAGGCGCGATCCTGCGGCGCTCCCAGTAAAGCTCACGCCAAAAATACTTAAAGCTCTCACGAGCGTGCTCAAATGCGTGCTGCATGTAGTCTTCGTCGCTACTTACAAAATAGATCGGCATCTGCTCGCCAAGGTCTATTTGCTTACCAAGTATTTTCTCAAAAAAGCCCATTTTTACTCCTTTTTAGAATTTAGATAGATCAAATTTAAATAAAACAATAAGGCGAAATTTCATCCACGAATACGCCAAATTTTAGATACAAAATCATGCGAAATTTTAAATGTAAAAGTCACGCAGCTATTTCACAAATTTAGCCTGCAAGTCTGCAAGATTTCACTATAAAAACCATGCGACGTTTTCGCAAAATTAGGCGAGGCGATTTAAATTTTTGTGACGGGAGTTACCGAGTTGGTAATGACCGAGCAAAAATTTGAATCAACGACGTATAATAAAGCGAAAATATGCGATATAGCCTGCGGAGCGAGAATTTTTCTAGCTCATTTAAAGGCGCTCACGAGAAGCCATTATTTTAGGTTTTTAAAGCTTATCGGAAGCTCTAGGTTTAGCCCCCTAACCAGCTTTATACACTCCTGCAGATCGTCTATGCTTTTGCTTGTCACTCTGATCTCTTCACCCCTGATCTGCGCACTTACTTTGATCTTTGAGTCCTTGATAGCCTTGGTGATCTTTTTTGAGTTTTCGCCGTCAAGAGTGTCGTTTAGCTTTAGCGTTGCCTTTAAATTTCCCCCACTCGCTGGCTCTCTTTTTGTCTCTGTGATCGCCACTGGTGGGATGTTGCGCTTGATGAGCTTTGAGATCACGACATCTTTTAGAGCGTCGATCTTGTTGTCACTTGAGCTAAGAAGCGTGATAAATTTCTCTTTTTCATTTAGCTCTACTTCAGCCGCAAGCCCCTTAAAGTCATACCTCGCAGCGATCTCTTTTTTAGCCGTCTCAAGAGCGTTTTTAACCTCCATCATATCGACTTCAGCGCTTATATCAAAGCTATGTTCGCTTGCCATTTTCTATCCTTTTATAAATTCTTCTATATTTTTAACTATCAGTGAAATTAGCCGTTTTCTAGCCTCCAAACTGCCCCATGCTACGTGCGGCGTGATGAGTAGATTTTCTTTGTTTTTTACATTTAAAAATGGGCTATTTTTGCTCATTGGCTCGCTTTCTAAAACGTCGGTGCCAAAGCGTAAATTTCTCTCATCTATCGCCCTTGCCATCGCTGCTTCATCCACTATGCCGCCACGTCCTAAATTTAGCACTATCGCCTCATCTTTTAGCAAATTTATCTCGTTTATGCCTAGTAAATTTCTAGTCTTTTCATTTAGCGGTGCGTGGATGCTGATGATGTCGCTGCTTCTTAATAGCTCATATAGGCTTTTTTGCTTAAATTCGCTATTTTTATTTGCTCCGCTTGTCGAGTAGTAGCTAACGTTTGCGCCAAATGCACGTGCTGCCGCCGCCACGCCGCATCCTATCTCGCCAAGTCCGATGATGCCAAATTCTTTGCCAGCGATCTCGCTGATATCTGCACCAAGATAGGTGAAAATTTCACTCTTCATCCACTCGCCACTTTTTACGTAGTGATCGTAAAATTTGATGCGATTTGTTAGCTCAAAAAGCAAGGCAAATGTGTGCTGAACGACGCTTGGGGTTGAGTAGCCAGCGACGTTTTTAACAGCTATGTTTTTAGCTTTTGCGTGCTCTAGATCGACATTATTCATGCCAGTTGCGCTTATGCAAATAAGCTTTAAATTTAGCGCATCCATCACGGCTTTGTCGATGACGACCTTGTTTGTGATGACGACGTCAACGCCCTTTAGACGTGGCACGACCTCTTCGCTCTTGGTTTTTTGGTAGCTGATAAACTCGCCAAATTTCTTAAAAACACTAAGATCAACGTTTTCTCCAAGCGTTGCCGCGTCCAAACAAACAATCTTCATCTTTAGTCCTTAATGAAATGTCCTACAAATTTAGAGTAGTTATCTAAAATTTTGCCGCCTTTTCTATATCCAAGCGCGCATGCCTCATAAGCGTAAAATACCCCTGCTTGGTAACTCTCGCCTTTTTCGTCTTGGTTAAACTCGTAAAATTCTTGATAGATGGCTTTGTTTGAGTCGTATTCGCCATCATTGCTTGCTATTTGTGCGCCGTTTTCATCGTATATAGAGACGTTTGCACCTTCTCTACCAAATACCGGCTTTTTCACATATTTTTTGCCTTTTAGTGGCTCATTTGAGGTCTCAAGCAAGAGCGGGTGATTAGGATATAGATCCCAAAGGATTTTTAATATCCCTTTGCTTTGGAAAAGCAGCGTGTAGGCTGGATTTATGATGATAGCTTTTTGATTTTTGACAATGTTTGAAAGTATCAAAGCCAGCTCGCCCTCATCGATAGCTATGCTCTCCCAAGGCACTAACTTGAACCAATACTCGAAATTTTCATCACCTTTAAAAATGCCCTCATCATCGTTAAAAACGACCTCATCAACGTAGGCAAAGTCTGTTTCAAAGCCAGCCTCTTTTGCGATGTATTGCAGTAGTTTTACGGTCTGCTCGTCCTCGATACTGCCTGCGATGCTGCTAAAGAGTATCCCCCAGCCCTCGTAAAGCTCGTCAAAGTCCGCATCCTCGTCGCCAAGCGTAATAAGGCGTTTGAAATTTTGCTTTAGCGACTCGTAAAGGTCGTTAAACTGGGCTGCTTCGTCCATGTGATTTAGCTTTAGCATAGCCCACTGGATGATCGCCGTCTCAAAAACTGCCGTTGGCGTGTCAGCGTTAAATTCAATGAGCTTTATAGGCTTACCATCAAGCCCGCCAGCTAGGTCAAATCTGCCATAAAGGTGCCAGTGAACGTCATTTTCCCAGCTATTTTTTATGATATCAACAAGGTTAAATGGTATGCCTATCTCGTGAAAAAGATTGTTGTCGATCACGTGCTGAGCGGCATTTACATACATATCATATAGCTCGTTTGCCGCCTCGTAGTAGGCATTTGCCTCTTTTTCGCTTACTTGCACGATCTCATCTGCGATATACGAGCTATTGTCGTTATCTGTATGCCATGCAAAGCCGATTTTCTCCATAAATTCGTTGTTTAACGGGGTGATTTTTCTTAAATTTATCATTTTCAGCCTCCAAAGCTTGATGAGCTAGAGCCTGACTTTGAGCCACCACCGAAAAATCCACTCTTACCGCCACTGCTTCTTGCAGCAGAATTTGCCGTTTTTTGCTTGTTAAAGCTATCGACACTTCTTGTATAGGCACTTGGATTTTTATATGTGCTTTGGCGATTTGCTTGGAAATTTTGGTTGCCAAATAGCTTACTGCCTATCCAGCTACCAAGTATCGCGCCAGCTGCTGAGGCAAGGATCGTCTCGCCAAGGCTTAGCCCACCGCTACTTAGCTGTGCATCGCTAGTTCTTGTCAAATTTGAAGTGTTGTTGTCGATCTTTGCGTTTGCTTGAGCTAGAAGCTTATCGATCTCGTCTTTGCTTAGCACACGCTCAGTGCCGTTCATATCTTTTAAAACGACCCTAGTTTCGGTACTTGGATACTCTTCTAAAATTTTATAAACGCCAGGTGCGCTCTCCTCGATGATGACAAAGGCGCCATTTTTTTGCGCAACTTCGTTTAGTGCGTTTTCATTGCCGCCATCGTCGCTTCCACAACCAGCAAGTCCAGCCATGATAATGGCACCAAATCCTCCAACCGCAGCATATGTTGCTATTTTTTTAATGTGTTTCATATCTCTCCTATCAACTCTTTTAAATTTTTATGTCTTCTAACAAGTATCACACCGCGTTTAAATTTGATAAATTTGGAGTGATGTATCGCTTTTATTATCTTTTCACTGATCTTTTTTGTCGCTTTTGGCTTTAAATTTAACTCCTTTAGATATTCGCTTAAATTTATCCATTTTGACTCGTCCTCTATCTGCGCATCTATCGCCACTTCGTTTGCGGCACTTTCATTTTTAGGTGCTAAAAGTGGTCTTTGCATAGCATTTAGAAACTGCATGAGCTTCTCGTCTCTGTCCTTGTAAATTTGCAAAATTTCATTTTTTCGCTCGATGAGCATCTGCTCTTTTTCTTTAAAGAGCCTATCTTTATCGGCTTGTAAGTTTAAATTTAAGCTCTTTAGCTCATTTAGCTCATTTAACAAATAGCTTACAAACTCGTCGTTTTGGGATTTAGTTTTTGTGCTTTTTGGGGCGGTTTTTGTAGGTTTTTCGCTACCTGGCTCCTCGTCAAGGATGACAAATTTTGTGCCATTTTCAATGACCGTTTTTAACGAGCCTCGGCGGATTCTATTATAGACTGCTTCTTTTGTTATGCCTAAAATTTCTGCAGCTTCATTTACAGCTAGCTTTTGCATCGGATTTCCGTTTAAAATAAAATAAAAAAATTGCTTTGATTATAAAAAAATAAGGCTAAAAGAAGAGTTAAACAAAGAGAGCAAAGCCCTCTTTGTCTTGGTTTTAGAGTCTTGACTCGTAGCGTCTAAGCATATAAAGACGTTTAAGCATTTTCTTGCGAGCTGCAATTTTTTGTTTCTTGCGGATCTCAGTTTTAGGCTCAAAGAAGCGTCTAGCTCTTGCTTCAGTTACTACTAAGTTACGGTCAGTTTGTTTTTTAAACTTTCTGTAACCCTCGTCAAATGACTCGTTAGGATGTACCTTAATACCAGGCAACGTCCTCACCACCTTTCAGATTAAAATAAGCCGTGAGTATAGTCTGTTTTTTATAAATTTAAGCTTTTTAGGCAAATTTAAAATATTTAATACTTTTTTAATAACCTAAAATTTATAATCTTAAAATTTAAAAAAAGGCTCACCATGTCAAAGGATCTTCATCTTAGCTACGCCAAGAGGCGTTACATTTTTTTTGCCTGTATCACGTTATTTGTATTTATTTTGCCATTTATCAGGATAAATGACGCGCAGCTATTTTTGCTGAGCTTTGATAAGAGCAGAGTCGATCTATTTTTTACAAAATTTGATATGCAAGAGCTATATTTGATGCCGTTTTTGTTTATCACTTTGTTTTTAAGCATATTTTTCCTAACGACGCTTGCAGGGCGTGTCTGGTGCGGTTGGAGCTGTCCGCAGACCATTTTTAGAGCGGTCTTTCGTGACCTTTTGCAGACTAAAATTTTAAAGATCAGAAAAAACATCCAAAACAAACAAAATGAGCCACAAGGTCAAATTTTTAAGCGTGCATTAGCAGTTGGAATTTGGTGCGTTTTAGCTCTCATCATAGCTGCAAATTTCTTGTGGTTTTTTGTGCCGCCACTTGATTTTTTCGCTTATCTAAATGATGCAAGCGAACATAAAATTTTACTTGCGTTTTGGCTTAGCATCGCTGCTTGGCTAGTCTATGACGTGGTCATTTTAAAAGAGAATTTCTGCGTCTATGTCTGCCCGTATGCGAGGGTGCAGTCAGTTATGTTTGATAGCGACACGATCCAAGTCATCTACAATCAAAAACGAGGCGGCGTCATATATGATGGCAAAGAGAAATTTAAAAAGCCAAAAGAAGAAGGCGCGCTTTGTACTGGATGCGAGGCGTGCGTTAGGATATGTCCGACGCATATAGATATAAGAAAAGGCATGCAGCTTGAGTGCATAAACTGCCTTGAGTGTAGCGACGCGTGTGCTAAAGTGATGGGGCATTTTAACGAAAGCTCGCTTATAGAGTGGAGAAGTATAAATTCTCAAAATGAAAATAAAAAGGTGAAAATTTTTAGATTTAGAACGGTTGCTTATCTTGTCATTTTGTGCGTAGTTTTGGTAGCTGCGGCACTGATGAGTAGTAAAAAAGAGAGCATGCTTTTAAATATAAATAGAACAAGCGAGCTTTACAAGGTTTTAGATCAAGGTGAGGTTGAAAATTCTTACGTATTTTTAGTGCAAAATACCCAAAGCAAGGATCATAAATTTTACTTTGAGATAGATGATAAAAGCATAGAAATTTCTCGTCCAAATAAGCCTTTTACGCTAAAAGCTGGCGCGAAACAAAAGGTCATCGTCACACTAAAATCAAAAAATGAAAACACAAGTGAAAAAGATCTTTTAAAACATATAAATATAAAAGCTTACGCCACCGACGAGCCAACTATCAGCGTGCAAAGAGCTAGCACCTTTATCTATCCTAAAAGATGATAAAATGGCGAAAATTTAGCGAGAATTGAAATGGCGATCTCAGAAAAAGGCAAAAAACGATACGAGCTCATCGTAAAAACAGCACTTGATCTATTTTTAAAAAATGGCTACGAAAAGGCAAGCCTTAGCGATATCGTGGCGATAAGCGGCGGTTCGCTTGCTAGCATTTATACATTTTTTGAGAGCAAAGAGGGGCTTTTTCAAGCGATCATCGAGCAAGAGATAGATGACTTTATAAAAGAGATCGATGAAAAAATAGATCTTAAAATTTCTCACAGCTTGGAGGAGTTTTTAACCAAATTTGCAACTATCATCCTCTCCATCGTCTGCACCAAAAAAAGTGTCTTGCTTAGCAGAACCATGATAAGCGAGAGCTCTAAAAATGGTGGCAAGCTTGGCAGGGTATTTTTGGATCAAATTTTAAACAAGATCGACCTTGTGCTTATAAATTTCTTTGAAAGAGATGAGATAAAAGCACAGCTTAATCCAAAATTTCCAGCCAAATTTGCTGCAAAATGCTTTATAGAAAATGTAAAGGGGTCACATTACTACAACGCTCTCATATTATACGAGGAGCCAAAACTAAGCAAAAAAGAGCGTGAAGAGCACGTTGCTTTGTGTGTTGAACTATTTTTAAATGGCATCATTAAAAAGTAGAATTGACTTTTAATTTATATTTAGTTATAGTCAGTGACTTTTATAATTTGTAATGAAAATTACAAAACTAAAATTGGGATTAAAATTTAAAATTAAGAGAGGTTTTTATGTTGAAATTTAAGAGTTTTCTTGTGCTTTCAGCTGCCGTTTTTTTGCTTTCTGGCTGCTTTGAAAGTGGCGACAAAAAGGCTGCTACAGGCCGCCAGATGCCAACATCTCATGTTGATATATTTGTTGCACAAAAAGCAGATGTGCCCATTAGCTTTGACTACACAGCCACGGTTACTAGTAACCAAGATGTCATCATCTATCCAAAGGTTGGCGGCACGATCATAAAGCAGTTTTTTAAGCCAGGCGACAAGGTTAAGGCTGGAGAGAAGCTATTTCTCATAGATCCAGAGAAATATCAAGCTAGCTACGACTCACTTGATGCCTCTGTTGGCGTGGCAAATGCAAATTTAAAAAATGCCGAGACTGAGTTTAAAAGAATTTCTGCCCTTTATAAGAAAAATGCAGTCTCTCAAAAAGACTACGACGCAGCCGTTGCAGCTTACGACATCGCAAATGCAAATTTAGTAAGCGCAAAAGCAAATTTAAAAAGTGCAAAAATAGATCTAGGATACACAAGCATAGTGGCTCCATTTGACGGCGTAGTGGGCGATAACTTAGTCGATGTTGGCTCACTTGTAGTAGCGAGCCAAACTCAGCTTGTAAGGCTAACTAAGATAAATCCGATCGAGGCTGACTTTTACATCGCAGACGTGGATAATCTAAGCAGAAAAGCAAATTTAGATAGTGGCGCTTGGCAGCAACTAAATAGCGAGGCTGTTTTAAATTTAAACAATGAAGATTTCACTGGCAAGGTGACATTTATAGATAATGTCGTAAATACCGCAACTGGCAGCGTTTTGGCAAAGGCTAGCTTTGATAACAGCGAGGGTAAAATTTTACCAGGTGCGTTTGGCCATATAAAGATGAGCGGTTTTGTTCAAAAAAATGCCTTTAATATCCCGCAAGTCGCCCTTCAACAAAGCGCTACAAACTCTTATGTTTTGGTCGTGAAAGATGGCAAAGTAGGCCAAAAAAATGTAAAAACTAGCTACCAAACAAAAGATATGGTCGTAGTGACTGAGGGTCTTGAAGAGGGCGATAAGATAATAGTTAATAACTTCCTTAAAATCGGAGTTGGCGCACCAGTTGAAACTGATAAAGACCTAAGCGCAGAATTTATAAATGGCAAAGACGCAAACGCTACAAAAAGCAAGTAAAGGCAGATAGATGTTTTCAAAATTTTTCATAAATCGTCCGATATTTGCAACCGTTATATCTATCATCATAGTTATAGCAGGTCTTATGGGCATAAAGGGGCTTCCGATAGAGGAGTATCCAAGTCTTACTCCGCCTACTGTCTCTGTAACTGCGACATATAGCGGTGCTGACGCGCAGACTATTGCCGACTCAGTTGCAAGTGCGATCGAAGATCAGATAAATGGTGTTGAAAATATGCTTTATATGCAAAGCACATCAAGCTCTGCTGGTACAATGAATATAAGCGTATATTTTAAGATCGGCTCATCGTCAAAACAAGCTACGATAGATGTAAATAACCGCGTCCAAGCTGCCCTTTCAAGGCTACCTCAAGAGGTGCAAAACATGGGCGTAACGGTGCGTGAAAGAAGCGGCTCGATCCTTCAAGTAGTTGGCTTTACAAATCCAAATATGAACCTAGTTGAGCTATATAACTATGTAAATTTAAACATCGCCGACGAGATCAAAAGAGTAAAAGGTATCGGCGATACAGCGCTCATTGGCAACAAAGAGTACTCAATGAGAATTTGGCTAAACCCAGACAGACTTGCTCAGCTTAAACTAACTCCAAGCGACGTCATCTCTCAAGTAAAAATTCAAAACTCACAATACGCAGCCGGCAAGATCGGCGAGCAGCCATCAAAAGGTGAAAATCCTTATGTTTACTCGGTTGTTTCTGAAGGTCGTTTTAAAGATCCAAAGCAGTTTGGCGAAATTTTGATAAAGAGTGAGGACGGCAGCGTCGTAAAACTAAAAGAGGTCGCCACTATCGAGCTTGGAGCTGCTAGCTACGCATCAGATGCTATGCTAAATGGCAAGCCAGCAGTGCCACTTTTGCTATTTTTGCAAAATGATGCAAACGCACTTGCAACTGCAGAGGCAGTCGCTGCAAAGCTTGAAGAGCTAAAGAAAACCTACCCAGTTGGTCTAGAGCACACCATAGCCTACAACCCAACTGAATTTATCACCGTTTCAATCAATGAGGTTATCAAAACTTTCATTGAGGCGATGCTACTTGTTCTTGTCGTAATGTACTTCTTCTTAAAGAGCTTTAGAGCCACCATCATACCGATGCTCGCCGTGCCAGTCTCTATCATAGGTACATTTGGCGGACTTTATATCATGGGCTTTAGTATAAATTTGATCACGCTTTTTGCCCTGATCCTAGCCATCGGTATCGTCGTGGATGACGCAATCATCGTTATAGAAAACGTCGAGAGAATTTTGCACGAAGATAAAAATATAAGCGTAAAAGATGCGACATTTAAGGCTATGGAGGAGGTACAAACTCCAGTTATCTCTATCGTGCTAGTACTTTGCGCAGTTTTCGTGCCTGTATCTTTTATGGAAGGCTTTGTGGGCGTTATCCAAAAGCAGTTTGCGCTAACACTTGTCGTCTCTGTTTGTATCTCTGGCTTCGTCGCTCTTACGCTTACACCAGCACTTTGTGCGGTTATGCTTAAAAAGCAAGAGAACAAGCCATTTTGGATCGTTCAGAAATTTAACGACTTTTTTGATTTTAGTACCAAAATTTTCACAGCAGGCGTGGCAAAAATTTTAAAACACGTCATTATCAGCTTTATAGTCATTGGCATCATGGGATTTGCAACGTATGGGCTATTTCAGAAAGTGCCAAAAGGGCTTGTGCCTTCAGAAGACAAGGGTGCTTTGATGGTTATCACCTCGCTTCCACCTTCTACAAATATGCTAAAGACTAAAGAAGAGGTAAAATCTATTAGTAACGCCATTTTGAGCAATCCAAATGTCGAATTTGCCATGGGCTTTGCAGGTTATGATATGCTCGCTAGCTCTCTTAGAGAAAACTCAGCCATCAGCTTTATCAAGCTAAAAGACTGGAATGAAAGAAAAGGTGCAACGGACGGTGCAGATGCCTTGGCTGGGCAGTTTAACGGCATGCTTTGGGGCTCTAAAAACTCAATGACCTTTGTTGTAAATTTACCTCCTATCATGGGCCTATCAATGACTGGTGGCTTTGAAATGTACCTACAAAACAAGAGCGGCAAGAGCTACAACGAGATAGAGGCTGACGCTAGAAAGGTAGCTGCAGCAGCAAATGCAAGGCCTGAGCTACAAAGCGTAAGAACAACACTCGAGACGAACTACCGCCAGTTTAAGATAACAGTTGATAAAGAAAAAGCAAAGCTATTTGGCGTAAGCGAGAATGAAATTTTCAGCACCATAGGCGCATCTTTTGGCTCTTACTACATAAACGACTTCAACCTTGCAGGCAAGTCGTACCGCGTATATGCAAGGGCAAGCGATAACTTTAGAAACAACCCTGAGGATCTAAGAAAAATTTTCGTCCGTTCAAAAGATGGCGGCATGGTGCCACTAAATTCGGTCGTAACGCTTACAAGATCGATCGGACCTGATATCGTCGATAGATTTAACCTCTTTCCATCAGCTAAGATCATGGGCGATCCAAAACCTGGCTACACATCAGGCGATGCGATAAGAGCGATCCAAGAGGTCGTAAATGACACTCTAAGTAGCGATGATTACTCTATCAGCTGGGCTGGAACGGCATATCAGGAGGTAAATTCTCAAGGAACAGGCACAACCGCCTTTATCTTTGGTATGGTCTTTGTCTTTTTGATCCTTGCCGCTCAGTACGAAAGATGGCTCATCCCACTTGCTGTTATCACTGCCGTGCCGTTTGCGGTATTTGGCTCGTTGCTTGCTGTTTGGTTAAGAGGGCTAACAAACGATATCTACTTTGAGATCGGACTCTTGCTTCTAATCGGTCTAGCGGCCAAAAACGCCATCTTGATCGTCGAATTTGCCATGCAAGAGCGCGAGAGCGGAAAGAGTATATTTGACGCAGCTATAAACGCGGCAAAACTTCGCTTTAGACCTATCGTCATGACATCTATCGCATTTACTCTAGGCGTTTTCCCGATGGTTATAAGCACAGGTGCTGGCGCTGCATCTCGCCACTCACTAGGAACTGGCGTGGTTGGCGGTATGATCGCTTCTACTACGATAGCGATATTTTTCGTGCCGTTGTTTTACTATTTGCTTGAAAATTTAAATGAAAAATACTGGAAAAAGGGAGCAAAAAAAGATGAAAAATAAGGCGTTTATACTTATAACAGCAGCATTTTTGGCTGGTTGCTCGTTTCGTCCAGATATGCCAAATGTGGATACAAATTTCACCTCAACATATAGTTTTGAAACAAGCGATATAAGAGATCTTTGGTGGAAGGAATTTAAAGATGAAAATTTAAATATTCTTGTTGAAAGTGCGCTTGAGAAAAATACAAATTTACGCATTGCGTATTTAAATCTCCAAAAAGCAAAGGCGAGCCTTGGCGTTGCTGAGGCTGACTTGCTCCCTGGGGTAAATTTAAATGCAAGTTATACCAAAGCAAAAAGCAGTGGTGAAACTTACACCAAGCAGCCTCAAACACGTTATAGAAGTTCGAGCATAAATTTAGGGCTAAACTACGAGATAGATCTCTGGGGTAGAGTAAGAAATAGCGTGCTTGCAGCTAATGAAAATTTAAATGCGAGCAAATTTGACTATGATAGCGCCAGACTAAGCCTTAGCTCAAGTGTGGCAAAAAGCTACTTTGCTCTAGTATCGCTAAACATGCAAGAAGCGGTGCTAAAAGAGACACTAAAGACCTACGAAGATACGTTAGCACTTCGCAAGACGCAGCTTGATCTTGGTAGCATAAACGAGATGACCTATCTACAAAGCAAAGCTGAAGTGGAAAAAGCAAAAACTAGCCTAACTTCAGTGCTAAACTCAAAGTCACAAGCGCTTACTTCACTTGCCATTCTAACAGGTAAGAGCAATGATGAAATTTTAAAAGGAGCTGTTGCTAGTTCACAGACCTTGCCGGCTTCGCCTGAGATAAGCGCTGGCATAAGCTCAGATGTTTTGCTTAGAAGAAGTGACGTGGCAAAGGCACTGGCTGATCTAAAAGCGACAAATGCACTTGTTGGTGTGGCAAAGGCTGATTATTTCCCTACGATCTCGCTTACTGGGCTTTTTGGCTTTGCTAGTGAGGATTTTAATAGAATTTTCATAAGTAGTGCTAGTGTTTGGAGTCTTGGGGCTGGTTTGTCACAGAAAATTTTTGACTACGGCAGAACAAAAAATAACATTCGTATCGCCGAGACAAACGAGCAAATCGCAGCCCTCACCTATGAAGGCACGGTAAAAACTGCACTTGGAGAGGTCAGAGACGCCCTTATATCAAGGCAAAATGCAAAGCTCTCTTTGGATCAGGTGAAAAATTTGCTACAATCGCAACAAAAAATTTATTCGCTCGCCAAAGATCAGTATGACGCTGGCTACATCGGACACCTAGAGCTTCTTGATGCACAGAGAAATTTGCTTCAAGCAAAGCTTCAAGACGTCTCAGCAAAGCTTGATGAGGTAGATAGCGCGGTTGAAGTTTACAGGGCTTTTGGCGGCGGATTTAAGCTAGAAAAATAAAATTACAAAAGGAGAAAAGCAGTGAGTAAGATCTTAAATTTCTTATTTTCTTGGGGATTTTTTGTTTTTGCCATCGTTCTTGGCGTGGCATTATGGTTTGCGATAAATTACGTCGATACGATTAGACTTGAGTCTAGTTTTTATGATATCGGCGAGATATTTATGATGGCAGCTGTCTTTGGTATCGTTTTTTACCTAGTTGCAGCGATATTTATCATACCTATTAGGGCGATGCTCAAAAAAGCCTAAAACCTCTTTTCATCTAAGAATTAAATTTCTTAGATGATCCCCCAAAATATCTTATAAATTTCTTTTTACTTATTTAAATTTCAAAGAGTAGAAAGGGCGAAGACCGCCCTTGAAGTATAAAATTTAATTATTTTGCGCTTTTGCAGCAGCCGCATGTGCAGCCTAAAATCCTATAAATGATAGCTCCTATGATCGCTCCAACGATAGGCGCAACCCAGAAAAGCCAAAGCTGCTCTAATGCCCAACCGCCCTGGAATATCGCAACGCCAGTTGAACGAGCTGGGTTAACTGATGTGTTTGTGATAGGTATCGAGATAAGGTGGATAAGTGTCAAACCAAGGCCAATAGCGATCGGTGCAAAGCCTTTTGGTGCACGCTCATCAGTTGCACCTAAGATGATGATAAGGAAAAACGCAGTTAAAACTACCTCAGCAACTAGCGCTGAAACTAGGCTGTAACCATTTGGTGAGTGCTCGCCGTATCCGTTGCTAGCAAAACCGCTCGCAGCAGCGTCAAATCCAGCCTTACCAGATGCGATGAGATATAGCACGCCAGCAGCCCCGATCGCTCCGATAACCTGTGCGATGACGTAAGGCACGAAGTCTTTTTTGTCAAATCTTCCGCCAACTAGCAAGCCAACCGAAACAGCAGGATTGAAGTGACCGCCGCTGATGTGACCAACTGCGTAAGCCATCGTAAGAACTGTAAGACCAAAAGCAAACGCAACGCCTACAAAGCCAATACCAAGCTCCGGAAAAGCCGCAGCAAATATCGCACTACCGCAATCTCCAAAAACCAACCAAAACGTGCCAAAAACTCGGTTAAATATCTTTTCATCTCTTCCCTTTTAGGTAAATTTAAAAACGGGCGATTTTAGCAGAAAGTTGTGACTTTTACAAAATATTGTAAAGATAAAGTTTTGGGGTATTTTTTAATATTAACATTATGCAAAATTCAAATTTTTCTTGTGGTTTTTATATATCACACTGAAAGAATTTAGTATTTTTCCTATATAACAACAAAAATATTTTTTTGCGTTCTAAGTTAAGTACCAAGACAATAAACCCTTTTTATTATAATTTCTATTTTATAAAACATTCAAATCCTTAAGAAAAACAATTAATATTAAGAGTAAAATAGGCTTTTTTAGACCAAATTTCGCAAATGACGTATC
>NZ_PPCG01000057.1 GCF_002913745.1 Campylobacter concisus
CCTTGCTCCATCTCGAACCAAGAAGCTAAGCTCGTCCTGGCTGATGATACTCTCCCTTACTGGGATGTTGGAAAAGTAGGTCGTTGCGGGCTTTGTTGTTAATCTGCTTTAATTCTTGTATTATTAATCCTAGTTGCTTTTATTTATTTTTTATATATTGTAAGGTTTTTATATTTCTTTTTAGATTATTGGTTTGATTATGTTTTAAATTTGTTTTTATGCCAGTTTTTAAAATCTTTAGACTGAATTTATCTTAATGATAATATGATCCTTTGCTTGAAAAGTAAAGACAGAACTTAATAAATAATGTCGCCGAGCAAGCTTTTAGTAACCCAGCTCTTAGTCAAAAAGCAAAAGATGTTTTAAAACAAGCAAGAAGCGAATACGCTCTTTTTAAAGAACTTCAAAACTCTAAAATTTACCATGATGTAATGGGTGAGCTAAAGAGTAGTGGCGATATAACAAACTCGCTTTTAAAAGCTCTTAACGCAGAAAACGGCTTAGATTTAAAAGCTCTTACAGCTAGATTAAGTAGTAGCGAACAAGAAGCATTAGAAACTAACCTGATCCGTGGCGTAATAGAAAAATTTACCAAAGATGGGATAACTGACTTTTCTAAAGTAAGCAATACTTTAAAAAATGCTCCGTTTGAGAGCAAAAGAGCGGTGGAGATAATGGGTGAGCTAAACAAAAAAGCTCGTATACTAAATAACACGTCATCACTGCTTGAAAAACTAACAGCGATTAATCCAAAGGCTAAAGAGCTACAACAAGGCATAGGACATTCAGTAACTGGAGCACTTATGACAATGAAGAGAAATTTAGCCATTGAAAGGTTAAAATCACTGCTCCCAGTATTAGGCAATGACGCATCTTTAAAAAATCATATAAGAAATGCAATTAATAATGCAGGCGATCTAAAAAGTGTCATTAATAATCTTGAAAAGATAGAGATAAAAGATGCACCAGAGAACTCAACTAAACTACTAGAAGCTTTTAAAAACGAGGTAAAGGCGTTAAGAGAAGAGGCTCAAAACGCAGAAATAAAAGGGGATAATTTCATCACAAAGCAAAGCCCAGCGCCAAAGAGTGATTTAAATATAAAAATGGACTTAGCCCCAAACGTAAGGGATTTATCGAAGATAACAACTGAAGAAATAAGCGCGGATTTAGATTATCTAGCTAGCAAACACCCAGAAATGTTTAGTAAGCCAAGCGATGTTTTTAGGCTGATTAGAGAGATCAAAAATGAACCAACACATTTTTTTAATAATAACAGACTAGACTATGCTTTGATAGTAAAACGAATGGACGAAAACAAAATTGGAAAGCTTGCGATCGATAAAGAAAGTGGAGAAGTAAAACATGCAACAAAAGTAAAAGAAAAAGATTTAAAACGCCTTGATAAAGTTAGTAGAGAGAATTCTAAAGATGCTGGCATTATCCAAACTTTCATCCAGCCAGGCAGCAAATCAAATAGCGAGCTTGGGCTGCCAAATGAGATTATACCAAAACAAACACAAGAATTAGATAAAACTTTTAAAAATCAAAAAGACAAAAACACTAAAACTATCAACGCAAGCCCACATATAGTAAGTGGCCTACTTGGTGGCACAGCAAATGGTGCTGATGAAAATGGCAACGTAAGCCCTGAAGAGTTTGCAAAAGGTTTTATATATGCATTGTTTGGATCAAAATTTAGTGCTTCAGCAGTTAAACGCATAAGCCCAGAGCTTTACAATTCTATTCTTGGGCTTGGCAAAAAGATGCCACAAATGGCAAAAGATAACCCAAAATTATTAACCAAAATTTATGGGTCAGCAAAGAGCAATAGTATAAATTCTTTTGCAGGAGAAAAGGCACTTAATGCTAGTGCTAATAAACTCTCAAAAGCTAAAGCTATGCTAGAAAAAGGCGAAAATGAAGTTAAGATTTGGCAAAGCACTGGTTGGTACAAAGATAAAGATGGCGCTTGGAAGTTTGAGATAGATGATAGCCCAGCTAAAATCAAAAATCAAAACGCAGATAAATTAGGCGACTTGCTAGAGCATAAAGAGCTATTTAAAGCATATCCTGAGTTAAAGGATATAAAGATTAAAAAGATAATCGACGAAAAAGGAGAAAACCTAGGATATTATGACCCTAATAAAAAAGAGATAGCCATAAACAACATAGGCGATAAATCTACGCTTATGCACGAGGTGCAACACGCCATACAAAACATCGAAGGCTTTGCAAGGGGTGGAGAATATGACATAGTATGGAATGCCGCTGTAAAAACAATCGAGAAAAAATATGAGAATGAGCTAGCTAAACTTGAAAAAATAGCAAACGAGGCTTGGAAGAAAGAAGAGCCGCTCCAAAAAGCATATATAGAGCTTTTTGACAAAGGACTAAAGGATAGTCCAGAAGCACAAAGATTATTAAAAGAAAGAGAGCCTTATTCTAAGAAGGGGTGGGAAGCAAACAACAAGATAAGAAATATAAAATGGGCTATAGAAGATGAGAAAAATGCGATCACTGATAAAGATATGTATGAAGCGTATCAAAAGATACATGGTGAAGCTGAAGCAAGGAATGTACAAAATAGGCTCAACCTAAATAAAAAAGATAGAGTTTATCCGCATGAGACTTTTGATGTAAATCCAAATGATACGTTTGTAAGTAGAGAAGACGGAGTAAATTTCAGTAAAAAACTACCCGAGCTAAAAGAAAAAAGAGGCATCTATAATGTCACATATAATGGCAAATTTTCAACTCCAGTTTATAAGGATTTAGAAGATGTAGAGGGAGCGGTAAGATATGCGATAGGAAATAAAAACAAAGGGGCTAAACATATCGAGATAAAGCATTTAGAAGACACAACAAAGGAAGGTTATGTTACGAAGCAAGAACTATTAAATATGGGCGAGAATATGCGTAAATTTATAAAAGAATATAAAGAACCATTTATAAATGATCGCAAAGCAAGGCTTTATGAATGGGAAGATAAAGACGGTGTGAGATTTAGGCTTGTCATAAATGACATAAAGGATAAAAACGGAGGAAGCGGGATACACTCCGCAATTACTTCAACCTCCGCTAATGACGATATTATAACCTTTTATTCTGATAGAAATCTAAAAGAGCCCATGAAGTTTGAAAACCCAAAGCTTAAGCTACTTGATGCGATAGATACAAGTAGCGACAAGGTAGGCTTAGTTAAGAAAGTGCTACTAAATAAAGATATAAGCGACGGAGTAAAAGCTAAAGCAGTAAATAGGCTAACTAAAAATAAAATTAGTCAAGGTGTAAAAAATAGCTATATATCTACTAAAAACTCCAATAATAATTAAAAAGCCCTATCTTTTAGGGCTCACTTTTTTAAAAACACTAAATTTTCTTTTTGATTTTCTCAAAATTGGGTAGATTTGACACAGCCCTTAATGATAAATTGCCATTAAATTGCATAAAAGGAGCAAAGAAATGGCAATAACTACAACTGGGTTTCAAGCCCCAGCTACAAAACGTGAAGGCTTAAAGCCCTCAGTCTACGAAAACATAATCTTAATAGGTGCTGACGAGACGCCTATACTTAAACTAATTGGCACTTCAAGTGTTAAAGGTATAGAGCACTCTTGGCTAACTGACAGCTTAGCTGCCCCAAAGAAAAACGCACAGCTAGAGATTTCTGACTTTGATGATCAAATCAAATCAAGCGTGCAAAAAACTTCAAACGCAGTGCAAATTTTCACTTCTAGCGTTAGTGTTTCAAGAAGTATGCAAGCAGTGGCAACTTACGGCGGTAAAGAGTTAGAGCGCGAGACTGCTAAAAGAGCAAAAGAGCATAAGCTAGATATGGAGTATGCTATCTTTGGTCTTGGTCGTGATGCTGACGTTAAAAAGAGCGTGTTTAAAGCACCGACTGTTAGAACGGATGCAACAGCTGGCGAAATGGCAGGACTATTTTACTTCTTGGCTAAAGGTGCGGCTGCGTTTGCAAGCGGCAAGCGTGGCAATGTTGTAGCATTTGATAGTTCAGGCGATTGGAAAGGCACTCCAGCAGCACTAACTGAAACTGTGCTATCTCAACTACTTCAAAACATTTGGGACGCAGGCACAACTCCAAAAGATGTATTCATCGGTGCGGAGTTAAAACCAGCTATAAACAAAATAGTCTTTAGATATCATTCTCGACGTCAAATAATTATTTTGATATTAAAATTTATCACTGAAAGATTGATATTTGGCATCATTAAAGCAATAATATCTATGCTTTTAGAGAATTTTGTTTGAATACAGCCAACAAATTTGCTGGCATGGCAAATTTGTATGGTTTTTAGTTCAAAATATTCAAAAGTATTTCACTAATTTTGACCTATCTTTTCTTTTAGAAATTCCAAAATTTCTTGTGCTTTTTCATTTAGCGACTCTTTTGGATATATAAGAATGAGCCTTCTTTTAAGATCAAAGCTATAAAATCATCAGTTTCGCAAGTGCCAAGAAACGCACTAAACGAAAAATGAACCGTGCTTGTCGCTGTGACAAACAAGACCTCATCATCATATATAACGATCTCTTGTTCGCGCTCAACATCGATTTTTGAGTAAATGGCTCTAGTAAATAAAACTGGTTTAATTATAGCCGTATAAATATAGAGCAAGACTATGCCGACACAAAGAACAATGGCTAAATTTCTTGCCAAAAAAGAGACGTCGGTTATATCCGAAAAAACTACTAAATCATTCTCAAAAATGTCAAAAAGCACAACCAAAGCTACTGCGCATAGTGCAGCAAATGGCAGCTCGATTGCTCTCATCAAAAACACAAATTTATTCTTCTTATAGACGGTGCTTGAGACCTTGTGTAGTAGCTTTTTAAATTTAGCATCGTTTTTTATACTAAATTTCGCTCTAAATTTTTCATTTTGCATGTTATTTCTTTAAATTTTGCCTAAATTTCATCCGTGACTATCTCTATCTTGCTTACATCAACCAAGCTGCCATCCATGATGATCTCATCTATCTTGCCAGCTCTTATGACTCCGCTTTTTGGATTTTTCACACTTTTTATGCTACTTTTGGTGCTCACATCGACGCTTGAATACTCAAAAGCAAGGCCTGTGTCCATAAAAATACAATCTTTCACGACCAAATTTTCCACATAGCAAAGTGCTTGCAAGCTCTTTATCGTGCAGTTTATGAGCGACACATTTTTAGCGTTCCATGCTAGGTATTCGCCTGAGATTAGGCAGTTTTGCGCGACCACGTTTTCGCAGTTCCAAAAGGCATCTTTTGAAATGAGCTTTGAGTTTGTGACGCGAAGATTTTTGCAACTATCAAAGCAGTAGTTACCGTTTAAATTTAGCCCATCAACCTCTAAATTTTCGCTATTTGCCCCAAAATAATCCCCTTTTGCAAAGACGTTTTTTATCTTCACGTTCTCGCACCCCCAAAGTGTCTCGGCAGCGTCTGAAAAATTTACATTTTCAAGTGAAATTTGCGAGCTTTTTCTAAAGCTTTTTGGAGCATTTATGATCATGTCTTTGAAGCTTAAATTTGTGCTGTACCACATGCCAGCCCTTGCTAGAGGCTCCAAGTATCCGCCATTTAGCGCGATGTCGCTTGCGTACCAGAGTGGATATTTGTAGGCAAAAGCGCACTCGTTTAGCTTTAAATTTGAGCTGTGTTTTAGCGGCGACTCGCCATCTTCAAAGATGCAGT
This sequence comes from Campylobacter concisus, assembly GCF_002913745.1. GTDB lineage: Bacteria > Campylobacterota > Campylobacteria > Campylobacterales > Campylobacteraceae > Campylobacter_A > Campylobacter_A concisus_R. The sequence continues at coordinate 5,703 of NZ_PPCG01000057.1, forward strand.
TAGTAAAATTTATCCCCTTTGCCCCAAACATCGCGCGTTCTCCTGTAAAAGTTTCGGCGTTTCTCTCTTGCATTTTTTGTCCTTTATGAAATTTCGCTCTCAAAATTATACTAGTTTTACTGCAAAGTGCCATTAAATTTACTTTAAAGACGCAAAGCGTTATAATCGCCCCAAAAAAGGAGCAAAAATGGGTTTAAAATCAGACTCTTGGATAAGGAAAATGTCGGTTGAAAAGAATATGATCGTGCCATTTGCCGAGGAGCAAGTGGGTCGCGGCGTCGTTAGCTACGGCGTTTCTAGCTACGGCTATGATATACGCGTGGGCGATGAGTTTAAAATTTTCACAAATATCGGCGGAACCGTCGTTGATCCAAAGAATTTTGATGAGAAAAACGTGGTTGATTTTAAGGGCGATGTCTGCATAGTGCCGCCAAATTCTTTTGCTTTGGCGCGCACGATCGAGTACTTTAACATGCCTGATAATGTGCTAGCGATCTGCCTTGGCAAGAGCACATACGCAAGGTGCGGCATCATTGTAAATGTGACGCCTTTTGAGCCAGGATTTAAGGGGCATATAACGATAGAGATCTCAAACACGACGCCACTTCCTGCGAAAATTTATGCAAACGAGGGCATTGCGCAGGTGCTATTTATCGAGGGTGATGAGCCTTGCGAGGTGACTTATGCTGATAAAAATGGCAAATACCAAGCCCAAGAAGGCATCACGCTGCCTAGAATTTTAAAGTAATTTTCATGCCTTTGCGACTTTGCAAAGGCTAAATTTATCGCCCACTTTTTATAAAAACCCTAAACAATAACGAAATTTTGACGAAATAGAAGCTAGAAAAAGCAGAGCTTTGATAAACAAATTTTAAATTTGGCACAGCTTTTGCTTAAAAATTTATAAAAAATAATCCAAATTAGCCATTTATAAATCAAAAAATGACTAGCAAAAAGGCGCAAAATGTTTAACAACAAATCGATATTGATCACCGGCGGAACAGGAAGTTTTGGTAAAAAATACACTGAAATTTTGTTAAAAAAATATAAGCCAAAAAGGCTAGTTATCTACTCGCGCGACGAGCTAAAGCAATATGAAATGGCTCAAGTCTTTAAAGACAAGGCAATGCGTTTTTTTATCGGCGACGTGAGGGACTATAAGCGCTTAAGAACTGCGATGAACGGCATAGACTATGTCATTCACGCAGCTGCGATGAAACACGTACCAATCGCAGAATACAACCCAATGGAGTGCATCAAAACAAACATAGATGGCGCTCAAAACGTCATCGACGCCTCTTTGGAGTGTGGCGTTAGCAAAGTGATCGCACTCTCAACTGACAAAGCGTGCAACCCTGTAAATTTATATGGAGCTACGAAGCTAGCGAGCGACAAGCTCTTTGTCGCTGCAAATAACATTGTTGGAGACAAAAAAACAAGATTTAGCGTCGTAAGATATGGAAATGTCGTTGGTTCACGTGGCTCAGTCGTGCCGCTTTTTAAAAAGCTGATCGCACAAGGAGAAAAAGAGCTTCCTATCACGCATGAGAAGATGACTAGATTTTGGATCACGCTTGAACAAGGCGTAAATTTCGTCCTTAAAAACTTTGAGAGGATGAAAGGCGGCGAAATTTTCATACCAAAGATCCCGTCAATGACGATGGTCGATCTCGCAAAAGCCCTTGCACCAGACCTTGGCGTCAAGATCATAGGTATTCGCCCAGGCGAGAAGATGCATGAGATGATGATCTCAAGAGACGACGCGCATCTTACATACGAATTTGATGATTACTACGTTATTAGTCCGTCTATTCAGTTCTTAACAGCGCAAGACTTCTCGACAAATGCTCTTCATCAAAAGGGCAAACCAGTGAGCGAGGACTTTGAATATAGCTCAAATACAAATAAAATTTGGCTCGATAGAGCAGGCCTTCTTGAGATGATAGGAGATGCTAAATGATCCCTTACAGCCGTCAGCAGATCACAGAAGAGGACATAAAGGCAGTCACAGATGCCTTAAAAGATGACATCTTAACAGGTGGCCAAAAGGTCAGCAAATTTGAAGAGGAGCTGGCAAAGTATGTTGGCGTAAAGTACGTGATCGCTATGAACTCAGCCACTTCGGCTCTTCACGTAGCCTATCTTAGCCTTGGCGTAAAGGCTGGCGATGAAGTGATCACGACACCTATCACCTTTGCGGCCACTGCAAATGCGGCTTTGATGGCAGGAGCGCAGGTCAAATTTTGCGACGTAAAAGCAAATGGCAACATTAATGAAGAGAAAATTCCAGCTCTAATCACACCAAAAACAAAGGTGATAACTGCGGTTGATTACGGCGGCAACCCTGTGGAGCTAGATAAGATCATAAATTTAGCCAAAAAACACGGCATAAAAGTGATAGATGATGCCTCTCACGCCCTTGGTAGCGTGCAAAACGGCGTAAAAGTGGGTGTTAAGGCTGATATTAGCATATTTAGCTTTCATCCAGTAAAGCCTATCACCACGCTTGAAGGCGGCGCGCTTGCTACAAATGACGATGAGCTAGCAAGATTTGCAAGGCTATATAGAAGCCACGGCATCACCAAAACAAAGCTTTGGGATAGCGACATGAGCCTACTTGGATACAACTACAGGATCACAGACGTGGCCTGCGCTTTGGGGCTTAGCCAGCTAAAAAGGCTGGATGGCTTTATCGCCAAAAGAAATGAGATAGCTAAATTTTATGATGAGAAATTTAGCGGGTGTGAATATTTTAAAACTATAAAAATCCCAGCAAATACAACAAGCTCAAGGCACCTATATCCAGTGCTTTTGGATGAGAAATTTTGGGATAAAAAAGAGCAAATTTTTGAAGCACTTTTGCAAAAAGGCGTTGGTGTGCAGGTGCATTATAAACCAACATATAAATTTAGCTTTTATAAAGCGCTTCTTGGCGAAATTTCACTGCCAAATGCGGAGAAATTTTATAGCGCCGAGCTTAGCATCCCTTGCCATCACGGAATGGGTGTGGATGATACTAAATTTGTTGCAAGCACGCTTTTTGACGTGCTAAAAAGCTTTAGTGAGTAAAAATGATCTGTATCATACCAGCAAGAGGTGGCAGTAAGAGAATACCTGGCAAGAACATAAAAGACTTTTTGGGCAAGCCTTTGATCGCTTATAGCATCGAGGCTGCGTTAAATTCTAAAGTTTTTAGCGAAGTGATCGTAAGCACCGATGACGAAGCGATCGCGAATGTGGCTAGAGAATTTGGAGCTAGCGTGCCATTTTTTAGAGAAGCGAGCTTAAGCGACGACTACGCAACAAGCACCGACGTGATAAAAGACGCGATAAGGCGTGTAAATTCTAGCTTTGACGTCTGCTGCCTTTATGCTACAGCACCGCTTATAAGGGCTGAAATTTTAAAAGAGGCCGCAGGAGAGTTTAAAAAGCAGGAGTGTAAATTTTTATTTTCAGCGACTGCTTTTGAATTTCCTATACAAAGGGCGATAAAACTTGATGAAAACGCTAGAGTTAGCATGTTTTATCCGCAGTTTGAAAAGATACGCTCGCAAGATCTTGAGCCTGCGTTTCATGACGCTGGGGCATTTTATTTTGGCAAAAAAGAGGCTTGGCTGGAGTGCAGTGCTTTGTTTGCTCCACACTCAAAGGCATATTTGCTGCCAAGAAATTTAGTCTGTGACATCGATACGCTAGAGGATTTTGAGTTTGCTAAAAAGCTTTATTTGATAAATAATGGAAAGATTTGATTGAAAGAATTTAAAGGACTCCCCCTGCTAAAAACGCTCGTGCGCGCTGATAGTAGCAGCAAGATAGGGCATGGGCACATCAGGCGAGACCTTTTGCTTGCTAAAAAATTTAGCAACATCTCATTTGCATCTTTGAGGCTAGATGGTGACATTTTTGATGAGATAAACTACCCTAAATTTAGCTTAACAAGTGGCGAGATAGATGAGCTTTGCGAGCTTATAAAAGATAATAAATTTGAGCTTCTCATTATCGACCACTACGGCTTTAGCTTTGAAGACGAAAGAGCTATAAAAGAGAAAACTGGCGTTAAAATTTTATCATTTGACGACACTTACGAAAAACATTTTGCAGACTTCATTTTAAATGTAAATTTATATGCGCAAAAGGCAAGATATGAGGGGCTGGCAGAAAAAGGCTCTGAGGTATTTTGTGGAAGTGAGTTTTTGCTAGTTAGAGATGAGTTTTATGAAGAAGCGCAGGTAAAAAGGGAGAAAATTTACGACTACGCTATCATTCTTGGAGGCACTGATATCTCAGGGCTAAGTGCTAAAATTTCAGAAAAATTGCTCTTAAAAGGGCTAAAAACAGCCGTCATAACAACTAGTGGAAATAAAAACTTAAGCGCACTAAAAGAGATATCTAGTAAAAACGAAAATTTTAGCCTTTTTGTAGATAGTAAAAACGTAGCAAAGCTCATGAATGAGGCCAAAATGCTCATCATAACAGCAAGCTCGCTTGTAAATGAAGCTTATGTTTTAGGAGCTAAATTTAAAGCCATTTGCGTAACAGACAATCAAAAAGAGATCTTTGCTTGGCTAAAAGAAAATGGGTATGAAGCTTACTGGGGAGATGAAATTTGCTTGAGCTTATAAATTTTACATCGCTTAGTGGCGAGCAAAAACTGATGGTCTTAAAGTGGCGAAACGACGAGCGTATAGCCAAATTTATGAAAAACAAAAGCGTTGGCAAAGAGGAGCATTTTGCTTTTTTAGAGAGATTAAAGAGCATTCAAGATAAGATCTACTTTTTAGTAAAAGACGAGTGTGAATTTATCGGAGTGGTGAGCTTCGTTGATATAACGAAAGAGAGTTGCGAATTTGGCGTTTATAAAAACCCAGAGCTAAAAGGAGTGGGTAAAAAGCTGCTTGATCTCATAAAAGACTACGCTTTTTTTACATTAAAAGTTGGCTCGCTAAAGGCAAAAGCTTATAATAACAACGAAAAAGCGCTCGCACTTTATGAAAATTTTGGCTTTAGGATCTACGCAAAAGATGATGAATTTAGCTATCTTGAGCTTAAAAATAAAACGGACTAACGGATGAAAATAGGAAATTTTGATACAGACAAAAAGGTCTTTATAATAGCAGAGCTCTCTGCTAATCACAGCGGTAGCCTAAAAACAGCGGTAGATACGATAAAAGCAGCTAAGCGCGCTGGAGCTGACGCGATAAAACTTCAGACATATACGCCTGATAGTTTGACTCTAAATTCGCACCTAGACGACTTTGTCATAAAAGGCGGACTTTGGGACGAGCGAAATTTATACGAGCTTTACCAAGAGGCGCTAACGCCAAAAGAGTGGCACGCTGAGCTTTTTAAAGTAGCAAAAGAGGAGGGGCTTATTTGTTTTTCAAGCCCATTTTGCAAGGATGATGCCAACTTTTTAGAGCAGTTTAACCCGCCAGCTTATAAGATTGCTAGTTTTGAAGTGACAGACTATGATTTTGTAGAGTTTGTAGCCAAAAAAGGTAGGCCCATAATCATCTCAACTGGCATAGCCTACGAAGAAGAGATACAAGCCGTGGTGCAAATTTGCAAAAATGTGGGCAATAACGACATCGCCCTTTTAAAATGCACTTCAAGCTACCCAGCACCGCTAAATGGCATGAATTTACAAACGATAGCTGATATGAGAGAGAAATTTGGCGTTGAAGTTGGCTTTTCAGATCACACTTTGGGTGTGACGGCTCCAGTTGTTGCGGTTAGTTTGGGCGCTAGGATAGTTGAAAAACATTTTATACTTGATAAAAGCGTAAAAAGCGTTGATAGCGCATTTAGTCTTGATGAGAGCGAATTTGCTCTTATGACAAAGTGTGTTAGAGAGGCTGAGGAGCTTTTGGGCGTGGTAAACTACGAGCTAGATGAAAAAGCGGTTTTAAACAGGAGATTTTCTCGCTCGCTTTATGCAAGCACAGATATAAAAAAAGGTGAAATTTTTAGCGAGCAAAATGTAAGGAGCGTGCGTCCAGGGCATGGCCTTCACCCTAAATTTTTAAAAGAGCTAATCGGCAAAAAAGCAAAAAGAGATATAAAATTTAGTGATAGGATAACAAAGGAGGATCTGATATGAGTGATGAAAACAAAGTTTATAAACTAGATGACCTTGAGGTGCATAAAAACAAAAAACGTAAAAAGATAGATGAGGCGAAGCAAAAAGTACTTGAAAGTAAGATGACAAATATACAAAATCCTATCTTTCAAAAAAACCTCCAAGCGCTCTTTCAACAAGATGAAATTTTAGCTGCTAAGCTTTGGGGTATGGAGACAGCAAAGGACTTTGATATCTTTGTTGGTAAAGATCCGATAGATATAAATTTGATAAATAATAAAACCTTAAAATATGTCTATGAAAGACCAGTAAATGACACGCTTGTCTCTCTTGAAAATTTAGAAAAAGAGTATAAAAGATATCCAATGATGTTTTTTTATGGTCTTGGAAATGGCATCTTATATAAAGCCCTTTTAAAAAATGAAACTCACAAAAAGATAGCAGTTATCGAGCCAGAGATAGATATTATTTATGCCACGCTTAACGTTGTTGATCTAAGCAGCGAGCTACTTAGCCATAGACTTGTCTTATTTTATTCAGAATTTGCAAGCTATACGCAGTTTTATTTCCTAATAACCGTTCCAGAATTTACATCTTACGCAAAGACTTACGATCTTCACATCCACTCACCATTTTACGAAAGTTATAGTGAAGATATCTTAAGGATAAACTCAGACTTTGCAAAGGCTATCTCTCAAATGGTCGTGGCTCATGGCAATAGTATCGATGATATGCTTATAGGCATCAAACATCACATACAAAATATTCCGATCATGCTTGAAAACTATTGCTATACGCAACTTGTTTTAAAGCGTTATGAGCTAAATAAAACAGCTATTATTGTAGCAACTGGGCCAAGCTTAGATAAGCAGCTTGATACACTTAAAAAATTTGTGCCTTATGCTACTATCATAAGCCTTGATGCTTCGTATCCTATACTAAAAAAACATGGCATCGTGCCTGATTATGTGACATCTATCGAAAGAGTTGAGGCTACATCAACATTCTTTAGTACTCGTGATAAAGAATTTGATAAAGATATCTACTTTGTCGTAGCCTCTTTAACGCATCCTCAAACTATAAAAAATATCTTGCCAAGGCGTCTTGTTCTTACTATGAGACCGCAGCAAAGCGAAATCGCTTTTAATATGAAAAAATATGGCTACTTAGGGATCGGTCACTCAACAGCCAATCAAGCATTTCAACTAGCTTATGCATTAGGGCATAAAAATATAGTTCTGATCGGACAAGACTTAGCCTTTGCACCAGATGGTAAGAGTCATGCCACAGGACATGCCTTTGCTCAGACTGATGAGTACTTATATGTAAAGGCTTACGGAGGAGAGGGTGAAGTTAGGACTACTTATATATGGGATAAATTTAAAAACCAGTATGAAAAAGATATAGAACAGTCTTCTAAAGAGGGATATGTCACATATAACTGCACTGAGGGTGGAGCTAGGATAGAAGGGAGCATCGAAAAACCATTTTTAGAGACTATGAATGAGCTTTGTAAGGATAAAATACCTAAAAAAGAGCCAAATATCTCTAAAATTTCAGAAAAGCAAAGAAGTAAGGATCTATTAAAAGCATATACTTATATAGCCAAAAAAGTTAAAACGCAAAAAGAGGCTAAGAAAAAGATAGAAGAGGTATTTTTAGAGCTAGTGCCAAAGATAGATGAGCTAATAGAAAAAAAAGAGGCAGGTGAAGTTAGCGAAAAGATGTTTTCTAAGCTTGTTAAAATAACTTCTAAACTAGATAAGCTAAAAACATATATGAGTTCTAAAAAACATAAAATGTTTTTAGACAACATTCTTCAAATTTCTATATATTTCCAAGAGCTTGAGCTTGCTAAAATTTCAGTAGCTCCTAGCGATACTAAGATTCAAAAAGTAAATAAACTACTTGAATGGGTTGAGATGCATAAATACTGGATGTTCTCTGCAGCAGGTGGACTAAATGCTGATATAGAAGTAACGAAAAAAGCTTCAAAGCCACTTGTTGCAGAGCTTAAAAAAAGAAAGTTAATAACTAAAAACGACATAGGAAGCGTAAAAGAGAATTTTACGCTAAGTATATAAACTAGTTTGCAAGTAAAATTTCTTTTACTTGCAAATTTATTTATCTAATGTGCTAGCTTTTAAATTTCACAATATCTAAATTTAAAAATGTAAACTCTTTAACCATACTAGCTAAAAAGGTTCAACTTATGTATTAA
>NZ_PPCG01000058.1 GCF_002913745.1 Campylobacter concisus
AAATACTAGAATTTTATTTTCAAAAAGAAAGTGAAATAAATCCAACGCATAAAGAGCTAATAGAGCTATTTGATAAGTTAAGTGAAATGGAACAACAATTTTATTTATCAGACATAAAAGCAAGAATACTTAAAAAAGAGATAGATAAATGAAAAAATCTAATAAAATACAAAATAATTTGTCAAAAAGTATAAAAAATGACTAGACAAGAATTAGCAGAAAAATTAAATATTACAAGAAATACACTAACAAACTGGGAAAAAGAAAAACCAGAATTAATCAGATTAATAAACCAAGGTCTAGCACTAGACGATCAAATTTCGGAAACTCAAAAATTCTTAGAAAAATTAGAAAAAATAAAAGAAAAAGCAAACAATGGAAAACTAAATATAAAAGAAAAAAAATAGGTAGAGATAGATAAATGAATAAAAGAGAAGTAGCCAAATTCATCGGAAAAGATATAAAAACTATCTATAACTGGGAAAAAAATAACCCAAACTTATACAAAATACTAGAATTTTATTTTCAAAAAGAAAGTGAAATAAATCCAACGCATAAAG
>NZ_PPCG01000059.1 GCF_002913745.1 Campylobacter concisus
ATATTTTACTATCAAAATGAGCCAAATATTGAAAAAACTAAAGCTATTTTTTAAACTTGCTTTTAACTTTTTTGTTATAATATCCCATCAAAAATAAAAGGGATATTTTTTATCCGAATTAAGGTTTTAAATTTGAGAGTATATTTAGATAATAACGCCACAACAATGGTTGATCCAGAGGCTTTTGAGCTTATGAAGCCGTTTTTTTGCGAAAAATACGGCAATCCAAACTCACTTCACAAATTTGGCTCAGAGACCCACCCAGCGCTAAGAACAGCACTAGATCAGCTCTACGCCGGACTAAACGCAAAAGATAGCGATGACATCGTCGTTACCTCATGCGCGACCGAGAGCAATAACTGGGTAGTAAAAGGCATCTACTTCGATAAGATCGCAACCGGCGAGAAAAAACGCATCGTAACAACTGCGGTTGAGCACCCAGCTATCTTGGCAACTTGTAAATTTCTAGAAAAATATGGCGTGGATCTTACAGTTTTAGACGTAAATAGCGACGGTATCGTAACTTCAGATCAGCTAAGAGCTGTCATGGATGAAAATGTCGCACTAGTTGCCATAATGACTGCTAACAACGAAACTGGCATGATCTTTCCTATAAAAGAGCTAGCCAGCGTTGCCCACGAATACGGCGCTTTATTTCACACTGATGCCGTGCAAGCAGTTGGCAAGATAAAGATAGATGTTCAACACCTAGACGTTGATTTTCTAAGCTTTTCAGCGCATAAATTTCACGGACCAAAGGGCGTTGGAGCGTTGTTTATAAAAAATAGTATGCCACTAAGTAGCTTGCTTCACGGCGGCGAGCACATGGGCGGACGCAGAAGCGGCACACTAGACGTTCCAGGTATCGTTGGCATGGGCAAAGCACTTGAGCTAGCAAATAAATTTATGGATTACGAGCACTCACACGTTCGCCGTTTGCGTGACAAACTTGAAGACGCATTGCTGCAAATTCCTGATGTTAGCGTCGTTGGCAAAAAAGAGCAACGCGTGCCAAACACCATCCTAGCATCTATCAAAGGCGTCGAGGGCGAGGCGATGCTTTGGGATCTAAATAGAGCTGGCATAGCAGCATCTACTGGCTCTGCCTGTGCGAGCGAGACGCTAGAGAGCAACCCTATCATGGAGGCGATCGGAGCTGACAAAGAGCTAGCTCACACTGCACTTAGACTATCTCTTTCAAGGTTTAACACAGAAGAAGAGATCGACTATGCGATCGAGCAAATAACAAAGGCTGTAAATAGGCTAAGAGGCATATCAAGCACCTTCGCGTACGCCCCAGAGTGGCATAAGAGTGGATTATAAAATTTAAAGGAAAAACATGGCAAAAAATAACTTAATCGGCGGCTCTATCTGGGACGAATACTCAAAGGTAGTGCAAGATAGGATGAATAATCCTAAATTCATGGGCGAGCTAACCGAAGAGGACGCCAAAAAAGCAAACGCAAAACTTATCATCGCTGACTTTGGCGCAGAGAGCTGCGGCGACGCAGTTAGGCTTTACTGGCTCGTTGATGAGAAAACTGACAAAATAATAGACGCTAAATTTAAAAGCTTTGGCTGTGGCACGGCGATAGCTAGCTCTGACACGATGGCTGAGCTTTGCATCGGCAAAACTGTCGATGAAGCGGTTAAGATAACAAATTTAGATGTTGAAAGAGCTATGCGTGACAACCCAGACACCCCAGCCGTCCCACCTCAAAAGATGCACTGCTCAGTTATGGCATACGACGTCATTAAGGCAGCCGCAGCAAGCTACAAGGGCATAGACCCAGAGCACTTTGAAGATGAAATCATCGTTTGCGAGTGTGCTAGAGTGAGCCTTGGCACGATCAAAGAGGTGATCAGGCTAAACGACCTTCACACGGTTGAGGAGATCACGCAGTACACGAAAGCTGGGGCATTTTGTAAATCATGCGTTAGACCTGGCGGACACGAGAAAAAGGACTACTACCTTGTTGATATCTTGCGTGATACGAGGGCTGAAATGGAGCAAGAGAGGCTACAAGCTCAGGCCAACGCTCAAGCAAACAACACACTTAGCGACGTTAGCTTTGAGAGCATGACGATGGTTGGTCAGCTAAAAGCGATCGAATCGATCATCGATAAAGAGATCCGCCCGATGCTTATGATGGATGGCGGAAATTTAGAGATCATAGACATCAGAAACGATAACGGCGAAAACATCGATGTTTATATCCGCTATCTTGGCGCTTGCTCTGGCTGTGCGAGCGGCTCGGCTGGCACGCTTTATGCGATAGAAAATGTCTTACAAGAGAGCTTAAGCCCAAAAATCAGGGTAATGCCTATATAAATTTATCGAACGGCTTCTTTTGGAGCTGTTCGCCCCTGCTAAATTAAATTTACAACCCAGACAATCTAAATTTAACCTTTTAAAAATTTCAAAATTTCACTTCTAGTCTGAGCCAAGTCACCCACAAATTTCTTCTCAAACTGCGATCGGTTAAAGGTTCGCTGACGCTTAGCAAGCTGGGTTGTGTGCGTGGCTATGAGCGTTTCTAGCTCACTTTTTGAAATTTCACCCTCCAAAAACTGCTTGCACTCCTTTAGACCTATCGATTTTAAAGGCTTTGGCTCGCTCTTATACTTGTCAAATAAAAACTTCGCCTCATCTATCAAGCCCTCATCTAACATATTTTTTGTCCGCTTTGCGATGCGAGCTCTAAGCTCCTCTTTATCCCACAAAATTTCAAATATCGCAAGCTCTTTTATGACGCTTGGCTTTGTATTCTCTCGTAGCCAAATGCTTGGAATTTGGCCACTAAATTTATAAATTTGATACCATTTTTCGAGACGATAAGAGTCGTTTTGGCTAAATTTACCTGCAAACTCAGGGTCGTTTTGTAAAGCTAGCTCGTAAATTTCCTCGTTGCTTAAATTTAGCTCGCATTTTGGCACGTCTGGCGCAAGTCCGCTAAGCATCGCCTTTAGATAAAAGCCGCTGCCGCCTGTGATGATGAGCGGGCAGTTTTGCAAGCGCGCAAATTCCTTTGCGTTTTTGTAAATTTCAAAAAACACCCCAACACTAAATTCCTCATCAGGGTAAATTTCATCCACCCCAAAGTGCCTCACAGCCTCCAGTTGCCAGGGCTTTGGCTTTGCGCTGGCTATGTCTATCTCTTTATAAAGTGCTAGCGAGTCAAGGCTTAAAATGACGCCCTCAAACTCCTTTGCTAGCTCAAAGGCTAGATCGCTCTTGCCGCTTGCCGTGGTGCCAATTAGCGCTAGTTCTTTAAACAAATTTAGCCCTCGTAAAGTGAGCTAAAAAGTAAAATTTCATCGCTATCTTCGTTGCTTTTGCCCTCTTTAATAAGATCAGCCAAAACGCCTGCAAAGTGCGGTGCAAAGCTTAGTTCATTTAGCCCGTACGCTTGGTTGTAGATTAAATTTTGATAGGTCTCATCACGTCCAAGAGCTGGCTTGTCGTTTGAGCTAAGAAGGACGAAATTTGCCCTAAAACTAGGCTCTTTTAGCTCGCTTATGCCAAGGTGCCTTTTTAGCTCGTTTAAAAATGCGTTGATCTTTTCTGTTTTTACAAGCGTATCGATCGCACCCACTTGTAAATTTGTGATGATCGTGACGCCATTTTTGTTTGGATAAATTTTGGCAAATATATCATTTAAAATGATCGGTTTTTTAGGGATCTGATCTTCGCTTAGCACAAGATCTATGGTGTAAAATTTAGCCAAAATGGCACTTAAATTTGTCCCTAGCTTGCTTGAAAGCTCCAAATTTCTGCTCGCCACGACAAAGCTATCAGCCTCGTACTCGCCAGCTGCGCCAACAGCCTTTTGCACGGCTTGTCCCTGCGTTTTTAGCTCATAAATTTCATCATTTATAAACTGCACTCCAAGCTCATTTAGCTCGCTAAGAAGCGCCTTTTTTAGCTCACCTGCATCGATACTCGCGTTTTTAGCTAAATTTAGCGCCCCTTTTATGTTTTTATTTATAAATCCAAAATTTGCTAGCTCATTATCTACGCTTAAAATTTCTTGCTCGCTATCAGCGATCTTCATCTCATCAAGCCTCTTTTTAAAGCTCTCATCCTCGCTAAAAACGAGATAAACGCCACTTTTTTCAAATTTTATCTGCGGATATTTTTCGTTTAGCTCTTTTAAAATCTCAAAGCTCTTTTGTCCAAATTTCTTAAACAAAATTCTCATCTTTTTATCGTGAGCCTTTGTTGATTTTAGCGTGAAATTTGCCATCCAAGCCCTAAAGTTTTCATTTAGGCAAAGTGCTATATCAAGCTCGCTTTTTTTACTAACTAGCCCCATAAATGAGCTAGATATCGCTCCATCTCTTGCGAGCGCTGGGGTGTTAAATGGGGTTAAAATTCCGCTCTCAAACTCATCTTTTTGGCTACTAATAACTAAAATTTCCTCGCCCTTTTTAGCTAGCTCAAGTGCCGTAAACAACGCACTAAAACTATCTCCAATAATCGCTATTTTACTCATCATAACCCTTCATTTTAAAATAATGTGGCAATGATAATATAAATTTAGATTTAAAGCAAAATGGTGTAAAATCAGACACTTTTTAAAAAACATGGAAATTTATATGATCAAAAAGCTAAAAGATATCGCAGAACTCATCGTTTTTAAGCACTCGGTTTTTGCCCTGCCCTTTATCTTTGTGGCGATGATAGTTGCGAGCAAGATAGAAAACGGCTCTGCTTGGTTTGGCTTTAAACTGCTTATTTTAGGCACTCTTTGCGCAGTCAGTGCTAGAAATTTTGCCATGGCGTTTAACAGATACCAAGACGAGGACATCGACAAGCTAAACCCACGCACCGCAAGCCGTCCAAGCGTCGATGGGCGCATCGGCAAGGGCAATATGCAACTTTTCATAGCGGCAAATGCGTTTATCTTTATCATCTGTGCTTATTTTGTAAATTCGCTCGCATTTTGGCTGAGCTTTCCTATCCTAACCATTCTTGGCGGATACTCGCTGTTTAAGCGATTTAGCGAGCTAGCGCACTTGGTGCTAGGACTTAGTCTTGGACTTGCTCCGATCGCTGGCGTGGTTGCAGTGAGCGCTGCTATACCGCTTTGGAGCGTGCTACTTTGCCTTGGTGTGACATTTTGGGTGGCTGGATTTGACCTGCTTTACTCGCTTCAAGATATTAAATTTGACCAAGAAAACAAGCTCTTTAGCATACCAGCGATCTACGGCGACAAGGCGACACTATTTTTATCAGCCATTTTTCACGCTCTAGCTTTTATACTTTGGCTACTTTTTGCTTGGGCGGCTGGACTTGGAGCGATGGCGTTTTTTGGCATTGTGGTAAGTGGCGTGATATTATTTTTCGAGCATAGGATCGTAAGGCGCGACTTTAGCAAGATAGATAGGGCGTTTTTCACGCTAAATGGCTACTTGGGAATTTTATTTTTCATCTTTGTTTGGATAAGTGTATTATGAGCGAAGTAAGGCTTTTTAAAGCGCCTCTTAGCATGGTTTATGAGCGTGATAGCTCGGGAGATGAGAAATTTTTAAGAGAATTTAACTCTATCTTGCCAGGCGACGAAGATGCGCTTGGAGCGTGGCTAAAGCGAGCCAAATCACGCGGCGAGACCAAAGAGAGCGACCAAGTCTTGCTAACGCTTGTCATCGAGCTTCATAGAAAGATCGACGCGCTAAGTGATTATATAAAAAATGAGCACAAGCAATACTTGCCACTAAAAGAGAGCGTAGATATCGATGAGATCGGCTTTACGCATATAAAAATAAGCGAAGATAAATTTACAAAAGATGAAATTTACTACGCAAGGATCGCGATGCCTATCTTTCCAAAGAGAAATTTGAGCCTTTATCTAAGGGCACAGGATGAAAGGCTAGCAAAGATAGAGAACATGCACGAAGAGGACGAGGCCGACTGGAACGCTTACGTGACGGCTAGAGAGCGTGTGATGATAAGAGAGCTTAGAGCGAATTCGTAAAGGAAAAATATGGAAATTTACATTTTTTTAGGTTTTGGCATCGTTTTAGCGATAATAATAGCTTTGATATTTATAAAAGATAGCGAGACAAATAAGAAATTTACAAGATATGAGCGTGCCATAGAGAGCGCCATACAAGAAAACTACAATCTCAAAAAGCAGCTAGCCGCACTAGCAAGCTTTAAGCCTGATGACGACGAGCAGCTAAAAGATGTAAAAGATGAGTTAAAAGAGCAGATAAACGAGCAAATAAATGAAAAAATCGTGCCGATAATCCGCGCTATAAAGAGCATCGAGCGAGTGATAGATGACTTTGCAAACGAGCAAAAAGATAGGATGTTTAACCTTGAGGAGCGAACAAGAGATATCAATAAAATCGCCCCAAGTGTTATAAATGAAGAAGAGCAGATCCTAAAGATGTTTAAAGATGGCAAAAGCGCAGCCATGATCGCTAAAGATCTTCACGTGGGTATGGGGCGAGTTGAATTTGTGCTTAAATTTCATAAATTAGCCTAAATTTGGGCTAATTTTAAAAGACAAAACTACTCTTAAACTACAAAAATTAGCTTAAATTTTTATTTAAATTTAAATCTTTTAACATATAATTGAAAATTAAAAAAGCTCTAACCAAGCTTAAAAAAGGTGCTTTATGCTAATAGATAAATATGGTCGGGTTGTTGATTATTTAAGAATTTCTGTGACGCAGCGTTGCAATTTTAGATGTAGATATTGTATGCCTACGACGCCGTTTAGTTGGACGCCAAAAGAGAATTTACTGACATTTGAAGAGCTATTTTTATTTGTAAAAGTAGCTATCGACGAGGGTGTGAAAAAGATCAGGATCACAGGCGGCGAACCGCTCGTGCGCAAGGATCTGGACGTCTTTATAAAGATGATAAGCGATTATAAGCCAGACATCGATCTAGCGCTTACGACAAATGGCTTTATGTTGCCACACTTTGCCAAAAGGCTAAAGGACGCTGGACTAAAGCGCATAAATATGTCGCTTGATACGCTAAATGAGCAAAAGGCTAAATTTATCGCTCAAAAGAGCGTCTTGCACGAGGTTTTGGCTGGCTTTGAGGCAGCACTTGACGCTGGACTAAAGGTCAAGATAAACACAGTCGCTCTAAAAGGCTTTAACGATGATGAGCTTGTAAATTTGCTTGAGTTTGCTAAATTTAGAAACTCTCAGATCAGATTTATCGAATATATGGAAAATTCGCACGCCAAAGAGGATCTAAAAGGGCTAAAAAGCGATGAAATTTTAAAGATCATCTCGCAAAAATATAATGTCACAAAAGATGAAAAATTGCCAAACGCACCTGCGTCTATTTACAGACTTGATGACGGCTATAAATTTGGCATCATTGACCCTCACAAACACGACTTTTGCGAGAGTTGCAACCGCATTAGGCTAAGTGCTGAGGGGCTTTTGATACCTTGCCTTTACTTTGAAGATGCACTAAGTATCAAAAAAGCAGTTGCAAATGGCGACATCGTCGCAGCAAGCGAGATCTTAAGGCAAGTGCTAGCTAACAAGCCAAAAGAGAACAAATGGGCTCTAGGAGCTGAAAATGAAACCTCTTCAAGGGCCTTTTACCAAACTGGTGGTTGATGAGCAAAGAGCTAGAATTAGTTGAGGCATTTTTAAGCATCCAAGGCGAGGGCGCTTATCAGGGCAGGCTCGCTGTGTTTTTACGCTTTTTGGGCTGCAACCTAAACTGCTCTGGCTTTGGCGTAAAGACAAGGTCTTTAAAAACAGGCGAAGAGCTTTTGGGATGCGATAGCATAAGAGCCGTTTTTAAGGGACATTTTCACCACAAAAGATATAGCGCAGATGAAATTTTAAGCCTAGTTGATGGGCTTTGTAAAGGCTTAGAGCAAAAGCCGATCATCGTTTTAACAGGCGGCGAGCCACTCATCTGGCATCAAAATGAAAATTTCATAAATTTGGTAAGAAATTTGCTTATAAATTACGAGGTGCATTTTGAGACAAATGGCACGATCTTGGTTGATTTTGATAAATTTGAAATTTATAAAAACTGCCATTTTGCACTTGGCGTAAAGCTAGCAAATAGTGGAGTTAGCGAGCAAAAACGCATAAATTTAGATGCCATTTTAGCTATCAAAG
>NZ_PPCG01000060.1 GCF_002913745.1 Campylobacter concisus
TAATAATCTTGAAAAGATAGAGATAAAAGATGCACCAGAGAACTCAACTAAACTACTAGAGGCTTTTAAAAACGAGGTAAAGGCGTTAAGAGAAGAGGCTCAAACTGGAGAGATAAAAGGGGATGGGTTTGTAGTAAAAAATGGTGGCAAACTTACTTTTATGGATGAAGCTAAATTTGAGCTAAGTAAAGAGCTTCAAGGCAAGACTGATCTAGGTGAAAAAATATCAACTTCTTTAGCGTGGCTTCACTCAAAACATCCTGAAATGTTTGAGAACAAAAGAGCAGTTAAAGAACTAATTGATTATGTGCTTGATGAACCAAATACTATAAAGGCTGGAAAAAGCGAAAATAGTGTTTATCTTGGTAAAAAAGATGGCACAAAAATAAAAGATATTGTGGTAAATAAAAGTGAAAATAAAATAATTCACGCAAATAGACGCAGGATGAGTACGGATGAAATAAAGGCTGACGGTAAGGACGCCCACATCCCCTTACACACTGATACTATGCCAGCAGGGGCGACTGGTGCAAATGCACGTTCGTCAGCTGATGAAAGCATTATACCAAAACAAACACAAGAAGAGTTTAAAAAGCTTTTAAACGAATATGATGTGGATAAGTTTTTAAGCGATAGAGAAAATATATTGGCTAAAAATGCAAAATATGGCAGAAATAGAATAGCTGATAGAAATATTGAGAGCAACGACGGAGTTGGCGGTTGGGAATATAAATTAACACCAGCAGGTTATGAGAAAAACTACAAAGCAGACTTTCTAACCACAAAGGCTGACGTTGCGAAGATAAGAGCTGGAAAGATGGACGAGGCTACTTTTAATAAACTAAAATCTGATCTTGAAAGCAGCGAAGCACTCGGCTATGAGTATAAAAAAGCTAGCGATTATGCTGATATGGAAGACTTTGAGCGAGAATTTGGAAGCCTATCTAATCCAAAAGGTGGCAGAACTATCAACGCAAGCCCACATATAGCAAGCGGCTTACTTGGGGGCACAGCAAATGGCACTGATGAAAATGGCAATGTAAACCCTGAAGAGTTTGCAAAGGGTTTTATATATGCATTGTTTGGGTCAAAGATAACAGCCGAGGGAGTAAAAAGAGTAAGCCCTGAGCTTTACAATAAGATACTAAGCATATCTAAAAAGCCAAGCGAAGAGATAAAAAAGATAGTTGATAATGCAGGAGTGGATAAACTGGCTAAACAAGAAAAACGAGGCATCTATAATGTCACATATAATGGCAAATTCTCAACGCCAGTTTATAAGGATTTAGAGGATGTAGAGGGAGCGGTAAGATATGCGATAGGAAATAAAAACAAAGGGGCTAAAC
>NZ_PPCG01000061.1 GCF_002913745.1 Campylobacter concisus
ATTTTACTCTGATCCTCTAAAGCCCTAAATTTACGTAAAGTTGATTATTAGATTGTAAAAAATATTATTTATGCTTTCAATTTACATTCTTTTATGATAATCGTTTTTATTTTAATCAAAGTAAAGTCTTGGTAATATCTCGCTTTAAAATAATCTCACAGGTGGTTTAATTAATGAATAAATTTTTTAAATTTATGCTTATCATGCTACTGCCTATCTGGCTTGTGGCAAAAAATGACGACTACACACAAGTCGCAGCTCAGATAAAAGAGTCATTACAAAAAGTAATAACAGAGTATAGAGCTGGCAATGTCGAGCAAGCAGTTAGCGATACTCAAAATGCTTATTTTGGTCTATTTGAAGATGTCGAAGCTGGCATCAGAATAAATTTAGGTCAGAAAAAAGCTTACTCAATGGAGAAGCAGTTTGGCGAGATCAGAAAGGCGATAAAAGCTGGCGAAGCACCAGATGACGTGCAAAAAAGAATAGATCAGATAAATAGCGAAATCGCTGAAGTTCTGCCAGTTATTTTAAATGGACATAAGCTTGTTGGTGAGTACTCAGGCAGCCCAGCACAAGCTGCTGCAAGTGGCTATGACACTTCTAAATTTATCCCTGAGTGGAAGGTGGCATTTGAAAATTTATCAGCAACTCTTGATAAAGCTATAGCAAGCTACGAGAGCGACAAACAAGATGATGCTAAAAATTCTATCCAAGATGCTAAATTTAATGATTATAGAAACACTCAACTTGAAATCGCCGTTCGCCAATATATAGAAAATGGCAAAAGCATAGATGCTGACATCCAAAGAAAGATGGGTGAAGCAATAAGCGGCATCGCAAATGGCATAACAAAAGATGATTTTAAAACAAAGCTAGAAGAGATCAAAAAACTAGCTTATGATGCCGTTGCAAAACTCCCAGCTGAGACAGTAAAACTAGCAAAAGTTGATATGAGTAGCGCAGCATCTAGCGATAGCAGCGAAGATAGTGGCACAGACTACACTCAAACCGTTAAAAACATAAATGACAAAATTCAAGCAGCCATCGCGCTTTACAAAGGCGGCAATAGCGCCAAAGCCATGGGAGATATCCAAGATATCTACTTTGATGAGTTTGAAGGTAGCGGCATGGAGAACAAAGTAGGTGCGATAGATGTAAATTTAAAAACAGCTATCGAAGCTACATTTGGTAACCTTGTAGCCCTTATGAAGTCAGGCGCAGACGAAAAAACACTTGAAGAGAGTGCAAGCAAGATGTCATCTCAGCTAGCAGCCGCACTTGAGAAAACTAGCGGTTCAAGCTCGCCTTGGACGCTATTTATCTGGGCGCTAACTATCATCTTAAGAGAGGGCTTTGAAGCTCTTATCATCGTTGCAGCCGTTGTTGCATATCTTGTAAAAACTGGCAATGCAAAAGCTATGGGCAAGGTCGTATATAGCTCAGTTGGTGTGGCTGTCATCTTAAGCTTTGTTATGGCTTGGATAATGAACATCATCTTTGGCGAGGCAGCAGGTCAAAAAAGAGAGCTTATGGAAGGCATCACGATGCTTGTTGCAGTGGGACTTCTATTTTACGTTGGCTTCTGGCTTCTTTCAAATGCTGGCGCTAAAAAATGGAACGACTACATCAAATCACATGTATCTGAGTCTATCTCAAGTGGCTCAAGCACAGCGCTTTGGTGGACTGTATTTTTAGCGGTATTTAGAGAGGGCGCTGAGACAGTGCTATTTTATCAAGCACTTATCTTTGACGCAAAAGACTCAGCTGGCTACTCAATGATCGCAGCTGGCTTTGTCGTAGGCCTTATCGTTCTTTTGATAGTCTATTTCTTATTTAAAATTTTCGCTGTTAAAATTCCTATTAAACAATTTTTTATATTTACATCAGCGATCATCTTTTATATGTCGATCGTCTTTGTTGGCAAGGGCGTTGGCGAGCTAGTTGAGGGCAAAATTTTCATCCCAACTATCATAAAAGGACTAAATTTTCCTGACTGGATGAGAGACTGGCTAGGACTTATGCCATATTACGAGAGCTTAGTACCTCAGATCATTATGGTGCTTGCCCTAATTATAGGCATTGTTATCATGAAATCAAAACAAAATAAAAATTAATTTTATTTAAAGGAGAGAATATGAATAAAATTCTTAGTTCAGCTCTAGCATTAAGCTTAGCAGCTGGTTTTGCACTTGCTGGAGAGCACCCAATCGGCGAGCCTGTAGAGGCTAATGGCATGGAGATAGCTGCAGTTTATCTTGAGCCAATCGACATGGAGCCAAAAGGCGTTGATCTAGCTCCAAGCTTAGCTGATCTTCACCTAGAAGCTGACATCCACGCTGTAAAAGGCAACAAAAACGGCTTTGGCGAAGGCGAGTGGATTCCATATCTAAAGATCAACTATGAGCTAAAAAACCTTGATAATGGTAAAACTAAAAAAGGTACATTTATGCCTATGGTTGCAAGCGATGGCCCACACTACGGTGCTAACGTAAAAATGGATACAGGTGTTGGTAACTATGAGCTTAAATTCCACATCGACAATCCAGAGAAACAAGGCTTTGGTCGCCACGCTGACAAAGAGACTGGTGTTGGTAAATGGTTTGAGCCTTTCACAACAACTTATAAATTTCAATGGACAGGTGGTCCTGTTAAATAATCACTTTGGGGCGTTTTCGCCCCTTTTTAAAAATTCTCATAGGGTTTAGTTATGTCAATTTACTTCTATCAGGTCTTTTTAGCCCTCCTTGGATTTACGCTTTTTGCTGCCTTAAATAACAATGGCAAAAGTTTAAAAATGATCTTTTTACCATCATTTCTTGGCGTTGTTGCTGGTGTGCTTATCTTTAAAGCTGCTCGTCATGCGCTTGTTGATGACCAGTTTAAAATTTTTATTGATTCTGTGACACTGGTTTTTCTACTAATTAGCATTTTATGGATATTTTTCGAGCTTAAGATAGCAAAAATCGTAACATTTTTTATTTTAGGCATCGGCTTTGGCTTTGGTTATAGCTCGAGTAGCGCATTGTTCCCACTATTTGGCGGCGAACTGCTTGACACGCTTTCAGTTATAAGCTTCTTTTTGATGATCTTTGCGATGATCTTGATGCTGTTTTTATTTTTCTTCATTTCAAATTTAAAAGCAAGCATCCCATCATCACTAGCTAAAATTTTAGCTCTTATCACATTAGTCTTTTTACTAGTTGATAGAAGCTCACAAACTGCACTCGAGCTTTTACGTGCAGGCGCTTTAAAGATAAGTAGCGAGCTAAATTCTCAAATTTTATCTATCAGCGCAAAAGGCATCTACGTCACAGAATTTAGTGCCTATTTTTATATAGTTGTGATCCTACTTTTATGCATCATCGCACTTTGCTTTATTCCAAAAAGTATCGATAAGAGCACGTTTGGCTCTATCAAATACCGCTTTACAAAAGCCGTTAGAGAAAATGTCTTTGACAATGCAAAATTTGCATTTTGCAGCGTTTTAATAGCGCTTGGCTTCTCGCTTTATTATGATCTTTACGCATCTCGCCCACCTCAAATTTCAGAGCCAGTCTTGGTTGAGCCAGTGGGAGATAAATTTATATTTGATGTTGATATGTTAAAAGATAATGAACTTCACAGATTTGCCTACATTACAGATGAGGGCAAGCAGATAAGATTTTTCTTGCTAAACCGCTTTAGCGACCGCCCATCTCCTGTCATCGTCTTTGACTCGTGTATGATTTGTGGCGATATGGGCTACATAAAAAAAGGTAATGATCTTATTTGTATCTCTTGTAATGTTAGAATTTTCTTGCCGTCAGTTGGCAAAGAGGGCGGTTGTAACCCGATCCCTATGGCATTTACTTTCGATGGTAAAAATATCATAGTTGATTACAAAACGATCGTCGCAGGAGCAAACTACTTTAGCAAGGTTGTCGAAAAGATGGTGCTTGACCCTGTAAGCCGTAAAAAGGTGAGCAATCTTGATTCAAGATCATATTTATACTACGGACGCACATATTTCTTTGAGAGTAACGAAACTCAGGCGAAATTTGAAGCAAATCCAGAAAAATATGTAGAAACAAATGGAACGTTAAAATGAAAAATATGCAACTAAGAATGATAAAAAGCTCGATCACTGGCTCAAAGGTGCAAAAGACGATGGCGTTTATCACCATCTTGCTAGCTGCTCTTTTGATAGCTTGCATGCTAAATATCACGCTAAAAATCGGCGATCAAGTGGCAAGCGAGCTTAGAGGATATGGCTCAAATATCGTCGTTTTACCACGCGGTGAGAGCCTAAGCATCGAGATCGAGGGTAAAAATTTCACCCCACTAAAATCACAAAATTTACTCCCAGAAGCTGATATCTACAAGATAAAAGAGATCTTTTGGAGAAATAACATCGTCGCTTTTGCTCCTTTTTTAGAGACAAAGGTAAAAGACGCTAAAGGCGATGAGTTTAGCTTTGAGGGGACATATTTTGATAAAAATATCGGACTAAAAGATGAGCCAGAATTTAGCACAGGCGTTAAGAGCTTGTATGGATTTTGGGGTGTTGAGGGCGCTTGGCCAAAAGATGAGAGCATGGATGAAATTTTAGTAGGAGATGAGCTTGCAAAGGCTAAAAATTTAAAAGTTGGCGACAAGCTTAGCCTTGTGGGCAAAAATGGCACAAAAGAGGTTAGCGTGGTTGGCATCTTAAAAGGGGCAAGCGATGAGGCACATAAGCTAATAGGCTCGCTCAAACTTGCTGGCGATCTCTCAGGACACGCTGGCTTATATACAAAAGCTGAGGTCTCAGCCATGACGATCCCAGAAAATGACCTATCACTAAAAGCAAGAAGAAATTTAGACAACCTTGATAGTGCAGAGTACGACAAATGGTACTGCTCGGCCTACGCTGGCTCGATAGCATTTCAGATAGAAGAAAATTTACCAAACGTTAGCGCAAAAGCAAGCCTTCAAGTAAGCGATGCTGAGAGTAATATCGTAAAGAAAATTCAAAGCCTAATGGGTATCGTTAGTATCATCGCTCTTGTGGTCTCAGCCATCGGCATAACGTCGCTAATGACAAGTGAAATTTACCGCCGCAAAAAAGAGATCGGTCTTTTAAAAGCCATAGGCGCAAGTAACTTTGAAATTTACGCCCTTTTTGCTAGCGAGAGCCTTGTGGTTGCCTTTTTTGCAGGCATTACGGGAGCGTTTTTAGGATACGCACTAAGCTACGTGATGTCTTACATCATCTTCTCTCACGGCATAGGCATAGCATGGATCGTGCTGCCAATTAGCGTGGCATTTGCCTTGCTCATTTCAGTCGTTGGCTCGCTAATGCCAATGAGAAACGTCATAAATTTACTACCTGCGGAGGTGCTATATGACCGCAAATAGCAAATTCTTTTACAACCTGATCTACAAAAGCCTAAAAAATGGCTCATCAAGGGTTATGGTCATCGTGATCTCGATCTTGCTTGGAGCGTGCGTGTGTGCGGCATTTGTCAATGTCTATCTGGACATCGACTCAAAGGTCTCACGCGAGCTAAAAACTTATGGTGCAAATATGATCTTTGCTCCAAAAGATATGGCGACAAGTGATGATATGAGTGAAAAAACCTATAATGAAATGATCGCTAAAGTGCCAAAAGATAAGCTTCTTGGCGAGAGCGGATATCTCTTTGCTCAGGCAAATATCGGCCCAACTAATGCCATCGTCATGGGGACAAAATTTAGCAATCTAAAAAAGGTTAAGCCGTTTTTAGATGTTAGAGATGGAACTATGATAAATGTCGATTTTGACGATAAAAACGTGCTAATAGGCGTCGATCTTGCTCGTCAAGCTGGCTTTAAAGCAGGCGATGATATAGAAATTCGTGCCATTGGCTCAAATGAGAGCATAAATGTAAAGATAAAAGGCGTAGTGGCAAGTGGCGACAAAGAGGACGCTCTTTTGATCACGTCACTATCTTTGGCTCAGAAAATTTCAAACAAAGTTGGCAAGATAAACTACGCAGAAGCTGTTGTGCTTGGAAATTTTGACGAGATAACATCGCTTGCAAAAACTATAAGCAACGATGAAATAGTCGCAAAACCAGTGGCAAAGGTCTCAAAGTCTGAGGGCTATATCTTAGAAAAGATCAAACTTTTAATGGCACTTGTTAGCCTTGTCATCTTGCTCATTACTTCAATGTGCGTAAATACAACGCTTAGTGCTATCTTGCTTTCTCGCTCAAAGGAGATCGCACTTCTTAGAGCCATAGGCGCAAGCAAAAAAGATGTATTGAGGCTATTTGGCTTTGAAACATTTGTAACAGCGCTCATTTCAGCGTTAGTTGGAGCGTTTTTAGGTTATCTACTAGCTCAAATTTTAGGTTATGCAATATTTGATTCTAGTATTGATTTTAGAATTCTAAGCATCCCAGTAGCTGTGGTCATATCACTTCTTTTTGCAGCGATCGCAGCGTTTTACCCGATTAAGCGGGCACTTAATAACAAAATGGCAGATACACTAAGAGGAGAATGATATGCAAAATGCACTAGAACTTAAAAATATTTGTAAAATTTTTGGCGATGTAAAAGCACTTGATGATATAAGTTTTGAGGTTAAAAAGGGCGAGTGGGTCAGCGTCATGGGACCAAGCGGTAGTGGTAAGAGTACGCTTGTAAATATCCTTTCTCTAATGGATACTCCAAGTAGTGGCGTTTATATGCTTGGCGGCGATGATGCGAGCAACCTAAATGCCGATGATACGCTTAAATTTAGACGTGAAAAGATCGGACTTGTCTTTCAGCAGTTTCACCTAGTGCCATATCTTAGTGCGCTTGAAAACGTGATGATAGCGCAGTATTATCACAGCTCAGTCGACGAAGAGGATGCTAAAAAAGCCCTTGAGGCAGTTGGTCTCTCTCACAGGCTAACACACAGACCAAGTCAGCTAAGTGGTGGTGAGCAACAACGCCTTTGTATCGCGCGCTCGCTCATAAACGACCCTGAAATTTTAATAGCAGATGAGCCAACTGGTAACCTTGACGAGGCAAATGAGAGGATCATACTTGATCTTTTTTGCAAGCTAAGAAAAGAGGGCAAGACGATACTTCTAGTCACTCACAACCCAGATCTAGGCGAGTATGGCGATAAGATCGTCTATCTAAGACACGGCAAACTAGAGAAGATCCGCACTATTGAAAATCCAAAGGTGCCAAATGCGATATAAAATTTTACTTTTATGTCTAGTCTCAGCCCTAGTTTTGGGCTGCGTCAAGCAGTATGAGAAGCACCACATCACTCTAAATGACTCAAGTGGCATCGATACGCAGTTTTTCCCTACCGAAAAGCGCCTAAAGATCGGCGATAAGCCATATATGCTCTTTTTCTTTGGCACGGACTGCGGAGTTTGCAAGGCCGCGATCCCTGATCTAAATGCGCTTGAAAAAGAGTATGGCAAAGAGGTTCAGTTCATTGGCATTTTAGGGCCTAGCAAGGGCTTTGATAAGGATATCGAAATCTTAAAAGAGCACAACATCACCTTTAAAACTACAAGCGACAAGGTCTCGGTGGATTACTTCAGCAAGGCAGTTGGTGGCGTTATGGGCGTGCCAGTTATCTATTTTTTTGATAAAGATGGTAAGATGCGATCAAAATTTATCGGTCTTACACCAAAAAGTGTGCTTGAAGGTGCTATAAGATCGCTCTTATAGGAGTGAAGATGAGAAATTTCTTTTTATTTGTCTTGGCGGTATTTTTTGTCGGATGTGCTAGCAGCACGCCAAATATCTCGGTAAAGACGAGCGATCCGATTTTTTTTACGCTTGGTGAAGCAAACAAAAGCGTATATGTAAATTTTAAAAATAGCGCGACTGGACAAGATGTAAATGCTGAAATTTTAAGCGAATTTACAAAGGCTGGCTTTAGAAATGAGCCAAATATCAAAAATGCCGACTTCATCATCCTTGGCGACGTGCAAAGCTTTTCTAGGACAACCAAAAGAGATCCTAGATTTTCAATGGGCATGGGATATGGCTTTGGCAGACCAAGTTTTGGCTTTGGCTACTCGATGTTTTTCCCGTTTGATTATGATGATTATGATGACGACTTTAGCACAAACAGCTATGCTTACTACATGCAAGTAAGCGTGCTAGTGCGCCCAAAAGATGGCGGTGAGAAAGCGACAAATATCTCGCTCATGCAAGCTGGCAATGTCTATTCGCCAAGCTATATCTGGCCATTTTTCAAAGAGCGCCTAGCAAAACAGATCGTTAGCTTTTTTTATAACGTCTCACAAAGGTAGAGAAATTTAGCAAAATTTAAAAGGAGTTAAGATGCTAGTTGATGGAAGCTACGAAATTTTATCTTGTGATGATGTGGAGCTTGGCATCAAAAGAAGCTCTGCTTTGTCTTTTTATGCCTGTTATGACGATGTTAAAGAGGCAAAAGCTCTTTTAGTCATCATCCCTGGACTTGGAGCAGACTCTGACTCTGGATATAGAGCTCATCTCATGCGAACCATGGCAGAGAACTATGATGTGGCGTGCATTAGTGTGGATTATCACTGTATAGGCAACCGCCCACAGCTTGGGGCAAAATTTGGACTTGATGATATAGACCGCGAAATCTTAACAAGAGAGCTGTCAAGCATAGGTATAAATTTACCAATCGATCTAAAAAGTATCGACTGCCACGAGAAGGTTGATTTGCTACTTAAATTTCTTAGTAAAGAGATTACTATTAGAAAAGAGAGCGGTCTTTTGCCGGCTGATTTTAGGCTAAATGCTAGCATTACGATGGTACCAACAAAAAATGAATACCAAAATTTTGGCGTTATGCAAGCAATGGACGTGCTAAATGCCGTGCTTTATACAAAAAAATATATAAATAATTCCAAATTTGAGCATCTACCAGTGATAATGGTAGGCAGCTCACATGGTGGATATTTGGCACATATGTGCGCTAAGATAGCTCCATGGCTAGTTGATGCGGTGATAGATAATAGCTCTTATGCTATATTTTTATGGCGGCTTATTGGTTTTGGTAAAGAGATCGATTTTACTAACTATTTTTGTTTTGGCACTGGCAATTTGTATCAAAATTTATATCTTTATTTTTTTGATAAGACATACTGGACACTTAATGAAAAATCGCCATATTATTTTATTGACGCAAGAGAAGAGATAAGAAACATCCTAAATTTAGATCATTTAAATGTTCAAAGCGGCTATAAGAAGCCAATTTACGTGAGTTATCACTGCATTAATGATACAGAAGTAGCTCCCGCAAAGGATAAAACCGAGCTTTACGAGGCTCTTAAGAAGCTAAAATTTGACGCGACACTTCATATGGTAAAAGATGAGAGCGAGGTTGATGGTAAATTTATAAAGTCTCTAACTCACGGCATGGGGATGTCTTATAAACTGCTTTTGCAAAGAGAGCTTCCTGGCGTTATGAAGAAAATTTTGTCTAAAAAAGATAAAAAAGATGAGATCAATGAAAAATGTATAGAGTATAAGTGTGGTGATTTGCTTTATAAATTTAGTGAAGTCTCAGATCAGATAAGGCTTGAAGTTACCAATATTTAAATTTTAGAGCCATTTTTATCTAAAGCTAGGCTTTTAAAGACCTAGCTTTAAATTTTCTAGTTATCTATCATAAAATCATAAAATTCGTTGTTATATCCTACGTTTCCTACCTTGCTGTATTGTATAAGAGCTGCTTTTATGTTATCGATTTGCTGATACATAAAGCCAAGGGCGGCTCTGTTTTCAATAGCACTTGGATCATTTAGCTTTGTTAGCTCCAAAAGTGCGATAGCATTTGTTATTTTGTTCGCTCCAGTGGCTGCTACACTTGCTAAAAAGAGCGTGCCAGCGTCATTTATCTTAAACTCGTCTATGACCTCATTATAAAGCTTATAACTCTCATCAAAGTCATTTGTAAAGATATCTACGTAGGCTAGAGTTTGGATCAAATTTATATTTTTTGGTGCGTTCTTTAGCTCGGCTCTTAGCTTATCGCGCTCCCTTGTTAGCAGGCCTGAGATCTGAAGTAGCTTGATGTATTGCTTTTTGATGATATCAGCGCCGTGGTAGAAGGCGTTTGAGTCGAGATTTTTATCGATGAAGTAAATTTGTATCGCTTTTGCATACTCTTTGACGTTTTGATCTTTGTTTTTAGCGATGAAATTTAAGATATTTGCGATGATGTCGTTTGACAAGATTTTCATAAGCTCATCAGCCTTTTTTGACATTAGCTCATCGTTGTTTGAGATTTTAGCGATGATGATATCAAAGGCCAAATTTAGCGTCGTAGGCTCTTTTGGCTCTTCAAGCCACCTTATCATCGCACTTTGGTTGCCGCTAACTAGGCTTAAAAGCGAGGCGTATAAATTTACAAGCTTTAAGCTCTTGTCGTTTTCTAAATTTTCACCGATCTCTTCAACTAACTTTGGGTTTAAATTTCTATTTATATCCATGCAGATAGCCCCAAAGATGCCAGAGAGATGGTTATTTACATCTTGATGGTAGCTTGCTATAAAGTGCTTTGCAGCAAGGCTAAAATTTCCAAGCTGAGCGTAGCTAAGAGCTAGGTTGTACTGCAAGATCGAGTGGTTTGGATAGGCTTTGGCAAGCTCTTCAAAGTCCTTGTTTGCCTCTTTTAAGCGGTAGTTAAGTGCCTTTGCGATGGCTTCGCTAAGTTTGGCATTGACCTTTGAGGCGGCGGCACTTTGGCTAAGGTAGTCATTTGCCGCTGAGGTATCGTCTAAAAAGACGCTAACACCGCCTTTTCTTATCTGCTCGATGCTCTGTTTCGCGTCAAAAACCTTGTAAGGTGCGAAGTAAAATAGCGTCTCGTAGCGCCTTGTTCTATCAAAAAACATATCGTCGCTAAAGTGCGCCTGAGCTAGGCTGACGTCAAAAAGATCTGGCTTTAGGATGGCCTTTATCTTATAAATTTTACTTGGCATCGAGGCGTTGTAGTCATAAACGTCTTTGATAAATGCCGCCGCATCGCCATAATCAGCCGTTTTTAGATCAATTAACGCCTCAGTCATCTTGATAAGATCGATATTTGGCGTGTTTTTAGAAGCCTTTGTTAAATAGTCCCTTGCCTTGTCGTATTTGCCAAGTCTTGCGTAGAGCTGTGCTAGCGTAAAGTCAGCCTTAAACGCCTTTTGCCCCTCAAGCTTAGCTATGGCTCTTTCGTCATCTCCAAGAAGCGATAAAATTTTAGCGCTCAAGTAGGCATACTCGCCCTTATAATCATCTGTGCTAGGATGCGAGAGAGCTTGTAGTGCCTCGTAATAATTACCCTTGTAATAATTAACTAGCGCATAGTAGTAGCTGTAAAGTGGCGAGCTGTTTTCATACTGCAAAAATGAGTCCGCAAGCCCTATGTAGTAGTTGAAATTTTTGGTGTTATTTAGCTCAAGTGAGCAAACAGCGGTGTTTATGGCGCTAACTGCGGTGTTTTCGCGGTCAGTTATTGCTTTGTTAAACGAGATGATCGCTTCGTCGCATTTTTCTTGTTTCATCTGCGAAACGCCGAGGTTGTAGTTTGAGAGAGACTGGTTATAAACAGCTACGTTTTCATAAATTTTTAGAGCCTCAAATTTATTGCCACGCTCGTAGAGCTGATTGGCCTTATTTATCATTTCATCGATCTTTGAAGCGCCAAAATTTTGCGTTTGGTAGTTATTTTCTATATTTTTTACGATAGATGTAGTGTCTATCTCCTCTTTTTTATCTTTTTTTAGCAAGACGATTAACAAAACAACTATCAAGATGGCAAGCACCAAAGCAGCTGCGCCGATGATGATAAAGAGCTTTTTCTTACTTTTTTTTACAGGTATTGGCTCTGGGATGCTCTCATCTTGCAGCACGCCATCATTTGCGATGCTCTCAAGCGAGACGATCTCTTCAGGTGCCTCTGTCTTTGCCTCTTCAGGCGCTTGCTCTGCTTGCTCGCCAGGTGGTTTTAGAACTACAACCTCTTCATCAGCCACTACATATACCTTTTAAGAACTTCTGGAATTTCGATAGTGCCATCAGCTTTTTGGTAGTTTTCCATTATCGCTATTAGCGTCCTGCCAACTGCCAGACTTGAGCCATTTAGGGTATTTACAAGCATATTTTTCTTGCCATCTTTAAAGCGAATTTTCGCTCTTCTTGCTTGAAAATCACGAGTATTAGAGATAGAGCTTATCTCGCGGTACTTGCCTTGACCTGGTAGCCAAACCTCAAGATCTACCGTCTTTGCCGCGCTAAAGCCTAGATCGCCGCTGCAAAGAAGCATGTGGCGGTGAGGCAAACCAAGGCTAGTTAGCAAGTCGCTCGCGCAAGATATCATCTCAGCAAGCACGTCCTCGCTTTGATCAGGCTTTGTGATGCTTACAAGCTCGACCTTTTCAAACTGGTGCTGGCGGATCATACCTCTAGTGTCACGTCCTGCTGAGCCTGCCTCTTGGCGGAAGCATGCTGAGTAGCAAGTCATCTTTATAGGTAGCTGCTCGGCTTCTATGATGGTGCCATTGTATAAATTTGTCACAGGCACTTCGCTAGTTGGGATGAGGTAGAGGTCCTCGTCGCGCACTTTGTAAAGATCCTCTTCAAATTTAGGCAGCTGACCGGTGCCAAAAAGTGTGTTTGAGCTTACTAGATAAGGGACATTTACAAGCTCAAATCCGCGTGCGCAGTTAAAGTCGATCATGTAATTAACGAGCGCTCTACTAAGTCTTGCTCCCATGCCGCGAAGCACGGTAAAGCGCGATCCTGAGAGCTTTGCACCCCTTTCAAAGTCAAGCCAGCCAAGGCTCTCACCTAGCTCCCAGTGCTCCTTTGGCGTAAAGTCAAATTTAGTTGGCTCAAGCACCGTTTTTATGCAGACGTTATCGTCCTCGTCCTTGCCAAATGGCACGTCATCGTCGGTGATATTTGGCACGCTAAATGAAATTTGCTCAAGCTTTTCTTCATATTGTTTAACGATCTCATCAGCGTCAGCAAGGGCAGCTTTGTTTAAATTTAGCTCACTTTTAAGCTCGCTTACGTCCTCGCCAGCTCTTGCTTTTACACCAAGCTCCTTGCTCTTTGCGTTTTGGATCGCTTGGAAATTTTCAAGTGCTTTGCGCTTTTGCTTTAGCTCGTTAAAAGTGAGTAAAAGCTCGTCTAGCAGGCTAGCTTTAACGTTTTTGCCCTCTAGTTTTTTTACGAATTCATCGTAGTTTGTCTCAAGTAGTTTTAAATTTATCATTATCTTCTCCTTATCCTATCCTTAAACCATAAACATAACTTTTGCAAGCAAGACGATCGCCACCGCAAGCGTAAGCGCGATAGGGTGGATGTTGCCAAGTGGGCTAGGGCGCTTAAATATAAATTTGCAGCTTAAATTTACTATAACCGCAGCCACGATCACCATCGCTAAGCAAAATTTGATCATAAAAGCGATCTGTAAATTTGTCTCAAAGTAGCCTCCAGCCTTGCTGCCGACCCAGTTACTCATCATCATGCCACCAGTTAAAACTAAAAGTAGCACGCAAATAGGCATGATCTTAACAGCTACTGAGCCGATGGCTTGCTTTGCCTTTTGAGCAAGCTCTGGTGGCATCTTTTTGCTCGCCGCTCTTAATATGATCACATCAAAAAATAGATAACCAACAAAAATGATCGCACAAAAAAGGTGGATTATCTGCGCGTATGGGTATAAATTTTGCATATTTTTCCTTATCTGTAAATTCCAACCGCTTCACGCACTTTTTTTATCGTTGTGTGAGCTATATTTTGGGCTTTTTTAGCACCTAGATCTAAAATTTTAGCCACCTCGTCAGGGTTGTTTTGATAGTATTCAAATTTCTCTCTTGCATCTTTAAAATAGTCCCAAACAAGCTCGTTTAGATAGGCTTTAAAGTGCCCGTGACCTTCTCCTCCACGCTCATATCTAGCCTGCAAGTCGCGCTGTCCGCTCTCATCTAAGAAAAGCTTTGTGATGTTATAGACGTTGCAGTTTTGCCACTGCTTTGGCTCTTCAAGTGGCGTGCCATCAGTCACGATGCTTGAAATTTGCTTTTTAAGCGTCTTGGCGTCCGCGAAGATATCGATAGTGTTGCCGTAGCTTTTGCTCATCTTTTCGCCGTTTGTGCCAGGCACGGTAGCGACGTTTTCATCGATCTTTGCCTCAGGCAGAGTGAAAATCTCGCCATGTTCGTTGTTAAATTTGATCGCGATATCACGCGCGATCTCTACGTGCTGGATCTGGTCTTTGCCCACAGGCACGACCTGCGCGTTATAAAGCAAGATATCAGCCGCCATCAAAACCGGATAGCTAAAGAGCCCGTGGTGCGAGCTAAGCCCCTTTGCGACCTTATCTTTGTAGCTGTGCGCGCGCTCAAGTAGCCCCATAGGCGTATGCTGGCTTAGCACCCAGTAAAGCTCAAGCACGTCTTTAACGTCGCTTTGCACCCAAAACGTGCTTTTGTTTGGGTCGATCCCAAGCGCCAAAAATGCACACGCAGCGTCAAAGGTGTTTTGCTTTAGCGCTTTGCCGTCGCTAAGGCTGGTCATCGCATGGTAGTTTGCTATAAACATAAACATCTCGTTTTGCTCTTGCATATCAACCATCTGCTTTATCGAGGCAAAATAGTTGCCAAGGTGTAGTTTGCCGGAGGGTTGGAGGCCGGTTAATACTCTCATCTTATCCTTTCAAATTTTGGCTTCGTTTTTTTGAGCGCCTTTAAATGAGTTTGTAAATTTTAATCATCGACAGGCTAAATGCCTAGTCTTGATTAAAATTTGACTGCACAACATTTAAATTCATCTCAAAACACTTCGCCAAAATGCTTTTTTAAATTTTAACATCAGGGTAGATATTTTTATCTAGTCTAATCTTAAAATTTAGCTTGCTAGCCTCACTTAAAAACAAAATTTCGTCTCGCCTAAACAAAAAACTCTTCGCCAAAGCTTTTAAATTTTTAACACCACGCCAGACAGCCATCTAGCTTGATCTTGAAATTTATCGTTGCAAGCAGCCCTCGCCACTTTGCAACTAAATTTTTAAAAGTATCCTTATCTCTTTTACGATCTGCTTTGGAGTTTTGCCCTCCACTTCAACGATATAATCAGCCTTTTTCTCATAGAGCTTCTCTCGCTCCAGATGCAGTGCCTCAGCCTTTTTTAGGTCGCTTAAAAGTGGGCGTTTAGCGATCTTCTTCTCGCTATTTTTGCTATTTTTTAGCCTTTGCATGATCGCATCAAAGCTTGCTTTTAGATAGATCACGGTGCCTATTTTGTTTAAATTTTTAACCTTTGCAAAGCCCCCACCTGTCGAGATGATCGCATTTTTGACATTTGTGGCTAGAAATTTGGCTAGATCCTTTTCAAGCTGCCTAAAATGCTCTTCGCCAAATTCATCAAAGATAGCTTTTATCTTCATATTTTGTGAGCTCTCTAGCAAGTCGTCGCAGTCAAGGTTCATCGTCTTTAGCGCCTTGCTTAGCGCTCTTGCAGTCGTGCCCTTGCCAACGCCCATAAACCCTATCAAAACGATATTATTGTTCTTTGTCTTCATCACTCTCTCCACGTTTTTTAGGGATCAGCACGATAGGCACGCCAGCTAGGCTAAAGCTCTCTCTAAACTTGTTTGTCAGGTAGCGTTTGTAGCTAAAGTGCAGGCATTTTGGGCGGTTCATTATGAGCGCTATCATGATAGGTGCTGTCTTAAACTGCACTGCGTAGTAGATTTTTACGACCCTGCCTTTATCTCGCGGCAGTGGGTGCGCCTTGGTCGCTTCGCCGATCACTTCATTTAGCTTTGAAGTTTGGATTTTTTGGGTGTAGTTTTTGTAAATTTCAACTATGAGCGGGTAAATTTTATGCACTCTCTTGCCGCCAAGTGCCGAAACACTGATGATCGGCGCGTATGAGAGAAATTTAAACCTATCTTTTATCTCCTTGCAAAGCTCGTCAAATTCTTCGCTGCTTTTGTCCCATTTGTTTAGCACGATTATGACGCCAAGCTCAAATTTCGAGGCGATACCAGCGATGCGCTCATCAAGCTCGGTTAGTGGCTCAGAGCTATCAAGCACAAGTAGCGCCACGTCTGTCTCTTCTAAAATTTTCTCAGTTCTATTTAGCGCGTATCTCTCGATGCCCTCGATCTTGCCGCGCTTTCTGATACCAGCAGTATCGACAAACTCAAAAACCCTGCCATCATGCTCGTAAATTTCATTTACTGGGTCGATCGTAGTGCCTGCCACATCACTAACGACGGCACGGCTCTCTTTTACAAGGGCGTTTAGAAGTGAGCTTTTGCCGACATTTACGCGACCTATGATGCCAACTCTTATGTTTTTGCTCTCATAGTCTATCTCGTCGCTTAGCTCGCCCTCGTCGTTATAGTTTTCTAAAAAATCATCAAAATCATCGCTCGTATCGGCCTTTATCTGCACTTTTTCTTCTAGGTGCTTTGCCAGCCAGATGCTAAGCTCATCGACGCCGGTGTTGTGACTTACTGAAATGCCAAATGAGTTTTTTGCGCCAAAACTTACAAATTCCCACTCTCTTTGCTCGTCTTTTTTGCTGTCGATTTTGTTGATGATTAGAGCGATTGGTAAATTTAGCTTGCTAAGCTCGTAAAAAATGGCTCTATCCTCGTCATCTGGCATCATTTTACCATCGACCATATAGAGGATGACGTCTGAATTTCTAGCCTCTGCCAAGGTCTTTGCTTTTACATTTTTAAAAAGCTCGCTGCTATCATCAAGCCCGCCGCTGTCGATTAATATACACTCTTTGCCCTCAACTTCGATCTTAGCTTTATTTGTATCTCTTGTAGTGCCGCTAACGTCGCTAGTTATGGCGATGCGTCTTCTTGCTAAGCGGTTAAAAAGTGAGCTTTTGCCGACATTTGGCTTGCCTACTAATATTACTTTTTGCAAATTTTGTCCTTTTTATGATGGCTGATTATACAAATTTTTCTCTTATATAAAGTATAAAATTACGCTTAAAAGCGCCGAAATAAAAGAAAAAATCAACCAAA
This sequence comes from Campylobacter concisus, assembly GCF_002913745.1. Classification (GTDB taxonomy): domain Bacteria; phylum Campylobacterota; class Campylobacteria; order Campylobacterales; family Campylobacteraceae; genus Campylobacter_A; species Campylobacter_A concisus_R. Next base: position 17,006 of record NZ_PPCG01000061.1, read on the forward strand.
ATTTAAGCCATTTTTTATTAAAATGAGTGCTTCAAATTTAGAGGTTTTGCGATGTTAAAAAGGTTTTATATTTCACATCTTGGCATTTTTTATATGCTCTTTGCTTGCTTTATGTTTGCCGTGACTGGCGCATTTGCGAAGTATCTGAGCAAAGATATGCCTTCTATCGAAGTTGTTTTTTTTAGAAATTTGATCGGACTTTTCATCGTCATCTACGCCATCTATAAATTTCCATTTAAACAAACTGGCGGGCACTTTTTCTTGCTGATGTTTCGCGGTTTTGTGGGCACGGTGGCACTTTTTGCATTTTTTTACAACGTCGCGCATGTAAATTTAGCCACAGCCTTTACCTTTCAAAAGACAAACCCGATATTTACAGCTATTCTCGCAGCTATCGTGTTTAAGGAGCGGTTAAGTTCGCTTGGCTGGTTTGCTGTCTTTTTGGGATTTGGTGGAATTTTGCTTGTTATCCAGCCAAATTTAGGTATCAATAAAACCGATATCATCGGCATTTGGAGCGGCCTTGGAGCGGCTATTGCCTACACGAGTGTCAAGGAGCTAAACAAGAGCTACGGCACAAACGTGATCGTGCTAAGCTTCATGCTTTGGGGCTCGTTTTTGCCGCTTATTTGCATGGGGATGGCTGAGTTTTTTACATACGAGCCTCTGGATTTTTTATTTTCTAAATTTGCTATGCCAAGCTGGCACAATGTCGTTTTTATCTTGCTAATGGGGCTTAGCGGCTACTATTTTCAGGCGTTTATGACAAAGGCATTTGCAGTTGGTAAAAAAGCTGGCGTGATCGCTGCTGTTAGCTATGCGGACGTCATTTTTACGCTTATAATTGGCTATTTTATGGGCGATGCGTTGCCAAATCACCTAGCACTAGCAGGTATCGTGCTTGTCGTGGTGAGTGGAATTTTAGTTGTTAAAGAAAAATAAAGGAGAAAATATGATATTAATCGCTGGACCTTGCGTGATAGAGAGCAAGGAGCTTGTTTTTGAAGTGGCAAAAAGGCTAGTTAAATTTAATGAAAATCCAAAGCTTGATTTTTACTTTAAGTCGAGCTTTGACAAGGCAAATCGCACGAGCATTAGCTCGTTTCGTGGCCCTGGGTTAGAGAAGGGTTGTGAAATTTTAGCTGAGGTGAAAAAAGAATTTGGCTTTAGAATTTTAACCGATATCCATGAGAGCTATCAGGCGCAGCCAGTTGGCGAAGTGGCTGATGTGCTGCAGATCCCTGCATTTTTGTGCCGTCAGACTGATTTGCTCGTGGCAGCTGCAAAGACAAAAGCGGTCGTAAATATCAAAAAAGGGCAGTTTTTAGCGGCATCTGCTATGAAACACTCTGTTAAAAAGGTGCTTGAAACAAGAGGTGTGAGTGGCGATGGATACGAGGTCGCAAAGGCAAATGGCGTCTGGCTAACGGAGCGAGGTAGCACCTTTGGGTACGGAAATTTAGTCGTTGATATGAGAAATTTAGTGATGATGAGAGAATTTGCGCCAGTCATTTTTGACGCGACTCACAGCGTGCAGATGCCAAGCGCACTTGGCGAAAAAAGTGGCGGCGACGCTAGATTTGTGCCTTATCTTGCAAGAGCAGCAGCTAGCGTTGGGGTGGATGGATTTTTCTATGAGACGCACATAAACCCTTGCGAAGCGCTATGTGACGGGCCAAATATGCTAAATTTAGACGAGCTTGAAAAGGTCGTAAATGACACGCTAAAGATAGAGGAAATTTTAAATTTTTAAACTAAGGAGAGAGGGATGAAAAGGATTTTAGCGCTACTTTTAGGAGTGTTATTTTTAGTAGGTTGTGGCTCATCTCAGCCAAAGGTGCCACTTGCTGGCAAGTATAAATTTGAGGGCATTAGCTACACTCATGTGCAGCGCCACGAACCGACAAAATTTTTCTATCAAAGCCCAAAAATGATCGAGAAAAGGTATAACAAGCAAATCGATGAGGCGCTTACAAAAGAAAATTTGCTCGATCCTAACTCAAGCGACGAGCTAAAGATAAAGATAACTCACCGCAGAGAATTTATAGGTGAGGCGACCTTTGCTAAAAGCGACAGGATGGGCAATATCTACCTTACTTACGAGGTAGAAGTCGTTAGAAATGGCGAAGTTTTGAGGCATTATAGCTCTAGTGAGCTAAGGTTTAACCCTGGAGTCTTTGGAAATTTAAAGGGGCTAGTTGGACAAAATAACGATGATAGCTTTGAAAATAAGGCGATTAGCGCAAATGTAAAAGAGATCGTTGATACCATAAAAGGCATGAAGTAAATTTATGTCAAATAGAGGCTTTTTATGGATATTTCTTGGTGCGGTGGCTGAGTGTGGCTGGGCGTATGGGCTAAAGCACGCGTCAAATTTAAGTGAATTTTTGCTTACGACGCTACTTGTAAGCATAAGTTTTGTCTCGTTTATGAAGGCTTTAAAGTATCTGCCTGTAAGCATCTCTTATGCAGTATTTGTGGGCTTTGGGACGGTTTTTATCGTCATAGCTGAGATCGTTAGCGACTACGTAGCAAGCGGGATCATGCCAAATTTCATTAGGCTTTTTTTCATAGCGACGCTGATCGCGGGCGTACTGGGACTAAAAGGCATAAAAGAATGATCCACTTTTTAGCGCTTTTACTAGCTGGATGTTGTGAGGTCTCTGGCGTCTTTTTTATCACGAAATTTTCAAAAAGCACAGGCGTAAAAAAGTGGGCAAATTTCATCCTTTTGCTTGGAAATTTTGCCCTTTCTTTAACGCTACTTAGCTATGCGATGCAAACTATAGCTATGTCGGTGGCGTATGCGATCTGGACAGGCATCGGAGCGATCGGAGCAGTAGTGGTTGGCGTAGTTTTTGAAGGTGAGAGGATAAATTTTAAAAAAGCCTTGTTTTTAGCGCTCATCATCTTTAGCGTCATCATGCTAAAGATAGTTTGACGAAGGGTCTATTTTTAAACAAGCTTTTGCTAAACTTGCATAAAAAATAAAGGAGAAAATATGAAAATAATCGAGGGAAATTTAGCCCTAAAAGGCAACGAAAAGATAGCGATCATAAACGCAAGGTTTAACCACATCATCACAGACCGCTTGGTAGAGGGCGCAAAAGATGCATTTTTACGTCACGGCGGCGACGAGAAAAATTTAACTTTAGTGCTAGTCCCTGGCGCATTTGAGATACCTATGGCGCTTGAAAAGGTGCTTGCAAGCGGTAAATTTGACGCGGTTTGCTGCGTGGGAGCGGTGATAAGAGGCGCGACGCCACACTTTGACTACGTAAGCGCTGAGACTACCAAAGGCATCGCAAACGTGACGCTAAAATACGCAAAACCAGTCACATTTGGCGTGCTAACAGTCGATAACATCGAGCAAGCGATCGAGCGAGCTGGCAGCAAGGCTGGAAACAAGGGCTTTGAAGCGATGACGGGCGTTATAGAGATGCTAAATTTATACAAAAAGCTAGGAGAGTAAAATGGCCACACGTCATCAAGTGAGACAAGCCATCGTTTCGCTACTTTACTCAAACGAGATAAACCCCGTAACTGCGGAGTTTGAAGAGGAATTTTTAGAAGAGAAAAAGATAAGAAATGAGCGCAAAAACGAGGCGCAGCAGACCTTTAAAGAGGTGCTAGCAAACAAAGAAAAACTAGATGAAATTTTAAAACCGCACCTAAAAGATGGCGACTTTAGCAAGGTTGGCGCAACAGAGCTTGCTATCCTTAGACTTGGGCTTTATGAGATGAAATTTAGCCAGACTGATAAAGCTGTCATAATAAACGAGGCGATCGAGCTTGCAAAGGAGCTTGGAAGCGATCAGGCGCCAAAATTTATAAACGGTGTGCTAGATAAGATAAAGGGCGATCTATGAGGCTCTGCGTCGCTCTTGATATGGCGAGCAAGGATGAAAATTTAGCCCTCGTGCGTGAGCTAAAAGGGCTTGATCTTTGGCTAAAAGTGGGGCTTAGAAGCTATTTGCGAGACGGAGCTAAATTTATAGAGGAGCTAAAAGGGGCAGGGGAGTTTAAAATCTTCCTTGATCTAAAGCTTTACGATATCCCAAACACGATGGCAGACGCCGCTGAGGTTGTCTCAAAGATAGGCGTGGATATGATAAATTTGCATGCAAGCGCTGGTGAGAGAGCTATGAAGACCGTCATGGAGCGCCTTAGCTCGCTGCAAAATCGCCCTTTAGTGCTTGCTGTATCAGCACTTACTAGCTTTAGCGAGAGCGAATTTGAAGCGGTTTATAACGATACGCTATCTCGCTCGGTTAGGAAATTTAGCCAGATGAGCTTTGAAGCGGGGCTTGACGGCATGGTCTGCTCGGTCTTTGAAAGCAAGCTTATAAAAGACGTGACAAATCAAAATTTCATCACGCTTTGCCCTGGGGTTAGGCCTTTTGGCGAGAGTGCGGGCGATCAAAAGAGGGTTGCAAATTTGGTTAGCGCAAAGCAAGAAGGCAGCGACTTTATCGTCGTTGGCAGGCCGATTTATGAAAATGCAAACCCAAGAGAAATTTGCGAACGCATTTTGGAGCAAATTTAGCACCCTAACTTGCATAAAATTTGATCTAAAATCATTTTAAGCATGGCTTTTCGCGTAAGAAATTTTAATTAGACCACCTCGCCAGAAGCTTGGATAACGACTTAGCATAGTAGCAAGATGAAATTTAGTGAGCTTTGTAGCGCACGAATAAAATTTAATTACGGCGAGCTTGACGGAATTTAAAAGAAATTTGAGGTAAATTTGAGCGATTTTAAGAAAATCCCATATGTCGGCGAGGCGACGCAGGCGGATCTACTGGTACTTGGCTACGAGGACATTGCTTCTTTAAAGGGCGCGGATCCTGAGGAGATGTTTGAACGCACAAAGGCGCTCGGACGCGGTAGTGATAGGTGTATCCTCTATGTTTATCGCATGGTTTGCTACTATGCAAATACGCCGTACCCAGACAAGACCAAGCTACAATGGTGGCTTTGGGATGATTAAATTTTTAAATTTTTAGCGCTAGTTTTTAAATTTGACCTATTAAATTTAAATAGTGCAGGTCTTTGCAGAACACAAGCACACTTTTTGCCGCGAAAAAACGGAGCCAAAAATTTACTTTTTAAAATTTAAAATATAGGTTTAGATATGTTTTCTTTACTTAAATTTTTCTAGTAGTTTTTGTGCTTTAGTTTTGAAAAATTTATTTGTTTATGATAGACCTTGATCTTATAAACAAATTTATAGTTGTTTTAAAATTTCTTGATTTTTTAATTCATTTTATTCTTTTTGTAAAAGCGGATATTCGTCATATTTATTAGTGTTAGAAATACAAAATATATACACATTATAAGCAAATTTTTTGATCAAAGAAGAGCTTTTATAGTTGAAGCTTAAATGCAGATGATAAGAGAAAATATTTCTATGAAATTGTATGATTCAAGGGCATTGCGCCCTTGAAATTATGATCTAACAGGTGAAAGATAAGGTTTTTCAGAGTGCATAGACATCTCGTTTTGTTGTCTAAATGCTATATACTCCTCTTCGCTTAACCTTTTTATGTTAGCTATAGTGATCTTAAGAGGTGTGATACCTGAGAGTGGGTCGTGGTCTTGTGCGTTTGCAAGCTCGTTACCGTCAGCCTCACTATAGTGGAAAGTCGTAAATATCGTACTTTCTCTAAGGTCAGGATTTACGCGAAGTTTAGCTGCGATCCTGCCACGTTTATTCTCTACCATTGCGTAGCAGCCATCTTCTAGCTCTCTTTCTCTTGCGATATCAGGGCTTACTTCGATTAGCGGACCTTCGATACCAGCACCATACTCTAGCGGTGGGCACTCTCTTGTCATCGTACCTGTGTGGTAGTGATAAACTTTTCTACCTGTTGTAAATAAGCAAGGATAAACCTCATCAGGTACTTCGCTCATCGCACCTGAGCCTACTGGATAGCCATCAGGTATATGCATTTTGGCTTTAAATTCAGCCTCCATGCTCGCACGCTTATCTTTATCGTCAGCGTAAAGTACTGGAGCTAGGCGGAATTTACCATCAGGTAGCATTGATTTGTGATCAGTATAAAGATCAGGTGTGCCTGGATGATCTTCATCAGGGCATGGCCAGCTGATGCCACCTAGTTTTTCAAGCCTATAGTAGCTGATACCGCCAAAGAATTTAGGCATTAGTTTTCTAAGCTCGTCCCAAACCTCTTCTGCACTTAAGAAGTCAAATCCCTCAAGTCCCATAGCTTTTGCGATGTTGCAAACTACTTTCCAGTCAGGCTCTACGCCACCTACTGGTTCGCTTGCTTTTCTAGTTCTTTGAACGCGGCGAGATGTGTTGATAAATGTTCCATCTTTCTCTCCCCAACCAGCTGCTGGTAAGACAACGTCAGCTTTTTGAGCACTTTCAGTAAAGAATAGATCTTGCACGATAAAGCAGTCTAGGTGGTGTGTCGCATGCACAAAGTGCTCTGTCCAAGGGTCACTCATGACTGGGTTTTCGCCGTAAACATAAAGCACTTTTAGCTCGCCGCTATCCATCTTATCAGGTGCGTATGTTAGTTTAAAGCCAGGCACTGGATTAAGCTCGAAGTGCCAAACTTTGCGAGCTTGCTCTTGTGCGTAAGCGCTATTTACTGCACCTACTGGAATGACGTTAGGTAGTGCGCCCATATCGCATGAGCCTTGAACGTTGTTTTGTCCACGAAGTGGATTTACTCCAGCGCCTTTTTTACCTAAATTTCCTGTTAGGATCGCTAAATTTGAAAGCGAGAATACATTTGATGTGCCGTCGCTAAACTGAGTGATACCCATAGTGTAGCAAATAGCAGCGCTGCCAGCTTTTGCATACATCCTAGCAGCCTCAGTGATAAGCTCTTTTTTGACGCCAGTCTCACGCTCAAATCTCTCAGGAGTGAAGTCTTTTACGGCTTCTTTTAGGTACTCAAAACCCTCTGCATATTTTTCGATAAATTCTGTATCTTGTAAATTTTCAGAGATGATGACGTTCATCATTGTGTTTAGCGTTTTGATGTTTGAGCCAACTGGAATTTGCAAGAATATATCGGCTTTTTTAGCCATATCGGTGCGTTTTGGATCCACAACGATCATTTTTGCACCACGCTCTAAGCCTCTTTGCATCTGCATAGCGATGATAGGGTGGCATTCGCTTGTGTTTGTGCCTATTAGTAAAAATACATCTGTATCAGTCGCAAATTCAACAAGATCGTTTGTCATTGTTCCGTTTCCAAGGGTGCTGGCAAGACCTGCCACTGTTGGAGCGTGTCAAAGACGAGCGCAGTGATCTACGTTGTTGCTTCCTAAAGCACGAAAGAATTTTTGAAATACATAGTTGTCTTCGTTGTTTGAACGAGCTGAACTAAAGCCCATGATAGAGCTTGGACCATATTTTTCAACGCTATTTTTAAAAGTCTTTCCTAAAAATTCATAAACCTCTTCAAAGCTAACCTCTTCAAGTTTACCCTCTTTGTTAAACTCTCCGTTTAGTTTTCTCATCATTGGTTTAGTTAAACGTTTTGGAGAATTTACAAATTCCCAACCAAACATACCTTTTAAACACAACTCGCCATCATTTACATGGTGGTTATCAGTCGGCTTTGCATCGACTATCCTACCGTTTTCTACGATAAGGTCTATGCCGCAACCAGTTCCGCAATACGGACAGGTTGTTTGAACAATCTTTTGCATAGATTTCCTTTCAAGTAATATTTCTAATAACGCGGTTATTATATACCTTATAAAATAAAAGTAGTTTTAAAATTAATTATTTTATTTAAAAAAATTTTAAGTAATATGCAAAATTTGCATATTACTTTGACGCTAAATTTATAAGACTTTACTATTTTTATATTAGTTTAATATTTATGAGTATTTATATTTGGTGCCAAAATAATTTATTACGAAGTAGATTCTTAATCTGCTTTGTTTGTTTATAATTTGATAAAACATTTATATTTTTTGGTTATTTTATGTTGGCAAGCTCGGCAAAAACCTAATATAAACTAATGGGTATTGAGCTATGATAAAAACCATATTTTTGAAAACTAATAAACATGGAGAAGTTAAAAAATAAATACATATCCTATTTCTAAATTTTATAGAAGGATTTCATATGAACTATATAGTCTTTCATCCGTTATAAAAACTATAGAAATAGTAGAGATTACTTAAGTTTTTAGAAAAGTAATTAGCCAAGTAACCAAGATGGTATCTAATAAAACGCCAGCATTTGATATGATGATAAAAAATTTATACTCAATTAGTTAAACTACCCTATGCTTAGAGAGTTGGATTTTATTTGAGAAGTCATAAACATTACCATAATGAATAATTTTTATAAAGATAGTTTTTCATATCATTCTGAATAAAATAAACTTGTATATTTTGAATTTTTTAGAAATAATAAAATCATATTGTTATCTTAGATTGCAACAATTATATTGTCAAAGTTAGAGTTTATTATGCCTGATATTTATATACTCAAGACAATATTGAGTCAGTATTTTAAGCCCAGCCCTTAATCCTAATACTACCAATAAAAAATATTACAAATGTTTCCCCTAATCTATTAACTTAGTAGAATATGATGAAATTTACAGGATATCAGTAAAGATTTAAAGCATAACTACAAAATAAATAATCTTGGGTCCTTTAGAAAGAGAGAAGATGAACTATTGAAAAGGTTTTTGTAATAAAATTAATACCAAAACTGAGAGAGAGCCAATTTAATAAAGTAATTTATCCCAATTTTACATCATGGCTTAAAAAAGATTAACTTTTATTCTAATTTCAATATTCGCAAGAAACCAGAGAATAAAATATATTGATAATATCAGTAAACATTTC
>NZ_PPCG01000062.1 GCF_002913745.1 Campylobacter concisus
ATAAATAATCTAGCTGGAAATATCCGCTATATGTTGCACCTTGATGATAAATCAAAAGCTCAGTATCTAGCAAGCGATCTAAGAGCTTTTAACGGTTTTGATGCTAATGAGTATCTTTTTTCAGAGAAAAGCGAGTTAAAGCACCGTTTAGAGTGTTTAAAAGCTATGCGTAAATTTATCGATGAAAACGGATATACTGAATTTACTCAAATCTTTGATTATGCTGCCGAAAATGAGCCAGACTGGTTCGAAATGCTCTGCGTAAATAGTGCTTACGTTATTAATGTTTATCTTAAATCTAAACGTCATCAATCGTTGGTAAAAATGTAGTGGGCGAGCATACCCCTTGTATATACAAAATCCTGACGGTTTTGTATATCCTGCGGGTGCTCGTAAGGAGGGTTTCACCCCCTTAACCCCCTTTAAAATAGCTGGGGTATGGGGTTATAACCCCATAATTGTGGAGCATTAGGGCAACGCCCGCCCTAAGTGCTAATTAGAGAGCTTTTAAATTTATTCAGCAAAAAGGCTTGGAGTATTGTTTTGTTCGTGGATCTTTCGTTCGAAATTTTTATATTCTGGTGTTGCCTTTAATGTATCCACAAAAAACTGACTAGCATTATCCAGCGACTGCAAAAAAGTTTTAAATTCTTGAGTTACTTTGAAAGTCTGTAATTTTTTTTGTTGTTCTAGTTTTTTTCTTGCCATTTTGAAACACCTTTTAATGCGTTTTAGTATATACGATTATAGCATTTTTTAGATAAATTAGGGGGGCTACTACGACAGCCCCCCTATGTATGGTCATTGGTCATTGGACAAAAATTCACATTTTCAGAGCCAAAAAACTGAGCGGCTGCGCGGCGAGCGCAACGCGAAGTTTAGGGCGCGCGAGCGTAAAAATTTAGTCGCGTAAGCGATGAAAATATAAAAAATTGTGGTATATACTAATTGGATTTATTTTTAGGTATAATTTTGAATAAAATTTTTTGGCTTCAATCTTTCTGGAAAAATCATTGAAGCCAAAAAGTGAAACACCTTTATTGGAGTAAAAATTATGTCAAATATTTCAAATAATGTCAATCGACGTTCTAGGGTTTGGGGATTTTTGGCTTATCCTGAGAGCATTCGTCCTGATTGGATAGAGTTTCTTACAGATGAGTTGAATTTAGTTTGGGCTTGTTCTCCACTTCACGATGCCGATATAGACAAAGACGGCAAGCCTAAAAAGCCACATTATCACTGCGTGATGGTATTCGATGGCAAAAAATCCTATTCTCAAATCAAAGAGATTACGGACGCTATTTCTGCAACAAATCCACAAGTTATAAATAATCTAGCTGGAAATATCCGCTATATGTTGCACCTTGATGATAAATCAAAAGCTCAGTATCTAGCAAGCGATCTAAGAGCTTTTAACGGTTTTGATGCTAATGAGTATCTTTTTTCAGAGA
>NZ_PPCG01000063.1 GCF_002913745.1 Campylobacter concisus
GCTTCACACGGTAGGCAGTGACGTGGATAAGGCTTATTTTAGGGATTTTAACACGAGTGAGCAACTTCGTGTTTTACAATGGTGGGATAATTTTTTATTTGAGCTTTGTGGTTTTAAATTTTGCCAAATCAGCCTCTAACCAATCAAGTGGATAGCGGATAACGCCGTTCATCTCGATGTATCTGGGGACAAATTCATACTTGTTTTTGTTTTTTGGCATACGCATAAGGGCTAAAATATTGCTGTTTTTAGAATAACCCAAAAACTCCGTAGCCTCTTTTTGATTTAACAGCCTTTGGTTCATTTTTTATCCTTAATATAATCTTTCAAATCTCGCAGAGCGTGCCGTAAATAGCGGACGTCACATTTAAATAAAAGAGCTTGTATTTGCTCGACTAGCTTTATTTTTTTATTGTGTGCCTCACAAAATGCCTCTAGGTTTGCAAGGGCGGTTAAATGCTTATCTCTTTCAGGGCTACTCATCTAATAACTCCTTACTCTCATGGATATTGCCAATAATAGAAGCTTCTTGATTAAAGGCAAAGAGGTCAAACTCTTCCGTGCCTTCTATGACACACCTAAACATTGCTAAATTATCAGCCCAATAAACTTTAGCAATTACATTATTACCCCAACTAAGAATATCGCCCTCATAAATTTCTTTGTCATTTTTGTCTTTTAAGCCAGTGTATTGAGAATAAGCTATTTCCTCTGTATCTTTAAATTCTGTGGTTAAATCGGCTGTAACAAAGCTAAAGCTAGTCATAGGGCTGACCCACTTATTACGTCTCTTGCTCCAAGCCCTAAGTTTAATCTCTCTCATATTATCCCTCCCTCTGCAAAACGAGCAGTTGCATCTATTACTTTTTTCTTTATGAAGCCTTTAGGGTCTTTTTTAAACTCCTTAAACCTATACAATATAAGAAAAGGCAAAGTTACAAAAAATGTATACAAAAAGAAAATACCAAGCCCTATGTAATAAACTAGCTTGCTTAAAAAAATAAAGGCTACTATTAACATTGCACCTATACAAGTTGCAGCCACCACTATACATACTAAGACGCTTTCATATATGTCTTTCATTAGTTCTCCTTTCAACTTCAAATGCTTCAATAACTTCACACAGTATATACTCTATACTAGCAGTGTATGGCTTACTCATTAGCTGCCTTATTCCCTCTTCAAATACCAAGAGGCAATCTTTTTTAAACTTAGCGATAACGCTCGCACATCCGTCAGGAGAATATCTATCTACTGAATAATCTACTATATCAGCAAACTTATTTAGATGCTCTTTGCAAGAAATAGATATAGTAAGGCTCTTTATTACTTGACCTGCCTTTACATATTGAATAGGCGTTATCCTTTCATTGTGCTTCAGATAGTTCTCTATTGTTAGTTCCATTAGTTATCCTTTAACTTAAAACCAAAAGGATATATAGGCTTCCAACTAAGCGTCTCGTTATTAGCTACAAATTCTTTATCCATTTCAGGTATAGTCATTCTAGTAGGGTGTATAGAGTACTTCTTAGAAGTATAGTCGTAAATTCCTACGCACCATAGGACGTCTCGTTCATTAATAAAGTTTTCATTTGCTTCCTCGATAAGACAAGGGCACATACAATCAAACTTATAAGAGTTGTTTGTTACTTCTATAACCTCATATCTTATAGGGTTTATGGTTTCTGCTGCTCTTATAAAAACAACGACATCCCCTGCTTTAAACTTAGTAGTTTCATCAGACTTTATCCTGTATTCCTCTATATCAAAATCCCAAGTATCAGTGCCTTTTTCAAACCATTGACGAAAAATGGTATCATAGGCTTCCACTGGCTTACCCTCTGCGTAAGCTGTAATAAGCTTTATCTTC
>NZ_PPCG01000064.1 GCF_002913745.1 Campylobacter concisus
AAATTTAGAGATGATTTATCAGGCTAGCGTTATACGCAGCACCGTATCCGTTGTCGATATTTACGACGCTGACGCCGTTTGCACAGCTATTTAGCATGGCTAGCAGTGCCGCTAGTCCTCCAAAATTTGCCCCATATCCCACGCTGGTAGGCACTGCGATCACTAGAGAGCTTACAAGGCCTGCTAACACGCTAGCTAGCGCGCCCTCCATACCAGCAACGGCGATGACGACCTTTGCACCACGTATCTCATCGAGCTTTGCGACCAGCCTATGTAGTCCTGCCACACCAACATCGGTAAATTTTCTCACATCGTTGCCTAAGAATTTTGCCGTCTCATAGGCCTCCTCCACGACTGCACCATCGGCAGTTCCGGCAGAGACTATCGAGATGTAGCTTTTTGTGGGTGCTAGTTCTTTAAATTTGACGCTAATCACCCTGCCACGAGCATTAAAATCTGCCTGCGGAAAGATCTCACGTATGCGTTCAAAAACATTCTCATTTGTTCTTGTGATTAGAATATTTTCATTTTTTTCGCCGATCGCACTAGCAATTTGCAAAATTTCATCATCTGTTTTATTTGCCCCATATATCACCTCACCAGTACCATTTCGTAAAGCACGCTGAGTGTCGATCTTAGCACATCCGATGTCATTAAATGGATAGTTTTTTAGATACTTTAGCGCATCTTGCTCGCTCATCTTGCCATTTTTTATACTGGCGATAAATTCTAAAATTTCAGCCTCGCTCATGCCAAAACATCCTCTCTAAGCCCCTTTAGATCAAGCATCACCTCTGCTGCACCAAGTGCTACTAGCTCTTTAACGATAGACTTAAATTTCACATCGTTTAAAAAGCTTTGCATGCTAGAAAATGGCATTTGCAGCTTCATTTTTTTATCATCAAGCCTTGCTCGCACATTTGCGTAGCCGCTTTTTATCAGTAAATTTTCAGCCGCCTCTACTAAATTTAGCTCATCTATGCTTATCTCTTTTTCATGCGGCAAACGAGTTAGCAAGCATGCGTAGCTTGGCTTGTCTGCTGTTGCTAAATTTAGCTCACGTGAGAGTTCGCGGATCTCAAATTTGCTCAAATTTAAAAGCGGAGAAAGCACGCCAAGCTCTTCTTTTGCCTTAAGCCCCGGGCGATATTCGCCAAGATCATCTTTGTTTGTGCCGTCAGCGACATTTGTAAAGCCTAGCTCGTTTGCACGCGCGATAAGCCTTGAAAAAACTGCTTTTTTGCAAAGATAACAGCGATTTTGCGGATTGAGCTTTATCTCATCAGCGATGCCTACCTCAAATATCTCGTGCCTGATGCCATAAAATTTAGCAAATTCTACCGCCTCGTCTATCTCTCGCAAAGACATGTAGGGCGATTTTACCGTGAGTGCTAGCGCATTTTCGCCAAGCACGTCCGCAGCGACCTTTAGCAGTAGCGAGCTATCCACGCCGCCGCTAAACGCTACGGCTAAATTTTCCAGCTTTTTTATATCATTTTTTAGAATTTCTAGTTTCGTCATATTTTTTTAAAGTCTCGTTTCTAACCTCGCGGATCGTCGTTTGAAATCTCTGCGCGGCTTTTTTGCAGTCCTCGAATTCGGGCTTGATTTTTAAAATTTCGGGGTAATTTCGGGCTAAATTTTCGTCCGTTAAATTTTGTTCGGCGTTAAAACCGCAAACTCGGCCGCGCGAAATTTTAAGCCTTATTTTGCCGTATTTAGTCTCTACCTCGCAAAACTCGCGCGCAAGCTCCGTTTTCCTCACGGCGCACTCTCTAACTCCGATCGCCGTCGTATGCGCGAAAATTAGCCCCTTTATCCGCGCGGCGTCCTGCTTGCGGCACAGCGCGTTTAGCTCAAAGCCCGCGCGCCCCTTTTTCATAAAAATAGACCTGCTAAATACGTCCAGCGCGCCGCTATCTCGCAAAATATCGCACGCAAAGGCAAAGCTTTCTGCGTCCATATCGTC
>NZ_PPCG01000065.1 GCF_002913745.1 Campylobacter concisus
GGGATGCTTAAAGTAAAATTAAACAAAACAATATTTTCTGAAAAAATGAATATTTTTAGTTTTTACAAAACTATTTCCTTTTTCATTTAATATAGGCAAAACCACTTTCCTTTTCTATAACTATAGTTGTTTTATTACCATATTTATCAAATATATTTATTTCACAGTCTTTTTTAAGAAGTCTATCATAAGGTCGTTTTGCGCCGTTATTTTTTGTAATACTTACAACTTTCATCAAACGACCCATTTCGTCAAAATTTATTGTTTGCATCCTATCACAACCATTTTTAAATTCAATTAATGTTATATTGAATCTCTTTCCTAAATTTGATTCTTTATTTAATCTCCTACAGGTAGACTCCGATGTTATTCCACTCCATCCGCCACTAAGCAACTTACCGTTTTTATAAATATCACTAGCAACTTCTTTTTCTGAATTTATATTTCCACTAAAAATTTTTTGCCTCTTTTATCAAAAAAAACACTATATTTCCAGGTCTTAACTCCTAGCTCATCTATAGAACATTCCTTTAAACTAGTTTCATTAAACGTTATTCCCCATCTCATTTTAAACCATAGCTTTTCATCAACCGATTGAACGTATTTATCATCCTGCATAGCGAGGTGTTGAGTGTATCTTATATGAGTTAGGATCTGATTTGCCGCTTCTCTTGAGGCATTTCTATTTAGTTTTGGGATCATAATGGCAGCTAAAATTCCAACAACAACAATAACAAAAATAAGCTCTATCATCGTAAAAGCTCTTTTTTTCATAGCTTATCGTTCCTTGATATTGAAATTTGCAACTACTTTTCCCATTTTTTCTATACTAAATTTTGACTTCTCATCTAAATCGGCACTTGATAATAAATTTTTAGAGTAGCTTTTTGTTTTTATCCCATAAAATTTAAGCCTTAGCGCAAGTCTTGTATCTTCAGTCGCTATATCTTGCACTCCAGCCTCTTTTAGTTTGTCTGCCAACTCTTTTGCCACATCAAATTTATAAGTGAGATGTTTTGTAGGATCATTTAAAAAGAGGTAAAAAATTTGATTAAAGATGATCGCTGACCAGTTAAATATCAAAAAGAGCATCACTAAGCTAGTGCAAATTTTATGACCTTTTCTAAATTTTGGCAGTCTCACGCGATATGAGTTGAAAAAAACTCTTACCATAAGTGGCGTTGCGATCACACAAAATGGCAAAAACTGCTCAAGCTCCAGCCTTTGGCGCACAGAGACTATCATACAAAAGCAAAATGAGCAAATAGCGATAAACCACAAAAGATCCTTCTTCTCCTTAACCCAAATTCTATAAATCGTATATACAAAAAAGATAAAGACAAATGGCGAAAATACAGCGGCAAATATGCCAAAGGTATCGATAAAATGCCCGCTTGGTCTGCCATTTGTTTCAAAGCCAAAAAAGTAAAGTGTCAGCAAAAATAAAATGGCGCTTAGCCAAGCAAGTGGCGGCTTTCTTTTGTAAAGTGCAAATATAAAAAATCCTGCATAAAATATCAAAAAATCGCCATCTATAAAAAAGGCTAGGCAGAAAAAGATGCCAAATAAAATTTTCTTTTTAATATGAAAAAGATATATACACAAAAGCGCCAGAGTGATGCAAATTCCAGCGTTATTTATGATAAGGGCTGAAGCTAGTGTGCCAGGAAGTAACACAAAAAGTAGAACCGCTATGATCCTGTCAAACTCAAGTTTGATGTAAAATTTACTAACCTTATACATCAAAACCACGCTTGCGATATGAAAAAAGATCATTACGCCTCGTACAGCAAGGTCATTTTGACCAAAAAAATGGGTGCTTAGTTTTAAGATGTAGCTTAGAAGGCTGTGCTTTTGAAAGAAAATTTCAGCCTCGTTGTAGCTTATACTAAGAGAATTTGCCGCATAAAGTAGAAAAACAAAATCAATCAAACATATCAAAAATACGCTAAAAGCGATGTGCCTGCTAGCAAATTCTCTAACTCTTTCTAACAAATCGCACCCTTAAATATGTATATCCCAGAAAAACTCAACCCAGTCATGAGCCTCTTTTACCTTAAATTCAGGCAAAAGCAGAGCCTTCTCTTTATAAAATACAGTCGCTATCTTTATATCTAAATTTGGATAGCGTTTAAGCAGCTCTCTTTTTATCTCGACCATGCTCTCGCCGCTATCGATGATATCATCAACAAGCAAAATTTTAGTGTATTTGCTAAGATCTGGCACGTTAAAAATTTGTATCGTATCAAGCTTGTTTGTATCCTCGTAGTGGATAGAATTTAATGTAAATAAATTTCTATTTTCAAGCGCGACAGCTAGCGAGTGGCCAAGCGTTAGACCACCTCTTGCAACAGCTAGTATCACCTCTGGATCAAACTCATCTTTTATCTGTTTTGCCATCTTTTTGGCATCAATGGCAAATTCATCGTAGCTATAAAATATCATCTTTAATCCTTATCAATGCACTAAAAATACGATAAAACTAATGAGCGCTAGCACGACTACACCTAAATTTATATCGCTAAATTCTCTCTTTATGAGCTTAACTATGACGTATGACATAAAGCCAAATGCAAGGCCGTTTGTGATCGAGTAGGTAAGCGGGATGAGCACAACTATGAAAAATGTCGCAACGCCGATGGCTGGATCTTTAAAATTTATACTAGCAAGCTCGGCAAACATAAGCACGCCGACCATTACAAGGATCGGATAGATGGCATTGCCAGGGATAGCTTTAAAAAGTGGCAACATAAATAGTGTAAGTATAAATAAAAGTCCGCAAAATACAGCCGTTAGACCAGTCCTGCCGCCCTCTTCTACGCCGCTAGCACTCTCTACAAACGATGTGGTCGTACTTACGCCTACAAGCGAGCCAGCCGCCGTAGCAACCGCGTCAGCTTCAAGAGTTTTTTCAAGTTTTACGACGCCATCTTTTTTATTTTCGTCAAATATCCCAGCCCTTGTGCCAACTCCAGCTAGCGTGCCTATCGAGTCAAAAAGATCGGTCACAAAAAATGTGATAACAACTGGGAGTAAAGCTAGGCTAAAGGCACCTTTTATGTCAAGCTCTAAAAATATCGGTGAGATAGAGGCTGGAGTTGAGAAAATTTCTGTTGGATGAGGAGCGATGCCAAGCACCCAAGCGATCACTGAAGTGACAAGTACAGCTAGGATAAACGCACCCTTTATCTTCCATGTCCAAAAGCAAATAACCAAAAATAGTCCCAAAACGCCAAGAAGCACGTTTGGATCTCTGAAATTTCCTATGCCAACCAAAACCGCATCGTTATTTACTATAAAGCCCATTTGCTGAAACGCGACAAAGCTGATAAATGTGCCTATGCCAGCGCTTATCGCTCTTCTTAGATCAAGTGGGATGGATCTTATTATCCACATTCTAAAATTTGTAAAAGACAAGACGACAAATATCACGCCACTTAGAAAAACAACGCCAAGAGCAGTTTGCCAAGGCACTTTCATACCGATGCAAAGGCCAAATGTAAAATAAGCGTTAAGCCCCATGCCAACGCTCATCGCAACTGGTGTGTTCGCCCAAAGACCATTTAATACAGTAGAAAATATGGTAATTAGCGCAGTTGCCGTAATTAGTGCCTCATAAGGCATGCCAGTTTTGCTCATAATGATCGCATTTACCGGCACGATATACATCATCGCCAAAAATGTCGTAAGTCCCGCTCCGAATTCCTGCTTCACACTCGTTTTGTTTTGTGCTAAGTCAAAAAATTTCACCCCAAGCTCCTTTAGTAAATTTTAAGTTCGTTATATAAGCTATCACGCTCAACCGGCGTAAAACCAGATGTTTTTATAAGATCACAAAATGTCTTTAATGTGACGCCATTTGCGCTGTTTGCGCCGGCTGCACTTTGTATGCTCTCTTTTTCTATCGTGCCATCAAGATCATCAGCGCCAAATTCCTGAGCGATCATCGCTAAATTTAGCGTCGAAGTAGCCCAGTACGCCTTTATGTGTGGGACGTTATCAAGCACTAAGCGAGATATCGCCATAGTCTTTAAAATTTCAGCTGATCCTAGAAATTTCACATCTTTTAAGTAGTTATTTTCTCTTTGATAGACAAGCGGGATAAACGCGTTAAATCCGCCAGTTTCATCCTGCAAGTCTCTGATCCTTAGCATGTGATCGATCCTATTTTCACGGCTTTCTATGTGTCCAAAAAGCATTGTTGCATTGCTTTGCTTGCCTTTATCGTGCCACATTTTGTGAATTTTGAGCCAGTTCTCACTACTAACCTTGCCTTTGCAAATTTTAGCCCTGACCTCTTCATCAAAAATTTCAGCCCCACCCCCTGGCATGCTATCGACGCCGTATTCAAGCATCTTTTCTATCACCTCATCGTAGCTCAAGCCGTAATACCTTGATAAAAAATCAATCTCAGCTGCCGTCATAGCCTTTACGTGAAGCTCTGGATGAGCTGCCTTTATCTTTTTAAAAATTTCTAAATACCACTGCCAACCACTAGTTGCGTTGTGGGCGGAGACGATGTGTATCTCTTTTACGCCGTGGCTCACGCTCTCATCAACAATCTTTAAAATTTCTTTGTGGCTCATTAGGTATGGATTTGGATTTTTTCTGTGGGCTGAAAATGCGCAAAATTTACAGATGTCAGCACAAATATTTGTTGGATTGATATGGCGATTTACGTTAAAAAAGACCTTGTTGCCGTGCAGTTTTCTGCGCTTTTTGTCGGCAAATTTAGCCAAGGTAAAAAGATCAAGCTCATAAAGCGAAAAAGCCTCTTGCTTACTTAATCTCTCGCCACTTTCTAGTTTTTGTAATAGATTCATTATTTATATCGTCCTAAAGCTGAACTTAAGGCTTTATTATAAGCAAATAAAGCTTTGTTTTTGCAAAAATTATGTAACATTTGCCAAGATATTTTTAACAATGGAAACACTAAATGCTAGCTGATAAAAGTGCCAAAAATAGCGATAATTATTCAAAGATCAAAGAGAAATTTCTTGATTTTAAGGCAAATTTGCCAAAACATTTTCAAAAAAACCAAGGTAGAAATTTCACAAATTTCTTAGCCAAAGAGTATGATGATTTTATAAAATCTTATTTAAATGAAACTATGCGAGAATTTTTTGATGAGTTTGTGCCACAAAATGACAGCTTTGCTTTTAGCGTTCTAGCCACTGGCAAATACGCTCAAACGCTACTTAGCGCAAATAGCGAGCTTGAAATTTTGCTAGTTTATAAAAATTTAAAGGGCTACAATATAAAAAATTTCTTAAAAGAATTTTCTGAAATTTTAGATAGCTCTGGCATGAAATTTGTGATAAAAATTGCCGAAGTGGATGAAATTTTTATAAATTTCAAAGATGACCTTAAATTTAAAAGCGAAACCTCGCAACTTCGCTACATCTGCGGCTCAAAAAGCCTCTACCGTTTAGTAAAAAGCGAGATCGTAAAGATAAAAGAATTTGATAAAAAAGCCTTTTTAAACTACCATTTAAAAGCATTTTTACCATTTTCTAGCATAAGCTACTTAGCACAAGAGCCAAATTTAAAAAGTGGTTTTGGTGGGATCGATGAAATTTACCACTTAAACTGCATACTAAACTGCCTTGATAGCGACGTTTCGGTTAGATCACAAGCCCTAAAAGTGATGAATGAAAAAGAGATCGCTAGCTTTAACCTAAATGTGGATTTTTTACTAAGCTTGCTAAGTGCTTTAAATTTAACTCAAAACACCGATACTTTCAGCGCTTCAAGTGTCGAGATCACGACAAATTTCATGCAGACAAAGTCCAAAAAGCTTCAAGACAACGAAAGCGTCATCAGCCAAAAGATGCTAAGCTCGATGAATAACGTAGCCATTTATTCAAGATTTATCGCAGCTTCGCTTTGCAGGCCATTTTTCAAAAGCGAGCTAAGCTTCGAGCAGAGAAAATTTGCTAGGCTGAAAAATGGCTTTTATGAGATAAATGGCGTCATCTACGTGCCGCTTCACAAAAAGCCAGCACTCATCGAGGATCTCATAAATGAGCTTTTAGAGTTAAAAGATGTGGATTATAAATTTGATATAAGCGCGATCTTTTATATCAAGCGAGCCATCATCACAAAAGATGGCTTAGAGCGCGCTATCAGCGAGTTTAAGAAGATATTTTTAAGAGAAAATTCCTACGCCATATTAAAATCCTTACTCGATGCGCAGATGATACAAATTTTGATAAAACCGATGGAGCACATCTCCCAGCTAGCAGAATATGACGGCTATCACGAATTTACGGTTGATGAGCATAGCATCTTAAGCGTCAAATTTCTTGAAAATATAAAAGATAAATTTATAAAAAATCTCTATGCTGAGCTTTGCTTAGAGGGCAAAACGATGCTTAAGATCGTGACGCTTATGCATGATGTTGGCAAAGGACTTGGCGGCAAAGATCACGCAAACATCGGTGCAAACATCTTTAGAGCCTATGCTAACAAGCTAAATTTAAGCCAAAAAGCTATCAACATCGGCGTCGTCTTGATAAAATATCACACCCTAATGAGCAACGTCTCAAACAGAGAGGACATCTACTCACAGCGCGTCATCTTCGCCTTTATCTCAAAGCTTGGCGACAAGCAGGTTTTAAAGCTACTTTACATCCTTAGCTACTGCGTGATAAACGCCACAAATGAGAGGCTTTACAACGCCTACACAGCAAAGCTTTTAAGAGAGCTTTATGAAATTTCTCTTAGTGCATTTAGCGATGAAAATTTACTTGATGAAGCGACAAGGCGGGTAAAAAAAGAGCAGTCTATAAAACGAAATAGCGAGTTTTTGGCGCTTGAGCCAAAGCTGCAAGATAAAATTTTTAAGATCACATCAAATTTGGTCTTTACAAAATATAGCGCGAGCGAGATCATAAATTTAAGCAAAGTGGCTGATAGCTTAAACGAAACCGAAATTTTCATAAACAATACTAAAAATTTAAGCATTCAAATTTATACAAACAAAAGCCTAAATTTAAGCGCCCTGCTCTATGAATTTGCCAAATTTGACCTTGCGTATATGGAGATATTTGAGCTTTTTGAGAAGAAATTTTATATCAGGCTTGACTTTAACCAAAATGTAAAAAATCATGAGCTTGAAAATACTAAAATTTTAGCCCTAAAATCCCTAAATAGCGAGGTTTTAAGAGAGCCTTTGAAACCAAATATTAACAAAGATGAGATAAACTTCGAGCTAAATCACTCAAAAGATTACGCCAAACTTAGCATCAACGCAAAAGATCAGCGTGGGCTAATGGCTTATGTGATGAGTGTTTTTGACAGGCTTCATTTTCAAGTCACGAGTGCTAGAATTCAGACGGTTAAAAATAGAACGAGAAATCTCTTTTTGATCGAGAAAAACGAGCGACTTGAGAGTAAAGGCGAAGAGATATTAAATTTATTAATAAGCGAGTAAAACATGTGTGGAATCGTAGGATACATCGGAGATAAAGAGAAAAAAGAGGTCATTTTAAGCGGTCTAAAAGAGCTTGAGTATCGCGGATACGACAGCGCTGGCATGGCTGTGATGAGTGATGGCAAGATCGACTTTTTCAAAGCGGTCGGCAAGCTTGAAAATTTAGCCCTAAAGACAAAGGACTTTACATCAGAGGGCTTTGGCGTGGCGATAGGTCACACACGCTGGGCAACTCACGGCAAACCAACTGAGATAAACGCTCACCCACACCTTGGCGAGCACTCATTTGTCGTTCATAACGGCATCATCGAAAACTACAAAGAGCTTAAAGATGAGCTTGAGGCAAAGGGCGTGAAATTTGTCAGCCAAACCGACACCGAAGTGATCGTGCACCTTTTTGAAGAAATTTTAAAAGAGAAAAAAGATCCATTTAAAGCTTATGAGGCGACTATCGCAAAGCTTAGAGGCGCTTATGCGACGCTACTTATCACAAAAACTGCACCTGATAAGATATTTTTCGCAAAAGATGCTGCTCCTATGGCGATAGGCAAAAGCGACAAAAAAGAGCTATATTTTGCCTCATCAGATGCCCCACTTATCGGCAACGCAACAGAAGTAGCATATCTTGATGATAACAACTACGGCTACGTGAGCTTAGATGAGATAGCTGTTTTCAAACATGGCAAAAAGGCTAGCATAACATTTAACGCACTGCCAAAAGATAAGAGCTATGCCCAAAAAGAGGGTTATACATTTTTTATGGAGAAAGAAATTTACGAGCAAGGTGCAGTCGTATCTGAAACCATCATGGGCAGAGTTAAAAACCACAAAGTCACCCTTGAAAATTTAGATGATGAATACCTAAAAGGCATCGATGATGTCGTGCTTTGTGCGTGCGGTACGAGCTACCATGCAGCACTTGTTGCAAGCTATCTTTTTGAAAGGCTTGCCAAAGTTAGAACAAAGGTCGAAGTAGCAAGCGAATTTAGATATAGAAAGCCTTATCTAAACAAAAACTCGCTCTTCATCGTCATCTCGCAAAGTGGCGAGACAGCTGACACTCTTGAGGCGCTTAGGATAGCAAAAGAGGCTGGGCTAAAGACGCTTGCGATTTGCAACGTCGATAACTCATCTATCGTTAGACTAGCTGATAATACGCTTCTAACTCGCGCTGGCATCGAAAAAGGTGTGGCAAGCACAAAGGCCTTTGCTACGCAAATCATCGTACTTTGGATGCTTGTACTTCAAATGGCATCAGCAAAGGGATCTATCAGCAAAAAAGAGCTTGATCACGAGATCAAAACGCTTCTTCACATCCCTCAAATTTTAAATATAGATAACTCTTTACAAGAGAAGCTTCATCGCCTAAGCAAGCACTATTTGCACGGTCATGGCTTCTTCTTTATCGGTAGAGATATCTTCTATCCGCTAGCACTTGAAGGTGCGTTAAAACTTAAAGAAATTTCATATCTTCACGCCGAGGGTTATCCATCAGGCGAGATGAAGCACGGCCCTATCGCGCTTGCAGACGAGAAGCTATTTACGATCGCTTTAATGCCTCAAAACTTACTATATGAAAAGACAAAAAGTAACGTCGAAGAGCTTGCTGCAAGAGATGCATATATCCTAGCGATCAGCCCACTTGAGTTTGAACTAAGCGATGACTACGTAAAAACAAGCGTTCAAGATCACTATATGAGCGAATTTTTCGAGATGATGCTAGTGCTTCAGCTACTTGCACTTGAAATTTCCGTTAGACTTGGCAACAACGTCGATATGCCAAGAAACCTCGCAAAAAGCGTAACTGTCGAATAATTTATGTGGCTGGCATCTTGCTGGCCGCTTAAATTTTCATAAAAATAATTTTGCATTATGTTATTAAACATAAATTTTATATTAATATTTTTATAATATTTACTCATATATAATTCTAAAACCAACTTAAATATTAAGGATAAAAATGAAGTTAAGCTCATCTTTACTAAGCGTAGGTCTTGGAGTTTTACTTTTAAGCGGTTGCGCAACTGGCAACAACAATGGTGTAACTGGCAGTGCTGCTGGTAGCAACAACAAAAATGCTAACACAAAAATAGAAAAGTGTAGTAGCACTCTTGGAACACTTGCGTTTTATGAAGACCAGAATTCTGACTGGTATTCATATTTAACACGCAACTACAAGCTCACATCAACTATTCCTGTTTTGCGCCTTCTTGCACAACAAACTGGTTGTTTTGTTATAGTTGAGCGTGGCGCTATGATGGATAATATGATGCAAGAGCGTGCACTTGATAGATCGGGCGAACTACGTAGCGGTTCTGGCTTTGGCAAAGGTAAAATGGTAGCAGCTGATTATACTATTCGCCCTGAAATTTTCTTTAGTAACGAAGATACGGGCGGTGCAGGCGCTCTTGTTGGAGCACTTTTTGGTAGTGTAGCAGGTGCTATAGCTGGTGGTTTTTCAACAAAAGAGACACAAACTACATTGGTTCTTATAGAGAATCGCTCAGGTGTTCAATTAGCAGCAGCCATTGGCTCAGCTTCTAGCACTGATTTCTTTGGCATGGGTGGCGGTGCTGGCGCTTCTCTTGGTGCTGGACTTGGTGCATATTCAAGAACACCTGAGGGAAAAACACTTGTAAATGCTTTTCTTGATTCAATGAATCAATTGGTTATCGCCCTAAAAGATTACAAAGCACAGACCGTAAAAGGTGGTCTTGGCAAAGGTGGAAGCCTAAAAGTAGGAGATTAATATGAAATTTATAGCCATTTTATTTTGTTTATTAACTTTTTTGTTTTCTATGAGTTACGAAAAAAAAGTTGAAGCTAGGCTTTGTGGTCTTATAAATCAAAGAGAAATGGCTAAAATTTATGGCGACATAAGAAGTATTGATAGCTTTGATAAAAAAATAGAAAGCTATAAATTTCGCAACGGAATAGAAAAATTTGACGAGGATAGTTGTCGTGCAAATGGCTACTATCCTGTTGATCCAAACTATGCCCCATATCCTCCTAACTACCGTCCATACTATCAAAATGGATATGATAGATTCCAGCGTGATTACCGCGGAGGCTACTATAATGATGACGACTATGATGATGGTTTTGATCGTGGTTATAGACGTGGTTATAAGGATGCCAGAAGAGATTATAGGCTAGGTAGATAATCTTATCTGGCCTTAACTTTCCCCCAGCTCTCTTTTCTAACAAAAATTATTTTTACAAAATAGCAAATCAAAAACTATACATATACCAAATTTTACTGCTATAAATAAATTCAGTGCATTGAGTAAAAATCACAAAACATAGGAATGCTACTCTTACTTTTAGGCAAATAATGCAAAACCTGCAGATATGGCAACATCCTAACTATCCAAATTTCTCTTTCGATAAAAGAGAGATAGACGCCCTTACTAATGAACTAGAGCAAGAACGCGAAATTTTAAAAGAGACAACAAGCAAGATCAGTAGAAACGATCTTTTAAAGGCGCAAATTAGTGCGCTTGAAGATGAGATAATAAGCTCATCTCTCATAGAGGGCGAGAGGCTAAAAAGATTAAGCATTCGCTCATCGGTAAAAAAGAGACTGGATGAAAATTTTGACTGGCTAGCCGACACTCATGCGACTATATACAGCGATAATCTAGTCTCGCTAATGCTTGAAACAAATTTAAACAAAGCTTATATGAACTTCGAGCGACTACATGGCTGGCACAATGCCTTGTTTGAACATAGCCATAGCAAAATTTACAAGATAAAAAGAGCTAAATTTAGAGATGATGAGATGAGCGTCGTCTCAGGTCCTTCAAAAAATGTGTAAATCCACTACAAAGCCTTGCCAGCAGAGCGCGTAGAGGGTGAGAAATTTTTTAAATTTTATCAATAAAAGCCCTGAAAACACCTATATAAAAAGTGTTTTGGCTCACCTTTGGTTTGCGATCATCCATCCTTATGAGGGCGGCAACGGACGCATGGCAAGGGCTTTGGCGCACTACTGCTTGGCTGGCAAGAGCATTGAGCCGTTTTCTATCTCCAGCGTTATTTATGCAAATAAAAAAGATTATTATGAAATTTTAGAGCAGACAACAAAGCTTGAAAATAATTTAAACTTTGACTTCACAGCGTGGATAAAGTGGCATTTAGAAGCGGTAAATAGCGCCATAAAACAAGCTATAAGCTCATTAAAAAGATAAAATTTCTATCAAATTTAAGAGCCAAAGCCCTTAAATTTTATCTTTACTTAGGATTTTTGCGAGTTGCTCTTTGATCTCATCATCAAATTCGCTAACGCTTATCACACCCCTGCTCTCGCACATCTTAGCGTCATTTACCTCGCAGTAGCCACTCAGCGCGTTTTTGTATCCGCCCCTTATGCAGGCCTCTCTGTCTTCTAAAAATCCAGCCCCGCCAAGGATGAGCACGCCAAGGTCAAAGCCGATCTTAAATTTCGCACTCGCTGAGCTTTTTATCCAGCTTAAAAATATCTCATCATATCTTAGCCCAAGCGCTCCAACGCCATCTGGCACGACCAAGATATCCACGCCGTAAAGGCTCTCAGCGTAAATTTCAGGATGAAGCCTGACGCCAAATTCATCGACTATCTCAGGCTTTAGGGCGTAGGTTTTGATGTTAAAACCTTCAAATTTATGCAAAAAATCATAAATTTTGGCAAAGCTTAACAAATTTATCTTGTCAAACATCAAAATGCCAACTTTCATGCTAGCTCCTTTTAATGAAGTGCCTCATTTAGCTTGATCGCCCTTTTGCTCGCACTTGCAGTGATCTGACCTGTTTGGCTATTTTGTCTAAAATGAAGTCCGTTTAGCCCGCCAAGCTCAAGCGCTTTGTAAATTTCAGCTTCAAATTTAAAGCTAGGATTTAGCTTAGCTAGCTTTTCGCGCTCGCTTGCCGAGATATAGACCTTTGTGCCCTCAAGCACCGCTATACCAGCATCCACGATGCAGTTATCACCAAGTGGCACGCCAGTAACTGAGTTTGCGCCAAGCAAGCAGTGTTTGCCTATGCTTACAGGGTTGCCGTTCGTGCCGCTTAGCACGCCAAGTATGCTAGCTCCGCCGCCAACGTCGCTGCCCTCGCCCACGACGACAGAGCTGCTGACCCTGCCCTCAACCATCACGCCGCCAGTCGTGCCTGCGTTAAAGTTGATGTAAGCAGCGCCCGGCATGACGACTGTGCCAGGATGCACAGCTGCGCCCATGCGGACTTTAGCAGCGTCTAAAATTCTCGTGTTATCAGCTGGGATGATGTGACTTAAAAATCTTGGGAATTTATCCACGCTCACGATCGCTGGATACTCGCCAAACATCTTTAGAGAAATTTCATTTTCTCTTAGCCACTCAAGCTCGATCGGGATATTTTGGCTAGTCCAAGCGACATTTGGTAGCACTCCAAAGGCTCCATCAAGCACGATCGTCCTAGGTGCGACCTTGCCAAGCGAGATCAAGTAGAGCTTGAGATAGACGGCTTCTACGCTAAGTGGCTTTGCGTCATCAAATAAAAATACAAGCTTAAATTTATTCTCGTTTAACTCAAGATCGTCATCAAATGCCATCTTCACAGCGTGTAAATTCTCCACGTTTTTGTGTGATTTTATATCTTTTTCAAAGACGCTAAAGAGCTTGCTAGCCTTTTTTGCTACCTTTGGCGTGAGATCAGCGACAAACTCGGATGCACCAAAATCAACCTCAACATCGCACTTTTGCAAGGCGTAGATAAAAGCAGCTGCGCTTAAAAAGCTCTCTTTATAATTTACAACGGCGTAACTTGCTTGCAAAATTTTGTCGCTATTTTTTTGTCCGCGATCGACTCTTGCGATGCCAAAAGCAACTGGATCTTTGTAGCCATCTTTTTTTCTAAATTCTTCAAAAAATTCCTTAAATTCGTTTGCGTCTTTAAACTCTTTAGACATCTATTCTCCTTTAAATTTTTTCTTAGTCTAGCCAAAAATGGCTAAAAATTTTATGATTTTAAAGCATTTTGGTTTTGGTAAATTTATAAATTATAATAATGATTAACCTTATCATAAAGAAAATAGAAATAAAATGCCTCAAATTTTACAAGGAGACAAAATGTCAAATTTAGCTACCAAACCAAAATTTGCCTTAGCTGCGTTGATCGGCCTCGTCGCTGGCGTAGTTTCAGCTTTTGTCAAGTGGGGCGCAGAAGGGCCGCTTCCACCAAGAAGCCCCATGGATATGTTTAACGCAGCTTGTGGCCAGAAAGCGCCCTCAGAGCGGCTGATGCGATCGACTGCTCGAGAAATTTTCTAAATCCCCCTTATGTGTTTTTGAGAGATTATGTAGGTATCGCCGATCCAAACGCCGCTATATACGAGTTTGCAGGGCATGCCTTTAACTACGTGATGCTAACGCACATCATCTTCTCAGTCGTCTTTGCCGTTGGCTACTGCGTCGTGGCTGAGAAATTTCCAAAGATCACGATGTGGCAAGGCGTGATGGCTGGCATATTAGCAACTATCGCAGTTCATGGCATCTCACTGCCGCCTCTTGGCCTCACTCCGCCACTTTGGACACTTCCTTGGTATGAGTATGTCTCTGAGTTTGTGGGTCACATGGTCTAGTTTTGGTCGATAGAGATCATCCGCCACGACCTAAGAGCTAGGATCACAAAAGAAAAAGACCCAAGCGACTGCTGCAACGCATAGCTTATAAATTTGCTGTTTTGGGCGTAAAACCTAAGACAGCAAAATTTAATAATTTAAAAACTCTAGTGCCTCTTGATCGCAGCCAATACCTAAAAACAAAATTTCATCATTTTTGCAAGGCTTGAAAATCTTAAATAGCTTTTAATGCGTAAATTTAAAAACTTAAGCGTTTAGCACTCACTGCTAAGCTCTAAATTTTCTAAACAAAGCGGCCTTTCACCCTCAAAGAACACCCCTATACCGTAAGGCTCGCAGATATCAAGCTCACCCTCAGCAAATCTCATCAGCCACTGCTTATCACGCGCATAAAAGGTGCATTGCGGCGAGCTAAATGGCAGTTTGCAAACTGGCACGTCAAGCAAGCTAAGCTCATCCTTGTTCAAAAAGCGCCCTCGCCTAAGCTCATCTTTTAAAAAGACAAGCGCCTCTTTTACGTACCGATCGATATCGCTGGCGATACGCTCTGCTAGAAAAGTAATCTCATCATCCACATCTGCCCTATCTGTGCTAACAAGGCAAAACGCTACCTGCCCAAAAATTTCACTTTTTAGCCCAGTCTCCGCATACCAGATAAAGCCATCATCTGTTGCAACTTTCTCAAGTTCGCCAAATTTCAAAGTCATTTTTTATTCTCATTTTTGTGATTTTGCTACTCTTATGAAAAAGAGCCAAATTTAAGCAAATTTGTCGTGAGCTAAAATAGAGATAGCTTGTAAATTTGCCCTTTTAACATAAAGCAAAAGCTAAATTTACAAGCAAATTTTCAGTTTTTCTCGCTACTTAAAAGCAAAATTTCTCATCAGTGCCATTTTGCTTGCGCATAGCTTTAAAGTTAGCAAGATTGTCTTTGTCTAAAAAGTAATCTTTCTCTTTTTTATTGCGCGCTTCTAGCTTTTCTATGCCTTTTGCAAGGGCTGCTTTTCTATCTTCGTGAGGTGAGCTAAATTCTGGCGAAAACATCGCTTCATAGGCATTTTTCTTAGTCCATTCAAGCGCTTTATCAGCGATCTCTTGTTGCTTTTTGATATCGCAAAATGCATAAGGATTGACCACGTCGCCAACAAGCTTCATAAACGCCCCTATCGCGGCCACCACGTCAGTAAATTTCTCGCCCTCCATGTCTATAACGTCTCTTAGCAAGATCGCGCGATTTTTTGCCGCATAAAACCAAAATACAGCATCATCGCGAAGTCCAAGATCATAAGCGCGAGCTGAGAGAACAAAAAGAGTTATCGGAGAGACCATTTGTGGGGCGTCTTGCACGATCTTTTCAGCCTTTTTAAAGTCCTCTTCTTTGCCACTTTTTAAAAGCTCATCTATCTTGTCATAGACCTTGACATACTCCACCTTGCCAGCATTTGCTGAGTAGTAAGGCGTGACATAGATGTCGATAGTTCTTACTTTACCGTCGTTTGCGAAGCCGCATACCGCTCCAAAAAGTAGCGCCGTAAGCAGTGATAAAATTTTCATTTTAGCTCCTTAGTTTAAAATTTTTGTTATTTTAACTAAAAGCAGTTGAAAAGATTAGATAAATTTAAGAAAAAGTCCGCAAATTTAAAGCGGACTTTGAAGATTAGTTTTTAAAACTATGAATAGGTGCTGGGATTTGTCCGCCACGAGCGATGAAGTCGGCACTTGAGGCCTTATTTATCTTCATCACAGGCGCTCTTCCTAAAAGACCGCCAAACTCGATCATATCGCCCTCACGTCCAAGAGGTATGATACGAACGGCCGTTGTTTTTTGATTTATCACGCCGATAGCCGCCTCATCAGCGATCATCGCAGCTATACTCTCGCTTGGCGTGTCCGCAGGTATGGCGATCATATCAAGCCCAACTGAGCATATCGCAGTCATCGCCTCAAGCTTTTCTAAATTTAATGATCCTGCGCGCACCGCAGCTATCATGCCCTCGTCCTCTGAGACTGGGATAAACGCACCGCTTAAGCCGCCCACTTGATTGCATGCCATGACGCCACCTTTTTTAACCGCGTCATTTAAGAGAGCAAGTGCAGCAGTCGTGCCGTGTGTGCCAACAGCCTCAAGTCCCATCTCCTCAAGCACACGAGCCACCGAGTCGCCCACAGCAGGTGTCGGAGCAAGGGAGAGATCGACTATACCAAATTTCACCCCAAGGCGCTCACTCGCCATTTGACCGACTAACTGACCGATACGAGTGATCTTAAACGCCGTCTTTTTCACAGTCTCAGCCACCACGTCAAAGCTCTCGCCACGCACCTTTTCAAGCGCTCTTTTTACGACGCCTGGGCCTGAAACGCCGACATTTATCACCACGTCAGCCTCGCCCACGCCGTGAAATGCACCTGCCATGAAAGGATTATCCTCGACTGCGTTTGCAAAGACAACAAGCTTCGCACAGCCCATCTCTGAAGCTGCTGCCGTCTCTTTTATGATGCGTCCCATGTCACGCACTGCGCTCATGTTTATGCCACTTTTTGTTGAGCCGACATTGACGCTTGAGCACACTTTTGCAGTTTGAGCGAGTGCTTGCGGGATAGAATTTATCAAAATTTCATCGCCCTTTTGATAGCCCTTTTGCACTAGAGCCGAAAAACCACCTATAAAATCAATACCAACTTCAATAGCCGCCCTATCAAGCGTCTTTGCAATCATCACGTAGTCACTCGCGTTGGTTGCGGCGCCGATTATCGAGATAGGCGTCACGCTCACTCTTTTATTGACGATTGGTATGCCTAGCTCGGCAGAAATTTCGTTGCCCACTCTAACTAGGTCTTTGGCTTTAGTGGTGATTTTTGCGTAAATTTTGTCGCAGGCTTTATTGATGTCAGGGTCGATGCAATCAAGCAAACTAATACCCATCGTGATCGTTCTGATGTCAAAATTTTGCTCCTCGATCATCGAGATCGTTTCGGTTACATTTTTGATATCCATCTTTTGTCCTTAAATTTTGTGCATCGCATCAAAGATGGCTGAGCTTTGGATATTTATCTTTACTTTTAGGCTCTCTCCAAGCTTATCTAGCTCCGCTCTTAAGGCTGTAAAGTCCTTATTTTCATCGCTTGAAACCACCGCCATCATCGTGAAAAAGTCGCTTAAAATAGTCTGGCTTATATCATCTATATTTAGCCCTAGCTCGCTAAGCTTTGCTGAGACGCCAGCAACGATGCCAACTCTATCTTTTCCGACTACGGTTACGATCGCTTTCATCTTTTCTCCTGTTAAATTTTAAATTTATTATATAAAGTGCATTTTGGCTCCAAAATTTAAGCCCTACATCAAGCAAAGCCAAATTTTGGTAGCCAAATTTAATTAAAATTTGCTCTAAATTTTATCTTTTGCAAATTTACTTCGAGCAAGCACTCTTGCCGTCATTTACTGGCTGGATCGCCGAGTTATCAGCCCCGCCGCCGTTATTTATATTTTCTATCATCTCCCAAAGTCTTGCAGCTGCGCTCTCATAGCGTTTTGCAGTGACTGAGTTTGGCTCGTAAAAGCTCACTGGCTTGCCACTATCGCCGCCCACTCTAACCGCTGGCTCGATAGGAATTTCGGCTAAAATTTGAGTGTTGTAAGCCTTTGCCACCTCTTCAGTCGTGCCTTTGCCAAAGATATCGTACTCTTTGCCGTTATCAGGGCAGATAAAGCCACTCATATTTTCGATGACGCCAGCGATTGGGATGTGAAGCTTCTCAAACATATCAAGCGCACGTTTGCTATCATCAAGTGCTACTACTTGAGGCGTTGTGACGCAGACACCTGCCGTTACTGGCACGCTTTGAGCTAGAGTTAGCTGCGCGTCGCCCGTTCCTGGAGGCATATCGAGGAACAAGACATCAAGCTCGCTCCAAAGCACATCTCTTAGTAGCTGCTCGATAGCTTTCATTATCATCGAGCCACGCCAGATAAGGCTCATGCCCTCTTCCATCAAAACGCCCATACTCATCATCTCCACGCCGTGACTAAGTATCGGCTTTAGCTTGTTGCCAACGACTTGTGGCTGAGTATTTACCTCGCCAAGCATTCTTGGGATATTTGGTCCGTAGATGTCAGCGTCCAAAACACCCACTTTTTTGCCTAGTTTTGCCATTGAGATGGCTAAATTTAGCGTTGTGGTTGATTTGCCAACGCCACCTTTGCCAGAGCTTACCATTACGAAATTTTTAACTTGAGGTGCGATATTTTTGCCACTTTGAGTGTTACTTTTCTCCTCAGGTATCTTTGGCTGAATCAAATTTAGCACGTATTCATTTGAGCCCATGACACGTTTGATGTCCGTTTTTAGCTCGTTTGCCACATCAGGATTTGAGCTAACGATCTCGACTTCGATTGTAATTTTCTCGCCGATTTCTACATTTTTTACAAAGCCAAAGCTAACTATATCCTTCTCAAATCCCGGATATATGACACCTTTTAGTCTATTTAAGACCTCTTCTTTATTTAACATTTTTCTCCTTTTTCTAGATCTTTTGAAATTTTATATGCACAAAATTTTGGTCCGCACATCGAACAAAAATGAGCGCTCTTAAACGCATCTTCTGGCAAGCTCTCATCGTGAAGATCTCTAGCCTTTTTTGGATCAAAGCTTAGCTCAAACTGCTTGTTCCAGTCAAATGCATATCTCGCATCACTCATCGCATGGTCTTTTTCGATAGCTCCAGCTTTGCCAAGTGCGACGTCTGCGGCATGGGCTGCTATCTTGTGAGCTACGATGCCATCTCTTACGTCATTTTCATTTGGTAGTCCTAGGTGCTCTTTTTGCGTCACGTAGCAAAGCATGCTAGCGCCGTGATATGCCGCCATCGTACCACCTATCGCTGATGTGATATGATCATACCCCGCGCCGATATCGCTAACAAGCGGCCCAAGCACGTAAAATGGGGCATCATGGCAGAGCTCTTGTTCGATTTTCATATTATACTCAATTTGATTTAATGGCACATGACCAGGCCCCTCTATCATCACTTGCACATCTTTCTGCCACGCACGAAGTGTTAGCTCTCCAAGCACCTTTAGCTCGCTAAGCTGCGCCTCGTCTGTCGCGTCATAAAGACATCCTGGGCGAAGTCCATCGCCAAGCGAGAGCGAGACGTCATATCTAGCGCAAATTTCTAAAATTTGATCAAAAATTTCATAGAAAGGATTTTGCCTATTTAACTTTGACATGTAGCTAGCGCTCAAACTGCCGCCACGGCTTACTATGCCCATTTTACGCTTTTTAACAAGTGGTAAAAACTCACGCAAAAAGCCAGCGTGTATCGTAAAGTAACTAACTCCTTGCTTTGCTTGCTTCTCTAGCACGCTTAAAATTAGCTCATTTGTGATATTTGTAACCTCTTTTGCCTCTTTTAAAATTTCATACATAGGCACAGTTCCAACTGGCACGCTTGAATGCTCTATGATAGCGCTTCTAATGGCATCCAAATTGCCATCCGTGCTTAGATCCATAACCGTATCAGCGCCAAATTCTAAGCAAATTTCAAGCTTTCTAAGCTCCGCGCAAATGTCACTGCTTAGGCTTGAGTTGCCGATATTTGCATTGACCTTTGTCTTTAGCTTTCTGCCTATGCCCATTGGTTTTAAATTTATGTGATTTACATTTGCTGGGATGATGATCCTGCCGTTTGCCACCTCATCCATAAGCAAATTTTCGC
Source organism: Campylobacter concisus (assembly GCF_002913745.1). Lineage (GTDB taxonomy): Bacteria > Campylobacterota > Campylobacteria > Campylobacterales > Campylobacteraceae > Campylobacter_A > Campylobacter_A concisus_R. The sequence goes on from NZ_PPCG01000065.1 coordinate 19,749, forward strand.
TCACTCCCTCGATCTTTGCCACACAGCTCATCTCCCTTGTGAGCTCACCTCGCCTAGCATAGTACATCTGCGTCTTATCTCTCATAAGTAACCTTTTTAAATTTATAAAAAAGCTAATTTTAGTCCTTTTTATATTTGAACTAACTAAATAAATCTAAATTTCTACTCTTTTTTAAAAAGATTTTTTCAAGTTTTAGAATGTATAATTCCGTAACAATCTTCAAAGGAGCTACCTTGCTTGATATCTCACTTATAATGCTTGGAGCCGGAAATTCCAGCCGTTTTGAGCTACCAGTAAAGAAGCAATGGCTTCGTATAGGCAGCGACCCACTTTGGCTATTTGCCACTAAAAATTTGAGTAACTTTTACACATTTAAAGAGATCATCGTCGTTAGTAAAGAGTGTAAATATATGTCTAAATTTGCTCCAAATTTTAAATTTGTTGGTGGCGGCGAGACAAGGCAAGATAGCCTAAAAAACGCTCTTGAGCTAGTAAATAGCGAATTTGTCCTAGTTAGCGACATCGCGCGCCCTTGCATATCAAGCGAGCTTTTTCACAAGATCATCGAGGCGGCCGCTCAGGCTGACTGCGTGGTCCCTGCGCTAAAGATCGCAGACACTGCCTATCTTGGCGAAAACGCAATCGATAGAGAAAAAGTAAAACTTATCCAAACGCCGCAGCTCTCGCGCACAGCACTTCTTAAAAAGGCTCTTATTAGCGGTGAAATTTACACAGATGATAGCTCGGCCATGAGAGCCATTGGCGCAAGTGTTTGGCAAATTTTGGGCGACGAGATGGCTAGAAAGATCACTTTTAAAGAGGATCTTGCCAAAATTTCAGCCCTAAAAGCACCAGAAAATGAGCTTTTTGTTGGTAACGGCTTTGACGTGCATGAGTTTGAAAAGGGCAGACCGCTTGTGCTTTGTGGCGAAAAGATCGACTATGAGTTTGGGCTAAAGGCTCACAGCGACGGTGACGTGGCACTTCATGCACTAACAGACGCCATCTTGGGAGCTGCTGGGCTTGGCGACATAGGCGAGCTCTTTCCTGATACGGACGCTAAATTTAAAGATATTAGCTCCATTTATTTGTTACAAGAAGCTTATAAAAGAGTGCAAAGCGTGGGCTTTGTGCTAACAAACGCTGATATCACGATAATGGCGCAAAAGCCAAAACTTTCAAAGCTAAAATCAAAAATGGAGGCAAACATCGCGCAGGCTCTAAATTTAAGCCAAAGCCGCATAAATGTAAAGGCGACGACGACTGAGGGGCTTGGCTTTGTGGGCAGATGCGAGGGGATCGCCGTCATGGCAAGTGCTAGCCTTAAATTTTACAACTGGACACAAATATGAAAATTTTAATAGTAGAAAACGAAATTTACCTAGCTGGCTCGATGGCTAGCAAACTAGCTGACTTTGGCTACGACTGCGAGATCGCAAAGAGCGTCAAAGAGGCTTTGAAATTTGAAAATTTTGACGTAGTGTTACTTTCTACCACACTCCCTGGGCAGGACTTCTACCCTGTCATAGAGAAATTTAAAAGCTCTATCATCATCTTACTCATCGCCTACATCAACAGCGACACCGTGATAAAGCCGATACAAGCGGGCGCAGTGGATTACATACAAAAGCCATTTATGATAGAAGAGCTTGTTAGAAAGATAAGGCATTTTGAAGAGTTTAGAGGATTTAAAAACGAGATCAAAAACTACGAAAACTATATAAATTTCGCCCTAAAAGACTACGAGGTACCTTGTTTTGAAGCCAAAAAGATCAAATTTCCACTTCTTTTAAAATCAAGCAAAAATGGCTACAGCGATAAATTTATCTTTAACTATGTAAAGGCAAACAAAACGCCATTTTTGTTTTTAGGCAAAGCCTGTTTTAGCGAGCTTGAAAAGGCACTTGCTCAAAGTGGAGACGAGCTAATATACATCACAAATCTTGAAGAGCTAAAAGATGATGAAAAAGAGAAAATTTTAGAGCTTTGCAAAAAGAAAAAAGTGGCTATACAAACTAGCGATTTTGCGCAAAGTGCGCCATTTGAGGAGCTTGAACTCTCCGTCCGAGATAAAAACTTTGACATCGGCGAGATCGTCACGATCGATGAATATATAAAATATATCATCGTTAATTATCAAGATAAATTCCCCGACACCGAGCTAAGCAAAAAGCTTGGAATTTCTAGAAAATCACTTTGGGAAAAGAGAAAGAAATATGACGTCAGCAAGAAAAAATAGTGAAATCTCTATAAACACCGAAGTTTATGGCGCCTTAGAACTTATCAAAAACAAAATTCTCTCAAATTTTAGCGCCCTGATGGACGACGAGCAGATCAAAGAGGTGGCAAAAAAGGGCTACTTTAACGGCGAGCCTATGCCCTACTCTTTTGGCTTTGCTCCATTTGGCGAGGTCAATCAAAATATCGCTAGCAAGCTGCATGCTGGCCAAAGAGTAAATTTAAATATGGACGGCAAGATCGTTGGGCACATCGACGTGGCAAAGGTCTTTAAATTTGACGAGAGTATGCGAGCTAAAAATATATTTTTAGCAAATGAATCAAACAGCGAAATGTTGCTAAATTTGGGCAAATACGGCATAAGCGGCGAGTTTGAGCTATATGATGAGAGCTTGCAAATAAGCAAAGATGCGCTAAATGAGCTGATAAAAGAGAGTGGCGCTAAAAAGATAACGGCTGTTTTTTTGACGGCTGATCCATTTAACCGCGCTCATGAACGCCTAGTTAGGATGACTATCGACAAGGCCGATCTTGTGGTAGTTTTTCTCATCAGAACGCGCGAAGAGAGGCACATCAACTATGAGATCAGAAAGCAAGTGCTTGATTATTTCAACCAAAACTATCTTCCGACAAAAAAGGTCTTTGTTTTCGCACTAAAAAACACAACCCTTTTTAGCTCGCACGCCAACCCAACGCTTGAGTGCATCGCAGCTTCAAGACTTGGCGCAAATAAGCTAGTCATCGGACAAAATCACTCAGGCATTGGCATGTTTTTTGACCACAACGAGGCACACACGATCCTTGACATCTACAAAAACGATCTAAATTTAGACGTGATCGTCCTGCCTGAGCTCGTTTATTGCAACAAGTGTAAGACGCTAGTTAGCACCAAAAGCTGCCCGCACGGACAGCACCACCAGATCAAATACCACCCAGACGTGATCAAAGAACTGCTATTTAACGGCATCATGCCACCAGCTATACTCGTGAGACCTGAAATTTCAGCGCTCATCTTAAGCAAGCTCTATGTAAATCGTTTCAAAGATATACAAAAGCTCTGCGACGATCTCTTTGTAAATTCTGGACTGCTTGAAAACAAGACCGACCGCGACTTTTACGAGGAGCTCATGAAGCTCTACCAGACATCATCACTCACTTAAGGAAATTTATGCAAAAGCTATTTTTGACATTTTTTGGATTTGGACTTTTACCAAAGGCGCCTGGCACTTGGGGCTCGGTGGCTGGAGCTGTGGCAGCTTATTTTGTGTTATATTTTTTCTCATCTACCACGCTTTTGCTAGCTAGCATTTTGCTATTTTTGGTGAGCATAAGCGTCATTGATGATTTTGAAAAAAAGGTAAATTCACACGACGAGAGCTTTATCGTGATCGACGAAGTTGCTGGCGTTTGGCTTGCTATCGCCATTAGCGGAGCGACTATCTCACAGCTAGTTCTCTCGCTAGTACTTTTTAGAGTGCTTGATATCAAAAAACCATCGATCATTGGCAGGATCGACCGCAACGTAAAGGGCGGACTTGGCGTTATGGGTGATGATATGGTCGCTGGATTTTTCGCTGGCATTATTAGCGCGATGATATATGGTGTGGCTATGAAATTTGGCGTAGTTTTGCCGTAAGATTAAATTTAATCAGACATCAAAAGCAACATAATATTATTAGTAATTTTACATAGCCAATTATCTTTTTTGTAAAAAAGAATTTTAGAAAATCTTAGAATAACCTACTGAAGTAATTTTTACTAACCCTTTAAAATTGTCTTAATAATCAAAGGTGTCCATGTTATTATCATCAAGCAAACATATACTGGCCATATGGTTTTTGAAACCATAACTTTACAAAAAAGAATATCTTTTTCCTTTAATTTTTCTGTTATATCCAGGTCATATATTTTACATTTCTTACCATTATCATGGTTATTCGCATAAACAGTTTCATTATATTTTTTTCTATAAGCTTTTTCTGATCTAAGAAAATAAGTATCCAAAACCCAAAACATAAAAACAATTACACAAATTGTAAAATTTACAATTTTGTCTTGATTTTTTTCGTACATAAAAACCATAAAGCTTGTTATTATAGTAGTAGCAATAGTTTTTATTTGAAATGAATTTGTATTTAGTCTTGTTATTATCGCCTGTAACATTTTTAGATACTCTCTAGTATTCTCATCAACTATCATTATTCTTATCCTTTTTTTAATTAAAATAGTCCATTAAATCATTAACGCCAATTATTTTATCCAGCTTATCATATCTTAAATCAAATTCAAAAAAAGGATAGTTGTTATCTTTGGCCATAGTTTGAAAAACATTATTTAAATCCTCATTTTCTTCATATTGTTTAATATATTCTTTCTTTGTAAAAAAATATTTTGCAATTTGATTTTCGTAATAAATCCAAGAAGATAAAGTTTTATTTACATTTTTATAGCACGAATTATCTGTAGGGATAAATACAAAGTATTTACAATTTTTCATAACATTCCCCAAAGAAGTAGCCAATATGACGTCAAAAGCCGTTTCAACCGATCTTCTAAACTGACAAAATTTATCATATTCAAAAGGATATTTTCCTGACTGAATAGAAATATTTTTTTCTATTTTTTCATATAATACTGGATTACTATACTCAATTGCATCCAATCTTTTTTTAAAATTCGATATTATGATCTCTTCAAGCTCATAAATGCATTCCCAAGTTTTAGAATCTATAAAACATACTCGTCCTTCAAATTTATCCATAATTAGCTTATCAATATCTACAATATCTCTATGTGAATGGGATATAAAAATTTCATATTGTTTATTTATTCCAAAACCAACATTTGATAATTTATTAACATTAATTATAGTATCTAATATAATATCCAATATATCGCTATTTTGTTTTTTATTTACTTCAGATTTTTTTTCTAAGACCATATTGCTAATTTCATAAAAGACTAGTTCATTTATAATTTCATCGGCATTATCATTATCTTTTTCTTGAATGTTATCTCTAGATGTTGTTTTATTAGGATTAAAATATTTTTTTAATAGCCCCATGGCATCCCTATCATTAAAGTACGTTTCACCTTCTTGACGATAATTACTTAAAATCTTTTCACTAATTGCTTTTTGTAAATTTTGTCCAGCATAAAAAATATGTTTTTCATAATCAACCGACATAATGAAACCTTTTAATACTTATTTCAGGAATAATAAAAAATTAAATATAAAATATTAAACAAGTTAAAACCTACTATCATATTTAATCTCTATTTAAT
>NZ_PPCG01000066.1 GCF_002913745.1 Campylobacter concisus
GAATTTATTTTTCAAAAATTTTATAAATTTCTAGTCTAAATTTTTATTTTTTATTTCTAAATTTTGTTCATTTTTTAAAATTTAAAGCAATATTTTCCTTTTTAAAAGGAAGTGGCTATAATTTCAAAAAGCCAAAAAGGTCAAATTTGAAAAGTTTAGAAACGCTCTATCAAGCACCCATTAAAAATGCAAAATTTATCCCTAGAAAATATGAGATCATCTCGCCAAAGACACTTATCATTGGCGCTATTTCAAGTGGCAAAACAGCCCTTGTTTATGAGTTTTTGAGCCATTATAAAAGCGAGGAGAGGCTTTATATAAATTTAGACGATATAAGGATAGATAGAGTCTCGCTTTTAGCAAATTTAAAAGAGTTTTTAGAAAAAAATGCCCAGATAAAGGTGCTTGCAGTTGAAAATTTACAAGGCGCTGATCTTGTAAATTTAGACTTTCTAAAGGGCGCTGCACTTGAAAATATCATCCTTACAAGCAAGGAATTTTCACTCTCGCTTGATGGCTTTGCACGCATAAATTTAAACTATCTCGACTACGAGGAATTTATACTTTTTTTTAAGAAAAATTTAGACCAAGACCTGCTTTTTAGCTACTTTTTGGCCCATGGCAACGAGATAGCAAGCGCCTTTTTGGACTCCAGTGAGGTCACGGCTCACTTGCAGCAGCTCTTAAGAGCAAATTTAAACGAGCAAAACATCGCCATCTTAAAAGAATGTGCTCCAAAATGCCACGATGTGCTTAGCACTTTTAGTATCTACAAAAACCTAAAAGAGCAGATGAAAATTTCAAAAGATAGCGTTTATAGCGCGATAAATTTGCTAAATGAGAGCGGATACGTGGAGTTTGTGCCAAATTTAGATGAGAGTAGCACGAGTAAGAAAATTTACTTTACAAATTTCGCCCTTCGTAATGCCTTGTGCCTAAAAAAGGACTTTTTAGCTGTCTTTGCAAATGTCGTTTTTTGCGAACTGCTTAAATTTAAAGATGAAATTTACTACACAAAAGAGATCGATTTTTTCCTTAGTAAAAAGAAACTTGCAATCATCTGCGTGCCATTTTCTGCGCCTGAGATCGTATTTTTGAAATTTAAAAAACTCCACGCGAGCCTAAAAGAGCTAGGCGTTAGCAAACTTCAAATCATTAGCGTCGCAAACCAAGCCGAGCAAAGTATCGAGGGGATAAAGTGCGAGATCTTGCCATTTTCTAGGTGGAGCCTAGGTTTATAAATTTAAACTCTTTGTTTGATTATCATTTTAAAAGTCTAGGGATAAAATAGTTATAATCAAAAAAACTATAAAGGACATACATGAGAGCATTTTTTGGGATCTTATTCATCGCTGCAAGCCTTTTTGGCTATGAGATAAACCACGAAAACTGGGCTAAATTTTATAAATTTAGTGGCGATGCAAATGGTGTGAAATTTGAAGTTTATATGAACTACTTTAAAGATGAATTTGAAAATTTCAAACAAGCCAAGAGCTTTAAGGTCCCGCCTAAGATAAGCGGACACATCTTTTTTGACGGCGCAAAATACAACTATGAAAAGGGCTCTTTTGAGCAAAATAGCAGTGAAATTTCATCACTAAATGCGGTCTCAGACAAGATAAATTTAGACGTTAAAAACGAAAACGGCGAGCTAAAAGGCAAGATAATCGTCAAAAACAAAGCCTACAACGCCACCGTAAAAGAAGAAAAAGAGTATGAGATCCTAAATATCGGCATCCAAATGACCGAGGCAAACGGCACAAGATATGAGGCGATCACTAACGACATCTTCGCTAAAGACTCAGCCAAAAAGTATAAAAACAAGCTTCTTGCAGAGTTTTACGACCTAAAAAGCGAGCGCAAAAAATGGCCAAACAACCAATATGAGAGCCTAAAAGAGATATATTACATCAACGACAAGATCAAAAGCGTTTGCACCTATAAAAACGAAAAAACAAACTGCGAGGTGATCTCACTTGCGACAAACAAAAAGCTAAAGCTAAAGCAAATTTTTAAAGATATAAACGACAGCCACCTAAAAGCGATCCTAGCAAATGCTGGCGTGAGCGATAACTTCGTGCTTTCGCCACTTGGACTTACATTTTTAAACGAGGAGCAAATCAACGTGCCACTTGAGGAGCTAAGACCTTACTTTAGCGATGAAGTCGGGCTGTAATGGCTAAAATTTGCGGTATCGACGAGGCTGGACGTGGGGCGCTAGCTGGGCCACTAAGCGTGGCTGCTTGCGTGCTAAATAGCGAAATTTCTGGCCTAAACGACTCCAAAAAACTAACCGCAAAAAGGCGCGAAGAGCTCTTTAAAGAGATCACAAAAAGCTCAAATTTCCTCATCGCCTACTTCTCAAACGCACAGATAGACGAGCTTGGGCTAAGCGAGTGCCTAAGGCGTGCGCTCAAACTTTTCAAGGCGCATTTTGAGGGCTTTGATATTATTTACGATGGAAATTTAGACTACGGCGTTGGCATCACGACGATGATAAAGGCCGACGGCAAGGTCGCTGGGGTAAGTGCTGCTAGCATATTAGCAAAGGTGAGCCGCGACCGCTTGATGAGTGGTTGGGATAAAATTTACCCAGCATACGACTTTGCAGGACACAAAGGATATGGCACGAAGTCGCACCTAGATGCGATAGCTAAATTTGGCTACTCAGACTTTCACCGCAAAAGCTTTGTCATAAAGCCAAAACTCACGCAGGGCTCGCTATTTTAGTTGCGCATCCTCCATATAAAAAAGCACGCTTGCGTCGTAAAATTTATAAACTCCGTTTTCTTGCACGATTTCCATAGAGCGCAAAACAAAGGCTCGCTTGCCAACTTCAAAGAACAAAAGCTGCTCTTTTAGCCGCTCAAATACCTCAGCGCCAAAGTCGCCATCTGGCTTTAAATTTACACTTGCGAGCGCCTTTTCTAGGTGCTTTTGCATATTTATGCTAACGCTTTCATGATCTAGCTGCATGACGAGCTCATCGCCATTTGTGCTGCTTGCGATGGGCATTTTGATGGTCGCATCTTTCACGTTTATAGCGGTGCCACTAAAATCTATGCTAAATATCTGCCACTTTTTCTGCTCAGCCGCCTCAAGACCCGCTATAAATTTTTTATTTTCTAGTGCAAATTTATCGCCGTTTTCTACGAGATAGTCAAATTTATCTTGCAAAAAGTACAGCTTCTCTTCGCCTATCTTACTCACGTCGCCACTTAGCGAGCCACTACTATCAAGTAAATTTAGCGCTCTTAGCTCTCTTAGTAAAAGCTCTTTTTGAGAATTTAGCACAAGCTGCTTTGTATCAAGGACAAAATGCGTGAAAAATATGCCAAATATCATAAAAAATGCTAGAAATTTATAAGAAAAGTTTCTAAGAAATATCATCACAAAATAGCTCAAATTTGCAAATATCACGCAGGCGATGAGATAGATCCTAGGCTCGCTTAGACCGTACTCACCGACCCTGTGCATAACGCCCCACCAGAGCAAAATGCTAGGCAAGATAACAAAAAGTGGCAAGAGCCTGAAAATTTGATCATAAATTTGGCTTTTAATTAGTAAATTTAGCCCTCTTAAAACAAAGCCAGCGATCAAACAAGCAAGCACGATATAGGCTACTCCACCTCGTGGTAGCTCAAGCAAAACAAGCCTATAAATGCAGTATAAATTTAAAAGCACCACATAGATGATAAGCAGGGGATTTAGGATGAAATTTATGGCGATCTTGATGATATTTAAGAGCCTATACTCGCTAAATTTGCTCTCAAAAAAGATAAATAGACAAGGCAGACCAAAAGAGGCCAGCGTCAAGTAGAGCCTTTGCATCCTATGGCTGGTTAAAAGTTCTAAATCAAAAAGGTAGTTAAGCCCTGCACAAACAGCCACAATGCCAAGAAAAAATAGGTGAAAAAGGGCAAATGAGATGAGTAAATTTAAAAGTCTTGCCAGGCTCTCTCTTATAAATTTCTCATTATCTTTGGCAAAATTTAAAGAAAATAAAAGCACAAAAGCCATGAGATAAAGTGCCACAAGATCGCTGGCATGGCCGCTTAGCTTAAGTCCAAAAAAGTAAAGGCTAGCTCCAAATATCAAAAAATATAAAGGTAGTAAAATTTGCCTTTTATTTAGGTAGATAGCGACCAAAAGTAGCGGCTCAAGCAGCCAAAAACCTCTATACTCATCCACTATCTGGCTGGGGCTAAGAAAAATGGTAGCTAGGCTAAATGCCAAAATGGTAAGAAGCAAAATTTTTTTATCAGCAAATGCGGTTTTTAGTTCAGTGGCGATCTGCAAGGTCGTCCTTTAAAGAGTGAAATTTAGCCACATTGCATGGCTAAAAAGTGGAGGTTTAGAAATTTGCAAGGGGCGCAAATTTCTAAGTAAATTTAAATTTTTAAAAGCTCGGCTTCTTTCTCTTTTACGAGAGTGTCGATCTTTGCGGTGTAGGTATCAGTTATCTTTTGAACCTCATCTTGACCTTTTTTGCTCTCGTCTTCAGTTATAGCTTTGTCTTTTTCAAGCTTTTTGACCTCGTCATTTGCGTCTTTTCTCACGTTTCTGATGCTAACTTTTGCCTTTTCGCCCATAGCTTTTGCGTGTTTTGCATTTTCTTGGCGTTGCTCGACGGTCATCGGTGGGAAAAATAGCTTAACGCTCTCACCGTCGCTGTTTGGATTGACGCCGATATTTGCAGCTTGGATGGCTGATGAGATCGCTTTTATCATGCTCTTTTCCCAAGGAGTGATAGCGATAGTTGAAGCGTCGCTTGTAAGTACGGTGGCTACTTGATTAAGCGGAGTTGGCGAGCCATAATAATCAACCATAACGTTATCTAGGATGTTGATATTTACTTTGCCAGTTCTTAGCGTTGTAAAATCGCGTTTTAAAGAAGCGATCGCCTTTTCGCAACCCTCTTTTTGGGTATCGTAAATTTTATTTAGCATTGGTGTCCTTTATTAGAAGTTTTGTGCTTCTGTGATGATCTACTTTTAGCGACATTAACACTTTGCGTTTATCAAGTGGTGGGTTAAATTTACACTCAAAAACGCCATTTGTCATAGGTACTTTTCTAAAGCCGTCAAAGCCAGTCATGAAAAAACTGCCCTCACTTGCGTTTGTGTCGGTCTTGATGATGAGCTTGTCGATCGCATTGTTTTGCGGATAGCCCTCTGGAAATATCCACTGGGCATTTAAAAATTTGCTATTAAAAGTTAGTGCTATCTTTGTGCCGTTCATCACTGGTGTTCTGTAAAGATCGAAAACATCGCTTTTATCTGAAACTGCACCTGAGTTTTGATTTAAAAGTGCTAAAAAGCCAAATTCTTTTGCCAAAGAGACGACCCTACTATCGATCTCACCGTAAGGGACTGCAAAGTATTTTGGCTTATAACCCATGTGCTTTTCAAAGGTCTCAACACCCTTTTGAAAGTCCTCTCTTAAGGCCTCATCACTAAGTTTAGTCATCCTTGGATGAGCGTATGAGTGGTAGCCGATCTCACCGTAAGCTTCTAGCTCTTTTAGCTGATCAAATGTGAGATAGTCGCCATATTTGCCAGCGACTGCTTCGACGTATATCATCATCGCAAATGGGTAGTTATACTCTTTAAAAACTTCAAGCGCCTTGTTATAAAAGCTCTTATAGCCATCATCGATCGTTATAACGATCCAGTTATCAGGGATCGGCTCACCAGCATTTACAGCATCGACAAGTCTTGATAGCTTGACAACTTCATAGCCATTATTTTTGAAGTATTCAAACTGAGCTCTTAAATTTTGAATAGAAATGTCCGTGCTAGCGTGCCTTGGCTCGTCAAAGCGGTGATAAACTAGGATGTGAGCGTCTGCCAAAGCAAACGTTAGCGTCAAAAGTGACGCTAAAAACGTTTTTATCATTGTTATTTTGCTGGATTTTGTGGTGCGCTAGGAGCTGCTGGCACGCCGTTTGATTTTGGTATGACTAGAGATTTGCTATCGACGCTATCGACGATAGAGCGTTTTAGATCTTTGTTGTAAAAATATCCAAGCGCAAGTGTGTTTAGGATAAACAAAACGCCTACCACAAAGGTAAATTTAGCTAAAAATCCAGCTGGTCCTTTTGCTCCAAAAAGGCTCTCGTTGCTTCCACTGTATGCTCCAAGACCGATAGATGAGCTCTTTTGGAGTAAAACTGCGATCGTGATAACGACAGCTAGAACAAATTGTAAGATTAAAAATATTAAACTCACGAAATTTCCTTTAAATTTTTTAAATAGTTTGCGATTATACAAGAAAAGATTTAAATTTTTAGTTAAAGTTCTTTTTCAAGCTCATAAAGCTCATATCTTATGCTTTTAAAAAGCTCAGCTTGATCTAAATTTATAAGCTTAAAGCACTCTTCAAGCACGCGGGCACTTTCTTGCGAACGTTTGAAATTTGCGGTGATGATCTCGTCTAAATTTGATCTTTCTTGCTCGCTTTTAGTGCTGGTTTTAAGGACGTCGTTTTGAGAATTTCTAAATTTTAAAAATTCTTTTTGTGGGATCTTTGCCTTGTGGCGGAGGGACTTTATCTTATAGGCGAGCTTAGCGTCATCAAAGACATATCTTTTTATATCTTCAACGACGCGAAGCCCTTCTTTTAGCCTATTTAAATTCGCATCTATCACTCGGTAGATGCGCTCGTCATTAGTCATTTCTATTAAAAATGCCTAAAACTTGTAGTAATGATGTAAATAAATTTACAAAATCAAGATACAAAGCAACTGCGCCCTCAACTGGTGTCTCGTAGTTACCACGGATGATATTTTGTGTATCAAAAAGTATGTAAGCACTAAATAAAATCGAAGTGATGCTTGAGATAACTAGTTGAAACATCGTGCTTTTAACGAAAATGTTGATGATCGCTGCCACAACGATAACTATCAAAGTTATAAATAGCATCTTGCCCATCGTTGTGAAGTCGCGTTTTGTATTCATCGCAAAGACGCTTAGAGCACCAAATGCAACTGTCGTCAAGCCAAATGCTTGAGCCACGATACTAGCACCACTTGGCATAGCAAGGATCGCTGAAAGTAGCGGAGTTAGCGTAAGACCGCTTACAAATGTAAATGCAAAAAGAAGTATTAAATTTAATCCCTCTTTGCGTTTAGCTGCCATTAGACCAAAAAGCAACACAAACTCTAGTATCACAAGTCCCCAAAACAAAAATCTATTTGCCGCAAAAACGCCAGCGATACTAATGCCTACATAAGCGCCAGCAGTAGCTGAAAGTAGTGATGCTGCAAAAAGTTGATAAGTTTGTTTTATAAAAGTGCTTAGTGAGCTTTGAGAATACGCAAGCTCTTCTTGATTTTGTTTAGCGTAGTTTCTATCATACAAACTCATTTTTTCTCCTTATGAATTTTTGTGGTGAGTTTAGCCTAAAATAATTAAACAATAAATAAAAAGAAGTTTAATAAAAAATATTAGTTTAAAGTCCGTTTTAGAGGGCATTTTTTTGATTAAATAAAAGTTGCTATAATCGCGTTAAAAATATAAAAATGGAGATAAATTTTATGGATGATTCAATACTTGAAGGTGCAGTAAAATTTATGGAAGATGGCTTTTTAGAGCACGAAGAGCTCTTTAAAAGTCTGCAACACAAGCAAGATCCTCACACGCTTTTCATATCATGTGTGGACTCAAGGGTCGTGCCAAATTTGATAACAAACTGCCTGCCAGGCGAGCTTTTTATGGTGCGTAATATCGCAAACATCGTGCCACCATATAGAGTGAGCGAAGAGTTTTTGGCGACTACTTCAGCGATCGAGTATGCGCTTGAAGTTTTAAATATAAAAAATATCATCATCTGCGGACACTCTGATTGTGGCGGATGCGCAGCACTTTATGTGGATGAAAAGAAGCTAAAAAACACCCCAAATGTTAAAAACTGGATAAAACTGATCGAGCCGATCAAGCGAGAAGTGCTTAAATTTACAAGCGACGATCCAGCCAAAATGGCATGGCTAACCGAGAGGCTAAACGTGATAAATTCGATCGAAAACATAATGACCTATCCAAATGTAAAAGAGGAGTATGAAAGCGGCAAGCTTCAAATTTACGGCTGGCACTACATCATAGAAACTGGCGAAATTTTTAGCTACGATTTAAAAGAGGGCACGTTTAAGCTTCTAGCGGACAAAAGAGGCGAAAATGCATAAATTTCTAGCCATTATCCTGCTTTGCTTTACCTTTGCTTTTGCGGCTGAGAGCAACAAAACTCAAGAAGAAGACATAATAAGCATAACAAATCAAATCCAAACTATAAACAGCCAGATAAAAATTTTAAAAGCACAGCAAAAAGATACGAATAACTCAAAGGCTGACAACTCAAATTTAGCCAGCCTTCACAAAAAAAAGAGCGATCTTTTAGAAAAGATACCAAACTATATCATGCAGATCGAATTAACCCAAAGCGATATCAATAAATTTAATCTGCAAAAAGAGGCACTAGAAAAAAAGGTAGCTAGACTTGAAAAGCAGTCAAACAAAGACGCCTACATCCAAAGCGCTATCGAGCTTGAGAAGATGAAGGTTGATTACGCTTACTACTCAGCGCTTATTAGCCTAGAAGAGGTCTTTAAAAAGGGCGCTAAGGCAAATTCTATAAGAGATGTGATAGATAATGGACTTTTAAATTTACAGACAAATTCTTATGTAAGCATAAAAGATCTAAAAGACTCACTAAATGACACTTCAGGCTCTTACGACAACGCCTTTTTTGACCTTGAGCTAAAAAAAGAGAGTGAAGAAGAAATTTTAACCTATCTTAAAAATAACGCCGATCTTCTAAGCTCAAGCATGCTCTTGTCTGAGCTAAATTTAGTCGATGCAGTCGAATACATAAACAAAGCAACTGACATAAATTCAAGTAAATTTAACATCGGCAAGATCGTTGTTATCGTTGCGATATTTTTATTTTTCGTCTCGCTAACTAGAATTTTAGCCAAACTAACCTACTGGCTAATGTCACTCATCGCTTCAGGCGAAGGGGTAAAAGAGGCTAAAAATCAGATCGTTGATATCGTGAAAAAGCCGATCTCAGCACTTCTTATCATCTATGCGCTAAATATCTGTATCGGCGTTGGATTTTACCCAGTGCCAGTGCCTCTAACGGTAGCAAATATCTTTTCTATCATATATATAGTCGCATTTTCATGGCTTGTCCTAACCATACTAAATGGCTACGGCATCGCTATAATCGATAAGATCGCGCAAAAAAGCAAGCGTAAAGAGGTGATAAACCTAGCACTGAAAGTGATCTACGTGATCGTGCTAATTATCACACTTTTACTGATCCTTCAAAAGCTTGGCTTTGATATCTCAGCACTCATCGCCTCACTTGGTATCGGTGGTCTTGCCGTTGCCTTCGCTGCTAAAGACATCATCGCAAACTTCTTTGCCTCTGTTATGATGCTCTTTGACAACTCATTTTCGCAAGGCGACTGGATAGTTTGTGGTGATATCGAGGGCACAGTCGTTGAGATAGGATTTAGAAAAACAACTGTTAGAAGCTTTGATAACGCCCTTATCTTCGTGCCAAACTCAAAGCTAGCTAGCGATCCTGTTAGAAACTGGAGCAGAAGAAAGGTCGGAAGACGCATAAGAATGGTTATTGGCATCGAGTATGGACCAACTACAGAAGAGATCAAAAAATGTGTAAATGACATCAAAAATATGCTGATAAATCACCCTGATATCGCTAAAAGCGAAGATATCGCGGCTAATAAAAGAGGACTAAAATATAGACAAAACATAGTCTCAGTTGATGACTATGCTGGATATAAGTCAAATTTATTTGTCGTGGTTGATGACTTTGCTGATAGCTCGATAAATATCCTAGTTTATTGCTTTGCAAAAACTATCGTTTGGGGCGATTTTTTAGACGTAAAACAAGATGTAATGCTAAAAATTATGGATATTTTAAAGCAAAATGGTCTAAATTTTGCATTCCCAAGCCAAAGCTTGTATATCGAAAATATCAAAGATAAAATTTAAGGAGAGAAAAATGAGTGATGATTTTGACTACGAAGAGGTAGAAGAAGACTACTCTGAATTTAACGACGAGGACGAGGATAGTAGCGATAGCTATGACTATAACTACGACGAAAATGACTACAACTATGAAGATAGCGATGAGGATGAGGATAGTTACGACTCGTATTAAAATGATCTAAATTAAATTTAACGGATGAAATTAACGGAGAGAATGCTTGGTGCAGAAATTTATAGAGCAAGATAGCTATAAGGCTATCGATTACACTTACAAAATGATATTAAACGTAGCGATGGTAAGTAATTTAATTGCTATTTTAGTATTTGGTTTTTTTAGTGAAAGCCTATTTATTGTTTTTATATGTCTCTTGTTTTTTTGCATAAATATACCACTAAGGATAAAATTTGACGTTAAAAAAAGATATCTAATATCCGTACTTTTTCATATAAATACAACTGCTATTGTTATTGCTGGCGTTATTAATATGGGCTGGGGTTGTGGTATTTGGATAACTCTAATTGGAGTAGTTTTTATAAATTACTTTCTATCGCTTAAACAAAAAATTATTATCTATATAGTTAGTTTAGTTGAATTATTTGTGCTTATATGGCTATATTTTTCATATAAAGATAGTCAAACTATGGCATCATATACTTTATTAAAGACAGTTACATTTTTAAGCATCTGCTTTACTTATTATATAGTTATAAGATTATCTTCCTTTGCTGATGCTATCACATCTAGCAACTATATACAAATTGCAAATGAAAAAATAAATATAGAAGAAAATGCAAAATATGACTTTTTAACTGGTCTTTTAAATAGACGCTCAATAGAAAAGATACTAAAATACGAACTCAATGAGCTCATAAATAAGTATAATGACACAAATTTAATTATTATGCTTGGTGATATAGACAATTTTAAACAAATAAACGATACGTATGGTCATAGTGTAGGCGATGAAATTTTAAAAAGTATAGCAAAAGCTCTGAAAGATACTTTTAGAGAAAATGACTATGTCTGTCGTTGGGGTGGCGAAGAATTTTTAGCTATATTACCCAATGTTAAAACGAATGATGTAAAAAAAATAGAAAATAGACTTAATGCGAGGATAGCTAAAGTAAAGCTCCCCAACCAAAGCGTTGTAACTATGACTTTTGGTCTTGTTTTTTGTGCAAATGGAGTTAGTATTGATATAAACACTGTGATAGATATAGCAGACAAAAAACTCTATAATGGTAAAAAGAATGGTAAAGATCGCATAGAATATGCCATTTTAAAAAAGAGATATACACACTATGACAATGCCTAAACTTTCGCTTTATACATCGCTAAAGATCATTATTTTCTCAATTTTTATAGTCCATCTTTTTTACCTAATTATATTCTTCTTGTTTAGTCAAGAAATTTTAGCTGTAGCAAATATCCTTTCAGTTAGCATATATCTTTTTACTTTAAAACTACTTTTTGACAGCGACGAGAACAGCAAAATTGCAATGGTCATATTACAAGTAGAAATTTTACTTCACGCATCACTTTGTTTATATATCCTTGGATGGGGATATGGCTTTGAAATATTGTTCTTAACATCGATGGTTAGTCTTTTCTTCATATCCATTAGCTTTAAGTTTTTAAATAAAGCTATATCAATACTTCATATAGTGCTGCTTATATTTTTCTTTTTTACACTTGATACACATAGCAATAATAACGGATTTTATAAAGAAACGTTATTTGTATTTAATCTAACAATATCTTGCATATTTGCTATTATTACTTCATTTTTATTAGAAAGTTCAAATTTATTTATATTTTTAAGCATTTTGGAAGAAAAAGAAATGGCTAAAAATATCCTAAATCACGATCCGCTAACTGGTCTTTTAAATCGCGCTTCAATGCAGCAAATTTTAAACCAAAAAGAACTTTATGAAAATAGAGATTTTGCAATCATGATGTGCGATATTGATAACTTTAAAAAGATAAATGATACCTATGGACACGGTGCAGGAGATGCTGTTTTAAAAAGCTTATCAGGCATATTTAAAAACACATTTAGAGATAAAGATAGAGTAGCTAGATTTGGCGGAGAAGAATTTTTAGCAGTCGTTTTGGGCGTAAAAAAAGACGCAGCTGTAAGTATCGTAGAGCGTGTTAGAGAGACTTTGAGTAAAAATATAGTTGAGTTTGAAAATATAAAGATCAACGCAACTATGACTTTTGGAGTAGTTGCTCATGATGGTACGGGAGAATTTAGCTTAGAAAAGATGATAAAACAAGCTGATAATCTACTTTATGCTGGTAAGCGAAGTGGTAAAAATATCGTTATGAGTGCGGATTACGATCCAAAAGCATAAATTTAGAGGCCTGAGCCTCTAAATTTTAATGTCCGTACATTAGGTTTGGCAACCAAAGAGAAATTTGTGGTATATAAGTAACCAAGATAAGGCCAAAGAATAAAGTAAGTGTCCACGGCAAGCATGCCATGATGACCTCTTTTAGATTCATATTTGTAAGACCGCTTGCGACAAATAAATTTAGTCCAACAGGTGGAGTCACCATACCTATCTCCATATTTACAACTAAGATAATGCCAAAGTGTATCGGATCTATGCCAAGTTGTGTTGAAATCGGAAGCAATAGTGGTACCATGATCATGATGACGCTTGAAGGCTCCATAAATTGACCCATGATAAAGAGTAAGATATTTACAAATATTAAAAATCCTATCATACCGATATTTGCGTCAAGTATCATCGAAGCGATCGCTTGTGGGATCTGCTCGCTAGTTAGCAAATATGCAAAAACAACAGCGTTTGCGATGATGAAAAATATCATAGCTGTTGTAAGGGCTGAGTCTAGGCAGATATCCCAAAGATCTTTTATCTTTATATCTCTATAGATAAAAAGTGAGATAAATAGCGCATAGACCGCACTTGCCGCAGCAGCTTCAGTTGGAGTAAAAATTCCTCCATAAATTCCGCCAATAACCACAACAACGATTAGTAAAGCCCAAAATGCTTTTGCAAATTTCTGCACTCTTACTTTAAATGGCTCAGCCTTAGTCGCTTTAAATCCAAGCTTTTTTGCTCCGACATAAGTTTGAACTAACATAAAAGCACCAAGCATAAGACCAGGCACGACGCCCGCCATAAAGAGCTTGCCGATACTTACCTCAGCAGTTACGCCATAAACTATCATAACAACTGAAGGTGGGATCAAAATTCCAAGCGATCCAGCCGTAGTTATGCCGCCCACTGCGTACTCTTTTGGATAGCCAGCCTCTTTTATAGCTGCAAACATAATTGAGCCAATAGCTACAACCGTCGCAGGTGAGCTTCCAGATACCGCTGCAAAGATAATGCAGGCAAATATCGCACTCATAGGCAAGCCGCCTGGCAAGTGTCCGACCATAGACTTTGCAAAGTCGATGATACGTCTTGCTGAGCCACCTTTACTTAGTAAATTTCCAGCCAAGATAAACATCGGTATCGCCATTAGCGAAAATTTATTGATGCCATCAAAAATTAACTGCGGGATCGTAGCGATGTCGATATCTGTAAAAAATATCATCGTTAAAACGGTGCTTGTGCCTAGCGAAACCGCGACTGGCACGCCTATTAGCATCAGTGCAAAAAGCAGGATAAATAAAAATGCTATTGTCATCTTTTTTCTCCTTAGTCTTTGACTACGCTACCATGAGCTAGCTCGTGCGCTTCGTTGCTTACGACCTTTGCTGCAGGAGTTAGAGCTACCTTGATAGCCTTTTCAGCCGAGCGGTAGCTAGCTGTGACAAAGGCTATTGGAAGCACTAACATAGGGACCCATTGAGGTATGCCAAGGTCTATTATCATCTGCTCGATCTCGTGTAAAATTTTAAGATAATCCACCGAATAAACCGCGATAAATATCAAAAAGACAGTTGTTAAGATGTGCGAAAAAAGCAGGCATGCCTTCGCGAGCGCTGGTGGAAATTTCTCCACCAAGATAGTTACGCTCACGTGGATGCCCTTGTTAAAGCCATACGCTGCGGCAAAAAACGCCGACCAAATGAAGAGGTAGTTTGATAGCTCGCTCGCCCATGACCAGCTTTTGTCAAAAAAGTATCTAGCCACGACGTTAGCAAAGGCTAAGAGTGTTCCACTAGCTAGCCCTAAAACGGCGATAGTCTTATTGAGCGAGACTATCAATATATCAAGAGCGTTAATGAAATTTTTCATTATTTTGTCTCGATTGTTTTTTCTATAAGCTCTTTGCCGATGACGTCGTAAAATTTAGGATAGATAGCCTGCATAGTCTTCTCCCACTCAGCTTTTTGTGCGTCGTCTATCTTGAAAATTTCTAGCTTTTTAGTCTCTGCTATATATTTTTCAAGCTCGGCTATGACGTGAGCGTCCTCTTTAGCTGTCTCTTCTCTCTCGTAAGCTGTAGCTTCGCTTAGAGCTTGTTTTACATTTGCTTTTAGATCATCTGGCAGTTTGTTCCAAAATTTATCACTCATGACGACTAGATAGCCTAGATATCCGTGGTGTGAAAGCGTAAGTGAGCTTTGAACCTCGTGAAATTTAGAGTTATAGAAATTTGATAGTGGGTTTTCAGTCGCATCAACTACGCCTTGTTGAAGCGCAGAATAAACCTCTGAAAATGGCAGAACTTGTGGATTGCCACCGATAGCTTTGATCTGCTCTTCAAGCACTTTTGAGCTTTGGATTCTAAATTTTTGTCCTTTTGCATCTTCTGGCACAAGGATTGGTTTTTTGCTTGAGCTAAAATGCTTAAACCCAGCATCCCAGTAATCAAGCGCCACAAAGCCCTTCTTAGTCACAAGGCCTTTTAGCTCCTCGCCAACTGCGCCATCTTGAACCTTGTGAAGGTGGTCTGCATCTTTAAAGATGAAAGGCAGGTCAAATAGCTGAAATTGTGGCACGATAGGTGTAAATTTAGAAAAACTAGGAGCTGCCATTTGAACGTTACCAAGTTTTAACGCGCCAAAAACTCTGTCATCATCAAGTAGCTGAGCTGATGGGAAGACTTGAACTTTTATCTTGCCGCCACTTAGCTCCTCAGCGCGCTTTGCAAAAAAGTCAGCTGCCTTGCCCTTTGGCGTAGAAGCTGCGACAACGTGAGCAAATTTGATCGTATAGACCTTATCCGCACCAAATGCTAAGCCACTGATGGCACATGTAAAAAGTAAAGCTTGTAAGAATTTCATCTTTCATCCTTTGTAATAGTTTTGATAGGTGCATTATAAATTTCAAAAATAAAAATTTAGAAATTTTGTTTCATAAATTCACATATCTTTATTTTTATATGTGTATTTTTGTAACATTTTTGACCTAAAATGGATAGTTTTTGCTTCGTAAATTTAACGTAAAAATTTATTTATCATTTTTATAGTCTATTTTTGTTACGTTTCTACACATATTTTTATATTATTTTTTACATTTAGATAAATTTAAATTTACTTTTCTCTCTTTTTAAAAGCCGAATTTGCTCTTTTAGGATATAAATTTTTACTCTTTTAACCACAAATTTATAAAGTAAATTCACTCATCTTTTAAAAATAAAAAATTAGCTTTTATAAAAACGCCCTATTTTTGGCTTAAATTTTAAAAGATTTTGTTTGTTAATCTTTTGTGGCTATAATGCGAAATAACAAATT
>NZ_PPCG01000067.1 GCF_002913745.1 Campylobacter concisus
GATAGTTTTTATGACTGTGTGAAAAAGGCTGATGAGGTCTTTTGCGTAAATATCCCACAAAAAGCTGACATCGTGATCTCGGTAGCGCCTTATCCTATGGATGTCGATCTTTATCAGGCGCAAAAGGGTGCGGACGCAAAAATAGTCATCTTGCCGTTTGGCTCTATGACTGTGCCTAAGGTTTAAGTATGGCTAAAATTTTATACTATGATGCTAGCTGCGGTATTAGCGGCGATATGAATTTAGGCGCGCTGGTGGATCTGGGCGCGGATTTTAGCTATCTTTGCGCCGAGCTTGCTAAGCTAAATTTAGCTAGCGAATTTTACCTACGCAAGCGCAAAGTGCTAAAATGCGGTATCTCTGCAACCAAAATAGACGTCGTTTGCGCGGCAAATCCGAGCCAAATTCCGCTTGGCCTCTTAGGCGCTAAATTTAGCCCGCGTCAAAATTTAAACGGCAAAATTCACGGCGCCGAATTTAGAGCGGATAAGCCCGCCCAAAACCATCCGCGTCCGCGAAATTTCACGCAAATTTTAGAGCTTATCGAGGGTTCTAGCCTAAGCGCTTTCGTAAAAAAAACGGCAAGCGAAATTTTTAGCGTTATCGCGCAGGCCGAGGCCAAAATCCACGGCACTAGCGCAGAGCAAGTACATTTCCACGAAGTGGGCGCCGCGGACAGCATCGCGGACGTAGTGGGTGCGGCTATTTGCTTGGAGGCCTTGGGTGCGCCGCAAATTTTTGCTTCGCCTATCGAGCTTGGCGGCGGTTTTGCGCACTGCGCTCACGGCAGGCTGACCGTACCGGCGCCTGCGGTTTGCGAAATTTTAAAAGGCGCTCAAGTAAGCCTAGGGCGAGCGAATTTCGAGATGACTACGCCCACAGGAGCGGCTATTTTAAAGGCCTGCGCACTAAATTTAAGGGAACAAGACCGCCGTGAGTCGCCGCGAAATTTTAAAATTTTAAGCACGGGCTACGGCGCTGGCGATAAAGACGTCGCAGATTTTGCCAACGCGCTTCGCGTGATACTTTGCGAAACGAGCGAGGATTTAGGCTTGAGAGATGAGCCAAATTTGAGCGTGCAGATCGGCTATGGCGAGCTTTGCGAGCGGATTTTAATCTCCACTAATATCGACGATATGGACGCAGAAAGCTTTGCCTTTGCGTGCGATATTTTGCGAGATAGCGGCGCGCTGGACGTATTTAGCAGGTCTATTTTTATGAAAAAGGGGCGCGCGGGCTTTGAGCTAAACGCGCTGT
>NZ_PPCG01000068.1 GCF_002913745.1 Campylobacter concisus
ATTTAAAACAGTGTAATTTTAATATGCATTTGAAAATGAATGGAAATTTTTAAAAATTTATAGAAGATGTTGTAGAAATTTTATTAAATTTAGAGTTTTAGGTATAGAAGCGGTTAATTACAGGTCGCTAAAATTTCTTCCGCCAAATTTTAGTATCGCCGAACCCCAAGTAAAGCCACCGCCAAATGCATCAAGAAGCAAAACTGAACCATTTTTAATGCGTCCATCCTCATATGCATCATTTATCGCCATTGGGATCGAAGCAGAGCTTGTATTGCCATATTTTGCAACTGTCAAAACGCACTGCTCGTCAGTGAAATTTAGCCTGTTCTTTACGGCGTCTATTATCCTGATATTTGCTTGATGAGGTATGAAAAAGTCGATATCTTCGCTTTGCATTTTGTTTGCGTGTAAAATTTCTATCACGCTTTTGCTAAGCGTTTGAACCGCTATCTTAAAGACCTCATTTCCGCTCATGTGGATGAAATTTAGTCTATTTTTTAGCGTCTCATCGCTAGCTGGAAATGCACTGCCGCATCCTGGAGTTATCAAAAGCTCAGCCTGTCTGCCGTCGCTTGCAGTGTGGATGTCGATGATCTCGTTTTCTTCGCTAGCGCTTATCACAGCAGCGCCAGCTCCGTCGCCAAAAAGTATGCAGGTGCTTCTATCTGTGTAGTCGATTATTGAGCTTAGTTTTTCAGCTCCTATGATCAAGACATTTTTTTTAGCACCACTTACGATAAGAGAATTTGCAAGCTCTAAAAGATAGATAAATCCTGTGCAAGCCGCACTTATATCAAAAGCTGTAATGCCAAAATTTAAGCCTAAATTTGAAGCTATCTTGCAAGCAGTTGAAGGCATGCAAAGATGATCCGGAGATATCGTAGCGCAGATTACCGCATCGATTTGTGATTTCTCAAGTCCTGATCGCTTTATGGCTAGCTCGGCAGCTTTTGTGCCAAGATCGCTTGTTATCTCAGTCGTTGCGATATGTCTTTGCTCTATACCGGTTCGCTTCACTATCCACTCATCGCTTGTATCAACCATTTTTTCAAAATCAAAATTTGTTAAAATTTTTTCTGGGACATATGACGCAATGGAGATCAATGAAGCTTTTGGCATATTTTACCTTGCAAAGTGTGAAAGTTCTTCTTCTATAACTTTATTTATATTCGAGTTAGCAAATTTAATTGCTTGAAAGATTGCATTTTTTATGGCTTTTGAGTTGCTTTTGCCGTGACTTATGATGACGCAGCCATTTACGCCAAGAAGTGGAGCACCGCCATATTCATCGTAGCTAACCTGTTTTTTTAGAGTTTTAAAAACTTTCCCCATAAGCACTGATCCAGCCATAGCAAGGGGCGATTTTTTGACTTGCTTTTTGATGATCTTGCCTATGGCATCAGCGACACCTTCGCTCGTTTTTAGTAGGATATTTCCCATAAAACCGTCGCAAACCATGACATCAATGCTGCCATCAAAAATTTGATTGCCCTCTGCATTGCCAACGAAACTATCAAGCCTAGAAACTAGTTTAAAAGCCTCTTTGCTGACTTCATTGCCTTTGCTCTCTTCTTCGCCGTTTGATAAAAGACCTACTTTTGGCTCTTTTCTGCCTAAAATTTCTTTTGCATAGGCTTCACCCATGATGGCAAACTGAAAAAGGTGTTCGCTTCTGCAATCAACATTTGCACCAACGTCCAAAACCAAAGTAGCTGTCTCTTTTGAATTTGGCATAAGTGTAGCGATTGCTGGACGAGATACATTTTTTAATCTACCAACTCTTAACGTAGCTAAACTCATAGTAGCACCGCTGTGACCAGCAGAAACGACAGCATCGACTTCTTTTTCTTTTAAAAGCTCAACAGCTTTGTAGATCGTGCTATCTTTTCTTTTTAGTGCGTCTGTGGCTCCGTCTGACATCGAGATGACTTCGGTAGCTTCTATAAATTCTATATTTTTTAAATAGGGTTGTGGGATGAGTGGTTTTATGGCATTGCTATCGCCAACTAATACAGCTTTAAATTCTGCCTCTTTCAGTGCTTCGATAACGCCAGATATTATAGGCTCTGCACCAAAATCACCACCCATAGCATCAATAGCAATGCGAATCATATTTTAGTATTCACCTGTTGTTTTGTTTATGCGGTGAGGCATTTTCCAAGAACCATCTTTGTCTTTTACAGGCACTGGAAGTGTAACTTTGTAATGTGTTCTACGTTTTGCTGCACGAGAATGACTCACTCTTCGCTTTGGTACTGCCATTTTACTCTCCTTTATAAATTTTTACATTTTTCACAATAAAAATAATCGCTCTTAAAAGCTTCTAGCTCGCTTTCAAAAACTTCTTTTAAATCAATATTGCCATCAAAAAATTCAACCGTATCGCTAAGCTCATTTTCTCTGTCTTTATAGACACCGTCACTTAAATTTAGCTCTACGTCTTGATCGATAGGTAGCATAAATTCATCACCGCATCGATCACAAATATATTTTATCTCGCCCTTTATAGTACCTTGGCATTTTACCAAAAAAGGGTCTTTTCTTTTTAAAATTCCACTAAAAATTAGATCATTGTTTCTTACTAGCTCAAAGTTTATCTCTTTGTTTGCTATTTTAGAAAACGGAATAATCAAGTTTTAGTCCAAAATTAGCAAATTTCTCTTGAAGCAAAGAAGAAATTTATCTCATTTACAGCGTTTTCTAGGCTGTCGCTTCCGTGAACTGCGTTTGCATCAATGCTATCAGCAAAATCAGCTCTAATAGTACCAGGAGCTGCTTCTTTTGGGTTAGTTGCACCCATTAGCTCGCGGTTTTTAGCAACTGCATTTTCGCCCTCTAAAACCATAACCACAACTGGTCCGCTTACCATAAAATCAACTAGATCGTTGAAGAAAGGTCTATCTTTATGAACTGCATAAAATGCTTTTGCATCGCATTTGCTAAGTTTGATTTTCTTTGCAGCTGCGATTCTTAAGCCATTGCTTTCAAATCTATCTATAATCTTTCCAACAACATTTTTCTTAACAGCGTCAGGCTTAATAATAGAAAGTGTTCTTTGCATAAATTTTCCTTAAAATTTAGGTTATTTAAATGAAGTTGGCAATTATATCAAATAAAGCTTAAAAATAAAATAGGCTCAAATTTGAGCCTAAATTTTGTAAATTTATTGGATAACTGGAGTGCTGCCAGTGCGAGCGTCAGCACCGATTTGATCACGTGAAGGTTGTCCTGCTACTACGGCATCCCAAACGATGCAACCATCAGTTGGACAGGCAGATGCACAGGCTGGCTCGTCGTTGTAACCTACGCACTCAACGCATTTGTTTGAATAAACATAGTATGTATCTGCTCCAGTTGGGTTGTCGCTATCGTCAACAATAGCTGAAACTGGGCACTCATCGATGCATGAACCACAGCTTATGCATATATCGGTTATTTTTACAGACATTTTTTCTCCTTAAATAAAATTTTGGCGTAGAATATCAAAAAAAACTGAAAATGATATAAATATACTCTTAAATTTTCATAGCATGCTTAATTTCTTTAAACTACTTTATAAAGTTTTTATCACTTTTAGACTAAATTTACAGATTAAAATTTTAAAAAGGTCGTATAAATTTAATGAATGATACTATAAAAATAACTGGCGCGCGCGAGCACAATCTTAAAAATTTAAACATTGAAATTCCTAAAAATAAATTAGTAGTTTTTACTGGTCTTAGCGGCAGTGGTAAGAGCACGCTAGCCTTTGATACGCTCTATGCTGAGGGACAGCGCAGGTATATGGAGAGCCTTAGTAGCTACGCTAGGCAGTTTTTAGACCGTGTGGGCAAGCCTGATGTTGATAAGATCGAGGGTTTAACGCCTGCAATTGCGATCGATCAAAAGACAACTTCAAAAAATCCTCGCTCAACGGTTGGCACGATCACTGAAATTTATGATTATCTAAGGCTTTTATACGCAAGGGTTGGCGTGCAGCACTGCCATAAATGCGGCAAACCTATCTCAAAAATGAGTGCGAGTGATATCATAAATGAAATTTCAAAGCTCCCACTTGGCGCAAAAGTGATCATCTACGCACCACTAGTTCGTGAGAAAAAAGGCACATGGGCGGATTTGATCGAAAATTTACGCCAAAAAGGCTTTGTAAGGGCGCAAATAGATGGAGTGGTAGTGAGGCTTGATGAGGAGATCGAGCTTGCAAAAACGAAAAAACACACAATAAAGGTCATCGTTGATAGGATCGCTATCAATGAACAAAATCACGAACGCCTTGCAAGCGACGTGGAAAAGGCGCTCAATGAGAGCTTTGGCGAGGTCGAGATAGAGATCGCAAACGCTGGTGAGCTAGGACTTAAAGAGAGTTTTATACATTACAGCGAGCACATGGCTTGCTTTGACTGTAAAATTTCATTTACGCCGCTTGAGCCACTTAGCTTTAGCTTCAATTCGCCAAAGGGCGCTTGCGAGTACTGCGACGGACTTGGTATAAGATACAGCCTAGATATGAGCAAGATCATCGACGAAGAGAAGTCGATAGAAAACGGCGCGATCAAGCTACTTTATGGCTATAACATGAGCTATTACTATAAATTTTTACTTGCTTTTTGCGAGCAAAATGGCATCGATACTAAAAAGCCCTATTATGAGCTTAACGAAGATGAAAAAAGACTCGTTTTATATGGAAATGTCAAAGAAGTTGAGTTTTTTTGGAAGCGAAATAAACTGCTTAGAAAATTTGATGGCGTGGTCAAAATTTCACACGGACTTTTGAAGGATTACAAAGGCTTTGACGAGTATATGAGTGAGAAAATTTGTGACGCTTGTAACGGCCACAGACTAAAGCCTCAAAGTCTAGCAGTAAAGGTCGCTGGCCTTGGGCTTGGTGAAATTTTGGATATGAGCATAGAAAACTGCACTGCTTTTTTCTCAAACGAGAAAAATTTTGCTTACCTAAGCGACTACGACAAGGCGATCGCAAAGCCTATCTTAAAAGAGATCAACGAGAGGCTTTTCTTTTTATATGACGTGGGACTTGGCTACTTGTCGCTTGGGCGCGATGCTAGGACGATCAGCGGCGGCGAGGCACAGCGCATCAGGATCGCAAGCCAGATAGGAAGTGGGCTAAGTGGCGTCATGTACGTGCTTGATGAGCCAAGTATCGGCCTTCACGAGCGAGATACGATAAAACTCATAAAAACACTTAGAAATTTGCAAGCCAAAGGCAACTCCGTGATCGTCGTCGAGCATGATAAAAAGACGATAGAAGAGGCTGATTTTATCGTAGATATCGGCCCTGGAGCTGGTAAATTTGGTGGTAGTGTAGTCTTTGCAGGCACGGCAAAAGAGCTTTTAAACTCGGACACTCAGACTGCACAATACATAAATGGTAAGAAAAAGATCGACTATCAAAAAAATAGAAAAGCTGAGAAGTGGCTCGAAATTTCAAATGTAAATATCAACAACATCTCAAATTTAACCGCTAAATTTCCACTAAGAAATCTCGTGGGCATCACCGGCGTTTCAGGATCTGGCAAGAGCTCGCTAGTGCTTCAGACCTTGCTCCCAGAGGCGCAGGAGCAGCTAAATAGAGCCAAAAAAGTAAAAAAGATAGCTGGGGTAAATTTAAGCGGACTTGAGAATTTAGACAAGGTTATATACCTCGATCAAAGCCCGATCGGCCGCACTCCACGCTCAAATCCAGCGACATACACTGGCGTGATGGATGAGATAAGAAATTTATTTGCGCAGACTAAAGAGGCCAAGCTTAGAGGCTATAAAATAGGGCGCTTTAGCTTCAATGTCAAAGGTGGGCGCTGCGAGAAGTGCCAAGGTGAGGGCGAGATCACTATCGAGATGCACTTTTTACCTGATATAAACGTGGTTTGTGACGTTTGTAATGGCGCTAGATATAACGCTCAGACCTTGGAAATTTTATACAAAGGCAAAAACATCGCAGAGGTGCTAAATATGAGCATAGATGAGGCAGTTGAGTTTTTTAAGGCCGTGCCAAAGATCGCTTCAAAGCTCACCACGCTGCAAGACGTGGGGCTTGGCTACATCACGCTTGGACAAAACGCAGTCACACTTAGTGGCGGCGAGGCGCAGCGCGTGAAGCTAGCAAAAGAGCTTAGTAGAAGTGACACTGGAAATACGCTTTACATCCTTGATGAACCAACGACGGGACTTCATTTTGCCGATGTTGATAGGCTAGTAAAGGTGCTAAATCACCTAGTTGATCTTGGAAATTCTGTCTTTGTGATCGAGCACAATATGGATGTTATCAAAAACTGCGACTATATCGTAGATATGGGGCCAGAAGGCGGCGCAAAAGGCGGTAAAGTGATAGCTTGTGGCAGTGTTAAAGAGGTAGCTAAAAACTACAAAAAAACTGGCAGCTACACAGGGGAATTTCTAGCGCAAGAGCTTGCTTTGTTAAAAGCTAAATAAAATAAATTTAGTAGTTTGGTGTTTGTCTAAAATGCCAAGCTATATATAATAAGTAAGATAAATTAAAATTGCTAAATTTTAAGTGGATTTAAAAAGAGAAGGGGCAAACGCCCCTAGGGTTATGCAGCTGGATAAACAGATACTTTTTTTCTGTTTTTATCAAGTCTTTCAAATTTTACAAAGCCATCAACTAATGCAAAAATAGTGTGATCTTTGCCAAGACCTACGTTATTTCCAGCGTGAGTTGCTGTTCCTCTTTGGCGGATGATTATATTTCCAGCACGAACGAACTCGCTACCAAATTTCTTAACACCTAATCGGCGTCCGATACTATCACGGTTATTCTGGGTTGAACCTTGACCTTTTTTGTGTGCCATATCTTATCTCCTTAAGCTGCGATACTTACGACTTTTACACGTGTAAATTGTCTTCTAAAGCCGCGTTTTAGTTTTGAGTCTTTACGTCTGCGTTTTTTGTAGATAACTACTTTTTTGTCTTTGCCTTCATTAACGACCTCAAGAACAACTTTTGCACCCTTAACAAATGGCGCACCTACCTTTACTTCGCCGTCATTTACAGCTAAAACTTCTGTAATCTTAACGGTTGATTTAGCTTCAGCACTAAAGTGATCTAGCTTAAGGAACTCGCCCTCGCTAACACGATATTGCTTACCGCCATGCTTAAATATAGCGTATTTTGACATACTCTACCTTTCTAAAATTTGGTAAGACCAAAAAGCACTTTTTTGCAAAAGATTTATGGAGCTTTGTTGGTTGTAAGGTGTGAATATTAGCCAAAAGTTTATAAATTCTACTTTAATGCCCCTGATCTTATGATCTCATCAGCTAAATTTCTTATCATAGATGTATGATCTAAGAAAAATGTTTTATCACTTGGCAAATGTGGCTGATATATCAGCGTCTTGGCTACTGGTGCGTTTAAGATCACATTTATCAGTTCAAGCTCAGGCGGAAAAGTAAAATAAAGTTTTGGCTTGGGAATTTCATTTTGAAAGAGCCTCTGCGCATAAAATTTACTGAAATTTTCATTTTTTGGTAGCTTTATCTCTTTAAAAAGCTCAAGCGGTAAAAAGTAGCGCGCTAAGGCGTGAAGCCCGTGCGCAAAGATGTAGAGGCGTTTTTCAAATTTAGGTGCATCTGTCCTGCCAAAAGTGGAGCAAAATTTATGCAAATGCTCGCTCATAGCAGCCGTATCTTTTTCATACAAGGCAAGCACAAATTTAACCGCCTCTCTTTCGTTTGTTGGCTTTTTAGACTCTGCAAAGGTGCGAGCCTTTTCTAGGGCAGGGGCGAGTAAATTTTCATCTTGCCAAAGCATCGCTGTGAGCAGATCATGCATGACACATAGAAATTTATAGCCGTTTTTGCTTGGTGGCAAGCCTTTTGGAAAGATGCTTGCCATGCTATCTGTGTCGCCACAAGCGATAGCAAAAAATGCCGGTATGAGCTTCTCGCACTGATCATATCCACCGCTGCATCCTGGGAGTAAATTTAGCTTAGCGTATTGAAAGATGAGATCATTTAGTGCCTCGGCGTTGCCATCAGTTAGGCACTTTTCAAGGCAAAAGTCGTAGCGTCTAGCTCTTGAAAAGGAGAGTAATCGTATGAGCTCACACAAAAAGTCGTATTCGTTTAAATTTTTCTCTTTTATTTCAGCGTAAATCGTCGCATACTCGTCCAAAAGTAGCTCTTCATCGCTTTTTGGCGGTTTTTTGGCTTTGAAAATATTAAATAAGCCTTCTAAAAATGACATTTTGCGTCTCCTTATTTTTGCTAATTTTAGCCAAAAACACCTAAAACGGCTTAGTTTTTTTGAATTACAAAATTTAAATTTAGTGGATAGTTTAACCGCATTTTGGCTATAATCGCCCTAAATTTAAGCGAGCTTAGGACAAAGATGGCAGGCGAAGATCAGGAAAAAACCGAAGAAGCGACCCCCAAAAAGATAGAAGACGCCAAAAAGGACGGCAACGTCCCCAAAAGTCAGGATTTATCAGGCTTTGTAACCCTAGTTATCGCTATTGGCGTGCTGCTAGCGATGCTAAATTTTATGAAAGATCAGGTCATCTCGCTTTATATCTACTACTCTAAATTTATCGGTCAGCCACTGACTTTGCCAACGGTAAAAATGATCGTTGTAAATACCTTTGGCAGGGCACTTCTGATGATCCTGCCAGTTTGCATCTGCGTCGCGGTTGCTGGCATAATCGCAAATGTAATGCAGTTTGGTTTTATATTTACCACAAAGCCAATAACGCCAAATTTTGGCAAGATAAATCCGCTAAAAGGGCTAAAAAATTTATTTTCTATGAAAAAGGCGATCGAGAGCGTCAAGATCGTCGTTAAGGTAAGCATCGTATTTGGCGTTGGATTTTACTTTTTCTTGCAGTTTATAAAAGAGCTTCCGCACACGCTCTTTTTCTCTATGTTTGACCAGCTTGCGTGGCTAAAAGAGAAGCTCATTATTCTAGTTAGCGTCATGCTTTTTATACTTTTTGTGATCGGCCTTGCTGACCTACTTATCGTGCGTTTTCAGTATTTTAAAGACCTTCGCATGAGCAAGCAAGAGATCAAGGACGAGTACAAGCAGATGGAGGGTGATCCGCAGGTTAAGGGCAGGATCCGCCAAGCGCAAATGCGTGCAGCCAAGCGTCGTATGATGCAAAACATCCCACAAGCTGACGTCGTCATCACAAACCCAACTCACTATGCCGTGGCGATCAGATACGACAAAAGCCGCGACGAGGCACCGATAATACTTGCTAAAGGGGTTGATTTCTTAGCGCTTCAGATAAAAAAGGTAGCGGTTGAAAACGGAGTGCAAATTTATGAAAATCCACCTCTTGCAAGGGAGCTTTATAGGGTTTGTGAGGTCGATGATACGATACCAGCACACCTTTTTAGGGCTGTGGCTGAAGTACTAAGCTTTGTTTATATGAGTAATAAGCAGAAATTTCAAGATAAGCTTTGAGAGCATTAAGCCAAAATTTTATAAAAGCGGTAGTAAATTTTGCAAGCAAAAAAAGACAAGCTGCCTTTAAAACATATCGGCACGCATTTAAAATGACAGTATCTTGCATTTAAAATGATAGTGGAGAAAAAATCGGACGTTGCTTACTATCATTTTAAATGCAAAATTTCACCCTTTAAAAAAGCATAAAAATTCGTCAAAGAGACTTTAAATACTATTGAATATTTAAAGATCGAAAGCTATAAAAAGACGAAAAAGCTCTCATAAGAGAGTAATCTATTAAAGGTAAGATAATTGGCGTTGTCGTTCAATCTATCAAAAAATAAATTTAAAGACCTTTAATAAGCCTTTAAAGACCTTTTAACCTGTCTCATAATTTTCATAAAAAATCTCATTTTTCACCTTAATGTAAAAAATGAGAAACTTAACAATATTAATTTGATCTAAGGCTACTAGAAATTTTGTAAGTTTTATCTATTAATTTATAGAAATAAAATACTCTTCGTTTTGGAGTTCTTCTATATTTTTATAATCCATAAAAAGTTTTGGTAAATTTCTTATTATCCCTTTGTATCCTATACTGCTATATATTGCAGCATTTATCAATGTAGTTAATTTTAAATATATAAACATTACTTGTGTTATCTCGTCTTGATTTTTAAGAATGCCGGTTACGGGCACATTTCCATGTAAGAGATGATTCCTAAGCATAATACACTTTTTATCTAACTCGTTTAATTTAATTGTATTTTCATCAAATAATGATAATAACTTATCGTTATTTGGTAGATTAAATATATTGTCAATTCTGCCTAATATATTTTTCTTTTTTTCTTTTAAACTAGAATTATCTCCTATGAGTCGTTTTGCTTCTTTCTTGAGCTGCTTAATAAAATCTTTTTCATAAGTAGTTCTTTTTATTCCAGTTCTCTTATTGTCCGATTCATTTTTTTGCGTTAGAATTTCTAAAACTGTTGCAAGTAATCTCATTGAGTAGTAGCTTATAGATAGGGTATTTGCTGTCGTTAGTGTATCTATCGCTTCTCTGAAATTTATATTGTCTAGCATTTTATCTATCAAATTTTCAAAATCTTTTTTGTTGAGTTTTTTATTTTTTTCGTTGATATCAACTTTTTTATTTGAGAAGCAATATTTATGCGGATTTCCTTCTATTGTGTAAAAGCTACTTTTATAAGTAGGAGAAAAACTACTTGTATATTTAAAATTTTTGTATTCCGAACATTCTAAATCATCGTCTTCAAAATAATAACCTCTATCCATCTGTATAAAGCCGGTAATGAAACCAACTGCAGATAATATAACCCTGCAATACTCATCAAACTCTTTGAAGGTGATTTTTTTCTTACAATCTATAATCAAAAAATTACTATTATGATAAAAAAATAAAAACGTATATTTTTCTTTAATATTAAATTTTAAATAATCATTCAAACTACCGTAAGACCCATGTACAAATATATCACTACCAAAATGATCAGATTGTTTACTACTGGCATTTTCACAAGGTATCCATAGCTTATAGTAGCCTTCTCTTGTCTCATTAAATCCAACGCTTGCAAATTCATATATGCTCCAATCATTAGAAACCCCATCTTGTCTTTTAAATAGTGATGATAGAATTTTTATCTTCATACCATTTATATCTAATTCCTCATCATCTATTTTTGCGGTTCTGAGATCGCCATCAATGAACTCATTGTCTTTTTTTAGTAAAAATATGTTTCCATCTTTATAAAAATTATTTTTTTGTGTTTCTATAGCATTAATCAATTCTGTCTTTTC
The DNA here is from genome assembly GCF_002913745.1 of Campylobacter concisus. Lineage (GTDB taxonomy): Bacteria > Campylobacterota > Campylobacteria > Campylobacterales > Campylobacteraceae > Campylobacter_A > Campylobacter_A concisus_R. The sequence goes on from NZ_PPCG01000068.1 coordinate 11,248, forward strand.
CATAAATTTCACTACCTTTTTTATTTTTTACATGGTTATATTATACGGCATTTATTATGTTTTTGTTATTAGTACAAAATATCTTCTTGATTTTAAGAAGTTTGATTTAGTACTTTACCCCTCAAACTCCACTTCACACGTATAATCTTTGCTTGTCAGCCTATGCTCCACGCTTTTAATGCTAAATTCATTATTTTCTAGTCCAGCGATGCCTTTAAATTTTAGCTTTCCGCCTGCTACTATATTTGCGCCGGGTAAACTACACCTGCCGTTTATACCGCCCTTTTGTAGCTCGTTTAGCTTGGCTTCGCCCATTTTAAAGGCTTCATTGTCGCTCTTTGGTTGGGCTATTTGCATCTTGTAAATTTGGTCTCCAGAGCCCACCTTAATACTCTTTGTTTTACCCGCTTCTATGTCTTGCCACTCTACTATAACCGCTCCGTAGGAGTTTCTGTTTGCCTCCGTAATCTCTAACGAGTAAAGCTCGGCTAAATTTAGGGTAAATTTAGGCAAACTCTCGTTTTTAGGGGTATTTGACGTTTGCGTTTCGTCTCCCTTCGCATCTTTTGCGGCTATGACGATGGTGTTATTTTTGACAGCCATGATAAAGCCGTAATCAAAGCAAAGCCCATACAAGAAATCTAGATCTCCCGCGTCGTTTTGCAAGACGGAGGCGATGTTTTGATCCTGTCCGGACGTTTTTACGGCGAGCTTATTTTCGGCGGCTATCTTCCTTGCTATTTCAAATACGGTGGTATTCTCCCAGCTTCTGCGCTTTTTGATTTTTTGAGGGCTTGCGAAGTTTACGGCAGTGGCTCTTACTTCCGTAGCGTAGTTTTTGTAGTCTCTGCTTGCGGTCTGGACGCTAAACGAGCCGCAAAGATAAAGATCCTCCCCATATCCTAGCCAAAGTTTAAGACTATCTCCGAATACGGGCTTGGCGTATATACCGCTAACGCTAAAGCTTATCTCGTCGCTTTTGCTACCTTCCTTGTCGTCGAAATTTAGACTGATGAGATTTGCTTTAATGATCTCCGTAATATCTTTGCCGTTTGCTTCGAGCTTGAAATTCGGGTGTTTTACCATAATTTGGCCTGTTCTTTGGCTTTCTCTTTTATCTCGGGCAAAAATACCCTATCGCCCGCTTTAAGCGTAGCGGCTAGTTTTGGATTTAGGGCTAACACCTGCTCAAAAAATCTTAAATGCCCATAATGCGCGTAAACGATAGTATCGAGCCTATCGTTATCCTTGGCTATGTAAATTTTAGTCATAATCTCTCCTGAGCTCCAAACTAAAGCTCTGCGTAAAAAACGCTCCGTTTGGGGTAAATACGGCTTGTTTTTCGCTGATTTTAACAACCGCGAACCTGCCAAAATATTTGCCGTTTCCGTTGGTTAGCGCATAGCTTTGCCTACTGCGCGCCAGCTCGTAAAGCCTTTTTAGCGCCGTTTGTTTGTCGCCGTTATAAGGCATGGTCTGGCCCTCTATGTTCACGGTTTGGTTTCCGAGGTTTGCCGCAAATAAAGCCGGATGATTTTGGATACGGTCCTGCGAGCTTATGCCAAACTCGGTCTCTAATGATATACCGCCTACTTGTTTCCAGTTAAATTTAAAGCCTCCTAAATTTAAGACCATATCGCTACCTTTGCTCTCTTATTTCGGTATTGGCGCTGTTAAATTCATCTCTTTTAAGCGCCTCTTTGACGCTTCTTGCGATTTGAGCTTTAAAGCTTTCCAGATCGAATTTGCCGTTATTTGAATTAAGTAAAAAATCGCCGTTAAAGCTTATATTGATATTTGCCCCACTTGCGGTAGCCGCTACTGCGGCGGCTTGCGAGGAGGCAGGTTTAGACGCCGCGAATAAGGCCTCTTTGGCCTTTATCGGCGCGCTTTGAGGTTCTTCGTCGTTAAACCAAGAAAAGGGGTTATACCAGTTGCTCTCTTTGCCGTCTCCTATACCAAGAGCGTCTTTCGTCCAATCAGTAGCCGCCCCGAGCGCGTCGCCGATAGAGCTAACGGTATCTACGACCCACTGAAATTTCTCGGATACCCAATCAAAAAAGCCTCCGAATATAGATCTCCACCACTCTACTACCGAATCAAATATAGAGCTAAAGAAATTTGAAGTAGCCTCCCAATAAGGCTTTACGTTCTCCCAGATATTTTCAAAAAAGGTTTTCACCTTATCCCAATTTTCTATAATCCATGCCGCGCCCGCCCCGAGAGCTACTACCAAAGCCCCGATTCCGGTAGAGATGAGGGCTAGGCGCATTATCTTCATGCCGGCCGCGGCGGCTATAAAGCCGGCACGTAAAAAAGCTAGCCCTCTACCTAGTATCAAAGAAGCACCCACGGCGATTTTCGTAGCCCCGCTCCAAGCGGCGGTTAGTATTAACGCAGATCTTAGCCTAGTGCCTACTAATAGCATACTAAACGCATGGGCTTTTGCTGCGAGCGTCGCGCCCACTAAACTAAACGCGTGAGCGCTCCACCTAGCCGCCGCTACCAAATTTAAAGGATTTAAAAATTTAAGTATTTTAACGACGCCCAAAAAGCCGTCCGCAACGCTTAAAAGCGCGATTTTACCGATAAGTAAAAGCGGCTTAAACATCATAAAGCCCGCAACCGCGCTTACTATTACGGCGCTAAGCGTAGGAAATTTAGAGTTTAGCTCGCCAAGCGTACCGGCTATCCCGCCCAGTACCGAAGCAACGGCATTAGTAAGCGGTAAAAACGTCTCTCCAAGATTTGAGCCTAAATTTCTCCACGCCTGCGTCAATCTTTCTATGCCTGATTTCGTAGTATCTAGCTTGGTTTGAAGCTCTTTTTGCATAGATCCTATCGCTTCGTTCGAGCGGGCTAATCTCATGTTTTCTTTAAGGGCGCCTATGTTGGTGACGAGCCCCGCGATTTCGTCGTTAAAATTTCCGCCCACTAGATCGTATAAAAGCCCAGCTTGCTTATCCTTATCGGCTTTTGAAATCGCTTCTAAAAACGTAGTTATCGCGCCCGCGGCGTCTTTAGCTAGAGCCGCTTTTAGATACCCGGCGTCCATACCGATACTAGCTAACGCTTCTTGAAACGCTTTGCCTTTTTTATCCGCCATCGATAAGGTCGAATAAAGCGCATTTAAGCTAGTGCCCACGACCGACGTAGCTTTACCGGTGCTTAACATGGTAGAGCTAATCGCGGCGGCGTCGGTCGCGCTTAATCCGATTAGACTCGCATTTGCGGCCGTTAGCGCCGTAGCTTCGAATATCTCGTCCGCATTTGCGTTGGTTACTTTGTTATCGAGCAAATTTACTCTGTCAAAAAAGTCGTTTAAAAGCTCTAAATTATCCATTTTAAAGCCGACTTTCATATTATTGGCCGCGCGAGACAAGGCGTCCGCGCTCATTTCAAACGCGACTGAGCCGGTAGCTAGCATCTTCGTATAGGCTACTAGTTCGTCCCCTTTTAAATTTATTTTACCGCCACCTACGGCTATTTGAGCGATATCACCGAAGCTTTTTCCCAGCGAGGTGCTTAGCCCTCTCATACTATTTTTTAACGTAGTTAAATTTTCGTCCGTATCGTCTACGTATTTTTTAACGTTGGCAAACGCCGCTTCGTCGTCGATGGCTAGCTTAATAGGTAAACCAATAGCCGCAGAGTTGGCGATAGCGCCTAGATTTGAGGTAAGTTCGCTAAAAAGCTCTTTTCTTGCCGATTTTATTTGCGCCGATAGGTTGGAAAGCTTGGCGCTATCTAGGCTCGTAACGGCGTTTTTGGCCTGCGAAATTTTACTTTTTAAACCGTCGAATCCCTTTTTTAACTCCGAAATTTGACTTAACCCTTTAACGGCTAGGCCTATACTAATACCGATTTGCGAGTTGTCCATAATTTTCCTTTAATATGCTATAATCCGTGAAAAGGATTTAAAATGGCTTTTTTTGTTCCGATTTTTATATTTTTATTTTTCTATGCCTCGCCGGTAGGGTTTTGGCAGACATTAATCGCTTTGTTTTTCGGACTAGGTTTGTTAGGCGGCTTAATAGGCGGAGTTGGCGCCGTTTTTAAACGCTTCTAGAATATTAAAAAAATCTAACTAACTCCGCTTTTGGCCTTTAAAATTCGCTCCGAGATTTTAACGAACTCGCTAAAATCTATTACGTCTAAATCTAAAATTTCGCTATAGCCGAACCCTAAAACGTAAGCTACCGACGCTACGGCCTCGTTATTTATGCAGATTTTTTCGCAGGTTGCAAAAAATCCTTAATCACCTCCTCGATCGCTTTAAAATCAAGCATATCAAGGCTTTCTACTTCGTCGCTTGACATATTAGCGCAGCTAACTACTAGCTTGATCGCTCTCTCGTCGTCGCTTTTTTCAAGCCCGGCTAGCTTCATAACTCTAACCGTAGGCGCGAAAATTTCTACTTCTTTGCCGTTAATAGGCAACTTAATCGTCGTTTTTCTCATCATATATCCTTTTAAAATTTTAGTTTTATTTATTCGCCCAAATTTGAGCGCACTTGCGCCAAATAATCCACACCGCCTATAAGGCATATCATGTTTTCGACGTCTAGTAGCGCTACTGGCACTTTGCCTATATTTATATCTAAAAAATGAACGGCTAGCTTGACGCTCACCTCCATCTCTTTACCGCTTTCAAAGCTTCCCGGATCTATCTCAGTAATATCCCCGGTAACCGCCATAGAAAAAGGTTCTGGAGAGCCTTTGCCGGATTGAAAGATGCTAGCCTTGAATAAAAAAGGAATTCTGTTATTCCAAGTGTTGAGTCCATAACCCAAGTATGTGTTCCTATCGAGCACGCTTAGCTTAAACTCCATTTCCACTGGCTTTATCGTCCCGCTTGCGAAATTGCCTCCAAGAGCCCCTTTGGCTTCGATCGTCTCTTGTTCTATCTTTGGTATAGTGAGCGATTTAACTACGCCCAAATATCCTTGACCGTTTATGAATACGTTTGCTTCCTGGATAACCTGAGGAATTTGTCTTTTTACCATTTTTTACTCCTTATTTATTTAAATCGTTCATAAGCGTTTCGCCGTATTTATCCACGTAGATAAAATCAAGTGTAAGCTGCTTAACGATCGGATTGTTTTGCATTCTGACGTCTAGGTAAAATTTACCGTCCGTGATATTGGCCAGCGTATTTTTCTCGCTCCAAGATAGCTCGTATCCGAGCAATACTTTTGCCCCTACAAGCCCCCTAAGCAGCTCGCTAACGCTTCTTTTGGCGTGATATAGCTGGTCTGCTTTTTTGTCTATCGCAAATAGCACCCCTTTTTGGCAAGCCTGCGAAATACGGTCAAATACCCTTACTCGCGCTAAATCCTTCCATATAGTATCTTGATCGCTAGTCTCTCCGCCCCATGCTCTAAAGCCGCTTTCTCTAATGACGGTCGAAATTTTTGCCGCCCTTAGCTCGTCCGCGGTGCAGGTTTCGCCTAGCTCGAAATCTACGTCTATTTCCGTGCCCGAAACTCCTATCATAACCCTATTTGAGTAGCTGTCACTATATCCAAACTCGCTCTGGCCGTCCGTATGAGCTATCATGCCGGCTATTCTCGCGCTTTGCCCCTCATAGACGTAAGCGTTGGTTTCATCATCCCAAACCTTGACGTTAGGATACGCCGCAACGAGCCTTCTAGTGCCGAAGTCTCCCATCTTTACTATCGCTGCGGCCGCGTCCTGGGCTTTTAGATCTACGATGCCGGTCGCTTTTAGCCTGGTAGCTACTTTTTCTATCTCGCCTTTTACGGCGTCTTCTTGGCTAAATCCAGGCGCTATGATTAGATTAGGGTTATATCCAAAGCGAGATTTTGCTTTAGCAAACGCTGTAATGGCACTTTTACACTCCGTGATCTCATCGTTTGTGTCCTCATCGTCATCTTTTGTAAATACACTTAATATTATTTGCGTATTTACAGCCTGATCTTCAATACCTTTTAAAGCCCTATAAATAGAACCTTTTTTAAAAGCTTGGCTTGCATCCTTTTTTGCTTTGTATTTTGCTTCAAGGACTTCAAGTGCCTTTGCTGTTGTCATATAAAAATGTAGACCATTTTCTAACACCTCTTCATACCCTGCTATACCAATAGGCGTAGTACTTTCTACCGCTATAGGTCTTGCCGCCTCAGCTGATACGGTTACGTTTACACCAAATTTTGCTGCCATTTTTATTCTCCTTTTTGATTTACTCTCTTAAATGGGTTGATTGCCCACACTGATTTTAAGATAGGCTTGTCGTCGGCCTCAAGATACTTTTCTGCGTTCATCTCATTCATACCTGCCACGTCCATCAGCTTCCAACCTAGGTATATGCGGCAATAGAAATTCTTGAAAATTCCTTTGTATCTGATAGTTTGGTAATACCCGAAACGCTCTTTGCCGTTTTTGAGCTTGCACGTGACCAAGCACCAGTCGGAGACTATGCCGCCGTTTGACGTAACTTTCGGATTGCCTTGTGTGATCACGCTTGATAGCACGATGTCTTTTACTTTTACACCTAAAAATTTGACCGAAAAGACACCGATACGATTTCTAAGCAACCAGCGCAAACGAGCGTAGTATGTCCTTTCTTTTCCCTGGAAGTGCTCTCTTTTCCAGCCCTCATCACCATTTATGCCATAGTCGGGGTCATCGAACCACGCCGCCCACTTTGGCAAGTGTTCGTCCTCTTTCTTGCAAAAAGCCACTGCTATCGGCACTATGAAAAATGCCAAAATTTCAAACGGCAGTTCGATGATTATATTTTTTATGACTTGGCAAATTTATTTTTTAGATATTCTCATTTTTTACCTTTCTCTTTTGGCTGCTCTAACTCTTTTGCATCTGTTTCATACTTTGGGCATTTTGGGCAGCCTTCCCAAGTACACTCATCATTTTTGTCTAGCTTTGAGCTACAAATCTCGCAGCGTTTGATTTGTTTCCTCATTGTTCGTCTCCTTTTGTCAGATTTTCTTTTTGAGTGAGAAGCTCTTTGTATTCCTCGCGAAGTTCAGGCAATACGCTATCGTTTCCGATCAGTATGGCGTGACGGATATAGCCCTCGGTCTCTTTGATTTGCTCTTCAAGTTCGGCAAGTTCTTTTTGCTTTATCTGCTCTTTGCTCGGTTTGTTTTGAATATCTTTAACATCTACTATCTCAAAGGCTGTATTTTTAGGCACTTGCATTTTTGCTATCTCTTCAAGCGTGTATTCAGCTAGTGCTTCTTTGCTTGGTGAGATGATGATGTTTTTATTGCTATCGTCTTTGTATATTATTACTTTCATGTTTTCCTCCTTAGTAGATGATCGCCGAAATAAAGTCATAATCAGCCCAACCTACTCCAGCACCTGCTATTATATTTATGCAAAAACTACCTTGCGTAATCTCGTAAGTAAGTAGATTTCTAGCATGGTTTGAACTTGCTACTCCTTTATTGCCTCCACTTATCAGACACACATATTTATTATCACTCATAGCTTGCAAAAAAGATATTTTATAGTTACCAGTACCGAGCTTTGCAACGCTTAAAATATTTTTGCTTTTTAGAATTTCACCTGTTGTGCCTATAAAACTTACATAAGCTTTTGGTAAAAGCTCTTGTATGCTACCCTCAGTTAATACCCTAACCCAAGGCGACCATTTTCCGCCGTCATGTTCTCGCTTGTATATGTATTGATTAGCGTTTCCTGCGCCACTCCAACCATAAATCATCTGAACGACCGAGCCACCGCTGCCACTTTGCCCAAAGCCCATCACGTGCAAGGTGCAAGCTTTATCGATGATACCTTGCGGATAGTTTCTCTCTGCGGTACTGTTTGCTCCGTTACCATTTGCGTAAAACCCCGGTGTAGTGATGTCGTTTAGATTTTCGGTGCTAAGTTGAAATGTTTTAGATGGGATTTGCCCCGCTACGCTGTCTTTTTTTAGATAAATTTCGTCGTGGTTGTGGTTTGCACTTGCGTATTCGCTCGGGGCTTTGCCGCCTAGCTTATGGCTATCTGCGGCTGCGTCAGTTTTATCAAGCTTCGCATTCACTTCGCCTTTTGTAGCAAAATTTACTTTTTCGGCATTATAGGTGCTAATTAGTAGTCTATTGTTTACATTGCTAGCCGCCGCTTCAATCTGCGCTTTTAGGTAACTTGTGCGGTTTGCCAGTTGTTTTGCTTGCTTGTTACTGATGCCATCTATCCCGCCTACTACCGGATCGGTGACTTCAAGCTGATAGATACCTTCTTCCCACTTGTTTTCTTCTTTTAGATTAGCCATTGTATGCTCCATAGTTGAATTGATCGTTGTATTTTATTTGTCCGTCGTAGATCACGCTACTTGCTCTATGATCTATACTCACAAGCACGCACCTAGCGGGAGCTGCACTCTTGGCAGCCTCGCTTATACGCTTTGCTTTTTGTTTTGAAAGAGGAATGCTGGCAATGATGCTATACTCCGCCCAGTGAGTGTTAGAGCCGTAAAACCTACTTTTGTTATGTTTTATGGATCCGTCATATTTTTGACTTAGGTTGCCCTCGATGATGATTGCACCACTATCTACGCTTTGAACCGCCTTTTTGACCGCGTAAAAAGAACCGCTGTAAAAGTGAATTTTAAAGGCGTTTTTTATGAGCCATCTGGCGTTTGTCTCGTTGAGTCCGTCTATATCTACTTCGAAGCTGGTTGCAAGAATAGACAGCAAAGAGACCGGACAAGAATCGGCAAGCGTATTTATGACACTTATGTCAAGACCTTCAAATCTAAGCCCAAAAAGCTCATCGAGCAGCTTATCAAGTTTGCTTTTATGATTTGGCAGTAGGCTCACAGCTCGGCCTTTTTGTAGCTTAGATTAAAATTTAGCCTTATAAAACTATCATCATTTACTTTTGTATCAGTAGTGGGAACTTTTAAATTTACCCGGTACACTCCGTTTTTATGAAGCGTAGAGTAGATATAGCTTAAATTTAGATCCTCGCCTAAGCTTAGACTGCTCCTACTTGTCTTTATCGTTTTATCGATCTCATCTTGTAAAAACATATCCGTTAGTTCAAGCTGCGCACTGATTGTTATATCTTTGATAGTTGCGTTTTTGACGTTCACTGTATCGGTGAGCGGTCTGACCTTTTCACCGTTTAGATGATCCTCTACGCTTTGGCGTGTAGCCTCGCTCATATCAGAGGTTTTTAGATAGACATTTACTATACCTGCTCCGCCGTTTAGCACGCTAACTTCTTCGACCTTTGCATTTGCAGAAAGTACTTGATAGATATAGGCTTTTGCACTTCCTGCGGTTGAAAATCTTTCCAGTGAAAGCACTGCTCGCTCACGAAGTCTCTCGTCGCTTTCAGCCTCCGCTCCACCGGTGAAATTTGATGTTTGTTTGGCTTTTAAAACAAATGGCAGCGGTGTTTGAATGAGCTCGCATTTGACCGCGCTAACTTTTACAAATTCATCGAGTATGATTTTGCCGGTGGCTTTTAGCTCTCCTTGTTTGATGATCACGCTATCTTTAAGGATGGCCGTGTCACCTTTTTCACTTCTAAATATGCTTTTTGCAGGCACGATGGTGTCGCTATCTCTTGTGATGGAGAGTGTTAGCTCGATGCCCGCTGTTGGCTTTTCTCCTTGAAGTCTTTCGATACCATAGATCGCTACTACGTTGTCAAGATCGCTGCCTGAGGCATAAGGCAAAAGCATGCTTTTCACGCTTTCATTTATCCTAGCCCTTAGCAAAAGCTCACGATATGCGAGAGTTTCAAGCAAAGCGGAGTATCGATCGCTTTCAAGCAAAGAAATTTCGTCATCGTTTAGATAGCCTTTAAAAAGCTCTTTAATACCCTTTAAAAGATCGTTAAAATTTAGCTCTTCGATAACGTTTGGATATGGTAAATTTTCTAGCTTCATATTTCAATTCCTATCTCATTACCACTCGTTAAAACGATCTTAAAATTTAGCTTATGATCTTTTAGACCTACAAGACGAACTTCATCGATCTTTACTCTCTTTTCCCATTTCTCAACCGCTTCAATGACAAAACACGCCAGATCAGCACGAAATTCATCATCTACCTTGCGATCTATTAGCTCATAAATTCTGCTGCCATACTCAGGTAGCATCACCCTTGAGCCAAGCGGAGTTAGAAGTATGTCTTTGATAGAGTTTTCTATATCAATGAGATATTTCATCACTAATCCCTCGCAAGTCCGTTATTTGTGTGATCTGTTAGGCTGCCACGTCCATCACGTACGCTACCACCAAAGCTTGCATTACCACCTGTTGTGATTGAGCCAGTGATTTTTACATCTCCGTTTATCTCAAAGCTACCACTACCACCACCGCTTCCTGCTGTATTTATCGCCCCTTGTATCAAAGTGTTGCCAAGTAGCTTGATGCTTGGGCTTTTTACCATTGTATCGCTAGCTTCTACCATCACATTTTTAGCCTTTACATTTGCGTTATCGCAAGTTATGTTTATAAGCTTTGGAGATGAAATTTCAAGGCACGAGCTAGAGCTGTCGTAACTCATCTTTATGCCATCTTCAAAACTTATATGTACTTTCTTGTCAGTTGCATCAGTTTTATATGAACTTTGATAAAGCCCACGAAGCACCACACCTGAGTTTAATTCATCATGTACAGGCAGCACTAGCACTTGCTCTCCTACGCGTATTGGTGAAAAGCTCACTGCATAAGAGTTGGCATGTGCTTGAAATACCGGCAAAAAATCAGTTACCATCGAACCAATGGCAACTTTTGCACGGTCATTTCTTACTTCACTGATAATTCCAACTTCAATCATTTATATGCTCGCTAAATTTTTTATTTCTTGGCGTTCTTGTGTACTTTACGCTATGCTTGATCTCTTTTACATCATCATGTATTTCATTGAGCTTCTCTTTATTTATGGCAAAATTTGCTGCTAAGATATCGCTTAGTTTTTCAGTGGCACTACTTTGTTTATTTATCGCTTCACTATTTTTATTGACCACATCGATCATCAAATCAGTGTTTTTGCTCGTATATCTGCTAAGCAACCAAAAGATCACCACAAATGCCAAAAAGCCAAAAATCGCCATAAAGACGATAAATTCATTTAACCCCCATGATCCAGCTAAATTTATTAATCCAGCTGTTTCTCTTATCTCATTGCTAAAATCTAGGCTATTTTCCATCTTCTTCCTTTATTCCAAGACATTTTTTTAGTTTTCTTTCACAGTCGCGGTAATAAACAGCAATCTTCTTGTCCGTCTCAAACGTGCCATCATTTTTGGGTTTTAGTGGCATTTTGGCGTTGCATTTTATGGGCATATATTTTTCTTTATATATAACACTAGGCTCAGGCACTTGTTTATTCGCGCAGCCTGAAAAAAGTAGAATGAGCACCATAAAGAACACTAATATTCTCATTTAAACAGCTCCTTATATGCAGCCAGCTCGCTTTCGCAATTTTTATCTTTGACGTAGATCTTCTTTATCCGCTCGACCTCTTTTGACGGGGTATCGTCGATCTTTACCGCAGCAGCCTTTATAGCTTCGTTTTGTGAAGCAAGAGCTGTATCGCAGGCACTTAGATTGTTTTTGACTGTAGTGTAGTCCTTGGTTAATCGCTCGTTTTTCTCTTTTTCGCTTTTAAGGTCTTTAAGCAAGACGGAATTTACGCCCTCTAGCCTTGAATTTTCGAGGAACAAATTTATGCAAGCAAAACCTAAAAGCGCAGCTAACGCAAAACCTACGATAGGAAGTTTAGTCGCCAAAAATCCCATTTAAACGCCCTTGTTTATGATTTCTACGGTTAGCGGCTTATTCTTGGCTCGCTCCATAAAGGCTTCAAGCGTCTTTTTGCTATCGTAAATTCCTCTTTCGTCCGCTTTAGCGCCTATTAAAACGCAGCCTAGCGTATCTTTAGGGTAGTTTCCCGCGTGAATGAGTATACGGCGGTTTTTGCTTACCTCTTCGTTAAAAAGCGTCGCTAGAACCCGTCCGAAGCGCGGACTATACTCCCACGCCGTCTCGTATACTCCTTGCGGCACGCGTAGATCTCGCCCCGGCGTTACACAGTCTTCGCCCGCGGGTTCAAGGGTGTAGCCTAAAAGTAGCGGCTTTTCGTCCGCTTCGCACAGTTCAAACTTTCCTATCGTACCGTCACTTATATTTTTAAAGCGCGTTATTGTTAACTTCACAATAAGCCTCCTAGTACCTTTTTTGCTCTGTTTGGAGTTTGTTTCGCCCAAAGAGAATTCATGCCGCTTTGATAGGCGGCTTCGTATTCGCCCATTCTTATATGATGCATCGTAGTTACGAATTTCTTCACTTTTGAAACGCCTAGCTGATAGGCCATTTCTATCACTACTTCTTGGACGTTTTTCGGTTTATCCTTTAGCCAATCAAACGTCACAAATACCGCGGCGGTTAGTTTTTCAAGCTTGAGCTCTAAAATTTTATCGGCCGTCGCTTTGCTCATGGGTTCATATTTGCCGCCGTTTAGCGCTAGCTCATCGGGCGTAAGCGCGGCCAGCAAAAAGCCGTAGCCCACGGTTGCTCTTCCCAGGTTATCCTCGTAGCGATGGTCTTTAAGGCCCTCGTTTTCTTTGATTTTTTCTATTAAAGTCATTGCATTCTCCAAACTTTTGCCGCAATATTACGCCATACCCGCCTCAAAAATCTATCACGATTTTTTGTCAAAAAACTTTGTCAAAGTTCTGTAATAGATTTTCGGCGCGAAACAGTCCATAATTCGCACAAAAAATAATCAAAGGCGCTAAATGCTGGAAGAATTTGAAAAAGAACTTATAAATACGATTAAAGAAGCGACCGAACCCAAAAACTCGGTAGTTAGGGCGTATCTGGGCGAGTTTAACAATAAAGAAGAGATGGAGCTGTTGATAAAAGGCGGTGAGAGCTTCATATTCGTAGAGTTCGTGGATGAAAAATACGAAAACGTAGTAGAGCGAAACGCGACGTATAATATCCATATACTAGCTTGCACTTCAAACAAAAATCAAAGCTACCGACAAGCCAATAAATTTAAAGCCTACGCTCTATGCGAGGCGATAGACGAAAGGCTAAAAAACTCGAATTTATGCAACGAGTTTAGGATAGAGCCCCAAAGCGCTAAGGCGTCGCTAAACGATATTACCGACTATGGCTACGTCTACGTGCTCACCAGGCAGATACAAACGCAATTTTTAGAAAAGGACGAATTCTTATGCTCATAACCAAAGACTTAATCGCGCTAAAGAACGATAAAGAAGAAGTTTTAAGCGAAATTTGCCTAGCCGTAACCGGAGTTTGGCAAGGACATGCTGGAGGAACGTTTAGTATAGACGCTGCCGATATCGAAAAGATGAAACTAAATTTCGACAAGCGCAGCCTAGACATAGTGATCGACTACGAGCACCAAACTTTAAGCGGGGAGATAGCGCCTGCTGCGGGCTGGATAAAAGAGCTTTTTATAAAAGACGGCGCGCTTTACGGGCGCGTAAGTTGGACGACTAAAGCAAAAGAATTTATCAAAAACGGCGAATATAAATATCTTAGCCCGGTTTACGACTTTATGGGCGTAGACGAAAAAACCGGAGCTTGGCAGGGGTGTACGCTGCACTCGGCGGCGCTAACTAATAAGCCGTTTCTTGACGAGCTGGGTGAAGTAAGAGCAAATAAAAATTTTACAAAGGAGACGAACATGGATAATACTAAAAGTCCAAAGGGCGAGCCCCAGGCTCAGGTTGCTACGCAAAACGGCGCAAACTATGAGGCTCAGATAGTCGAGCTTAAAAATCAGCTTGACGCCTCTAAACAAGAGATCGCTACGCTAAAAGAACAACTAGCTCAAAGCGCGGTAGATACAGCTATTATCGCAAATAAGCTACAAGAAAGTCAAAAGCAGTGGGCACTCAGTTACGCAAAAGCCGATTTAAACGGCTTTAAAGAGTTTTTAAAAGGCGTTATGCCGCCGCAGCAAAAAACGAGCGCGCCCGGTAACGATATGTTTGCCAACAAAAGCCAATCTGACGTAGAAATAGACGTCGTTAAATTTGCATTAGGAGGAGAATAAAATGCCTAACGAACAAAAAAAGCCAAAGACCATCGGAGATGTGGTCGTAAACAAGGTGCTCGGCGTTAATGCCAAAGTAGAGACCACAAAGGCCCTAGAATGCGGAGCCGTGCTATTTAGCATTAACGGTGGCGAGAGTTTTGCGGCCGTAACTAGCGACAACCAAACTACAACCATCGCAAACGCCCAGGCGGTATTTGGCGTGCTTTGCGACAACGTAGAAGCCACCAAAGAAGCCGATGTACTGGTGCTTGGCGAAGTAATGCTGGAAGGCGCCGCAGCGGAGCTAAAGACGGCGCTATTCAAACAAAAAATTATAGTGAGATAAGGAGATAAAAATGGATGAACTTTTAAAAAAATTTACGGTCGAGGCGATGACTGAGATCATAAATCAGACTAAGGCTGATCAAAGTTTTATAACGGATACGTTTTTCAAAAAATGGACTCCGACGCTTTCAAATACACATAATATTATCATAGAAAAAGGCGCAGGCGTGATCCTTGAAAGCGTTAGCGAAAACGGAGAGCATTTAGTGACAAAAAACCCTGACCAAACCATTATTTCCGTGCCGCTTCCTCGCTTCCCGCAGTACGATACGCTTCCAGCCAGCGAGATGAATTTATTAAAAACGCTCAATACTCAAAGCGAGCAGCTTAAATCATTGTCTGCGGCTATCGGCAAAAAACTAGCTAGCCAAAAGAGCAATATCGCCAATACGGTAGAGTATATGGCCATAGGCGCTATTTTCGGTAAGGTAATGGACGGCAAAGGAAAGGTGCTGTTTGAACTTAGCGCAAATAGAAAAGAGATAACCATCACGAATGCGACTAAGTTATTGGATTTATTAAGCGATATCGAGGCCGCTCAAAAAGAGGTGTTAGGTATTGCAAAGCCGTATATCGCGCTAGTAACCAGAGAGCTTTTTGGCGAGCTGCTTAAACTAGCCGAAGCCCAGGAGCTTCTAAAGCTAAAATCCTGCGAAGTTGTCGATAGCAATGGAGTTTTAACTCTTAAACTTTTCGGCAAGACCTTTATGCCGTATGATGCCTCGTACAAAAACACAAAAGGTAAAGATACGAGCTACATGAGCGGCAAAAAAGGCATAGTAGTTCCTTTGATGGACGACATCTTCGAGGTAGTTTATACGAGAGCCAATCACACGTCTGCCATCGGCAAAGCTCCGACTAAATTCTTTGCTGCGGCTCCCGAGGTGCTTGACAAAGGTATGGGCTGGGGCATAGTTAGCGAAAGCAGACCGCTTCCGATCTGCAATAGGCTTGACGCCATAATCGAGCTAAAAATGTAATTTAAAAGGGCTTAGAGCCCTTTTAAATTAAAAACGACCGAATATACTAAAAAAATATTTTAAACGTTTTAACGCGCCTTTAACGCTCGTTAAAAGGCTTAAAATATTTGGAGATAAGATGGATATAACTAATGACGATTTGCTAAAAGAAGTTTCTGCTAGAGAGTTGCTTGAGCTTAGCGATTTTGAAGGGAGCGGCGCCATTAATCAAGGCGTCATAGACGATAGCGTAAACGATGCCTTGGCTTATATCTCCTCTTTCATCAAACTTCCGCAAAACCCTACGCCGCTATTAAAAGACATCGGCGTAAATTTGACTATTATCGAGCTAAAAAAGCGAAACAACTTCCCCAAAGAGGCGCTAAACGAACAAATAGCAAAGCTAGACGCTTTGCTTTTAAAAATGGCTAGCAAAAAGCTTCCCGTTACGTTAGAAGACGACAGTGCGCCCAAGCTCGGCATAAGAGCTTTTAGGCACAGCGAGAAAAAAATGGACTTAAAGGATTTAAATGGCTGAAAAACCGAATATCAAAGAACTGGCTAAAGAACTTTACTTAAAAGGCTTTAGTTTAGAACGTATAGCCGAAATTTTAAACAAAACCGTAAAAACTATAAAAAACTACAAATCCCAAAACGGCGACTGGGACGAACTAAAAGCAGCAAGCTATCTAAATAAAAGCGGCGAAGATAAGCAAAATATCTATCAAAACTTTATCGAAGAGATGCGCCTAGCCGTAAAAGATATAAGAGAGAGCGAACTGCCTGCGGGCAAAAAGGCCGAGGCGCTTTCAAAGATAGGCGACAGCTTCGTTAAGATGACCAAGGTTGCAAGCTACGAAAATCCGGCAGCATACCGCTTAAGCATCGCCAAAAAGGTCATTATGCTGGTAGTCGATAAATTTAAAGACGACGAGAACAAAGAGTGTATCAAAAAACTCGTAGAGCTCATCGAGAGCGAAAAATTCGTCAAAGCTATCGAAGAGCTTGATGTTTAGGATGATGTATGCTTTTTTCAAGAGATGAGCTAGATGGCTTCCTAGAATACAGTAGAGAAACGCACAAGCAAGCCGGCGCCGTAGAGCCCGAGCTTAGCAAGCTCACGCGCAAAGACTTTTACGGCTGGCTTGAGGAGCTTAGTGGCGAGCTAAAAGAGCAGATACACCTAAATAGCCCTCTATCTCCCAAAGATAGGGCCGCAAGGGTAAAACGCGCCGAGCGCGATTTTATGTTTTTTGCAAGGACTTATTTTCCGCACTATTTTAGCATTAGCAGCTCTTGCGCGCTTCACGAGGATCTAGCGCAAATTTTTGAAGCTATGACGCAAAACGCAAGCGGAGACAAATACGCCCGTGCCGCGCCGCGCGGACATGCAAAGACCACGTACTGCTCGCAGCTTCTTCCGCTTTGGTGCATTTGTTTTGGCAAGAAGCGTTTCATTGTCGAAATTTCAGACGCTGTGGAACTGGTCGAGGGGTGTCTTGAAGCCATCAAAGCCGAGCTTGAGGACAACGCAAATTTAAAAATGGACTTCCCGCACGTTTGCGGCGCAAGCAAAAATTGGAAGATAGGCGAGTTCGTATCCAAAAACGGAGTCAAGCTTAAGGCTTTTGGCTCTGGTAAAAGACTGCGCGGCGTAAAATTCGGCGTTTATCGCCCTGATCTAGTAGTCCTAGACGACCTGGAAAACGATACCAACGTACGCAGCAAAGAGCAACGCGACAAGCTCGAGGAGTGGCTAGACGAAGCGGTTTTAAATTTGGGCAGCGTAGACGGTAGCCTAGACGTGCTTTATATCGGCACCGTACTTCACGCAGATAGCGTTTTAGCTAGGAAGCTCAAACTCAAATTTTGGAACGCCAAAAAGTACCAAAGCATCGTAAATTTCCCAAAGCGTATGGATCTGTGGGAGAGATGGAGCGAACTTTACAAAAATGTTTCAAAAGAGGCTAGCGAAACGTTTTATTTAAAAAACAAAGCCATTATGGACGACGGTGCGCGGGTGCTTTGGGAGGATGCGCTACCGATTTTAAAACTCATGCAAAAGCGCGCCGAAAACTTGAAATCTTTTAACAAAGAGCAGCAAAACGATCCGCGTAGCGAAACTCAAATTTTCACCAAAGAGAGTATACATTTTTACCGCGAGCTTCCGAGGTGCGATTATTTCGTGATGTATATCGACCCGGCAGGCGAAAAGAAAAAATCGGACTACACGGCTATAACGGTGTTAGGAGTAAGCAAGGTAGAAGCCAAGATATATGTAGCAGAAAGCATAGTAGAGGTCATGAAGACCAAAAGGACCATCAAAGAAATCATCCGCCTAAATCAGCTTTACGGGTGCCGCGTTTGTGCGATAGAGAGCAACGGCGGGCAGGAGTTTTTTAGGGGCTGGATCAGAGAAAAGGCCTTTGAAATAGGCGTTAAACTACCTTTAAAGGGCGTGAATAATACCGCAAGCAAAGGGCAAAGAATAGAGGAGCTTGAAGTGCCTATAGAAGACGGCGAAATACTCTTCCATCAAAGCCAAAGCCTGCTTATAGAACAGCTTACGGAGTATCCCGAAGCCAAGCACGACGACGCGCCCGACAGCTTAGCAGGCGCATACGACCTAACGAAACTAAAAAAGAAAGTAAAAAGGCGCAATAGATGAGTAAGAAAAAATCAAATTTCAAACGATTAAAATTAAACAACAAAAACGAAAGCCAATCTCAGACGATACCCATAAAGCGCAAAACGGCAGCTCTCATTCCCCAAAACGGTACCCTGATAGATTTGCTGATAAATACGGGAGTTTCCAGCATTGGCGACGACGATATGGATATGATATTAGCCGATCTTACCGTTACGCAGTGCGACGTGAGCCGCAAGTCCGTGACCGAGAAAAAAGAGATCCAAATCGTTTGTGACGATGAAAAAATTAAGGACGAATTTAAAAAGATTTTTAACCCCGACGTCGTCAGCCAAATTTTAGAGACCTATCTTTACGGGCTAAACGTATTCGAGGTTAACTACAAAGAAAAAGAAGGGCTTGTATACCCAAGACTCGTGCAGCGTGATTTTAGGCAATTTAAATTTAACGATGTGGGCGAGTTCACATTTAATGCAAGCGGAAGCGAGCGAAGTATTCCGCCTTTAAAAGTTATATACGCATTAAACAGAGCGAATTTTAGAAAGGTATACGGAGATGGGCTGCTTAAAAAGCTGTATTTCCCCGTCAAGATGAAAAACGCCAGCTTGAAGTTTTGGTTTAGGTTTTTAGAAAAATTCGGATCGCCCTGGGCGATAGCAAAAACTAGCTACGAGCCCGACGAAATGGCTGCGGAAGTGCAAGCTATGCTTAGCGGCGATAGCGCGGTCATAGACACGGACGAGGAGATCACGCTGGTGCAGCCTACCTCAAACGTAGATTTTACGAGACTTCCCGCATACCTCGACAATCAAATTAGCAAGGCCATTTTAGGCGCAAATTTGACTAGCGACGTAAAAGAGGGAAGCTATGCCGCGGCAAAGACGCATAATGAAATCAGAGAGGATTTGGCCGCAAACGATGCTAAAATTTTAATCTTCGTGATGAACAAGGCCATAAGCTTTTTTAAGGAGATCAACGGCTATAACGGCGAGTTTTACGCCAAACTATTCGACGAAGACGCTCCTAATACCGAGCGCGCTACAAGAGACAAGACACTATACGATATGGGCTTTGCTCCAACCAAAAAATATATAACCTCGACTTACAATATCGAGATCGACGAAAATGCCGGGGTGCAAGAGAAAAATTTAAAAGCTAATAAAGCTAATTTAACAGCCTTAAAAGGCTCTTTAAAGGCTTTAGATAGATTTGATAAAGCCACGGACGAGATGGATATAGAAGACGGCGAGATAGAAGCAACCTTAAACAAACTAATCGCAAGCAGCGAGACTTACGAAGAGGCTTTCGATAAGCTTTACGAGCTTTACGATCTACCATTTGAAAAGCTTGAGCCCTTGATGTTTAAAGCCGTAGCCAATGCGCAGATGTTGGGATATATAGATGAAATTTAGTTTTTTCGAGGAGCCTACAGCGGTTTATGAATATCTACGAAGCAAAAAGCCAGAAGTACACTTTGATTACGACGAGATTGTGCACGACGCCCACAAAAAGGCTTTTACGATAGCCAAGATGACAAATTTAGACCTTTTAAAAGATATGCAAAGTTCGCTTACAAAAGCTTTTAAAGAGGGCATTGGGTTTGACGAGTGGAAAAATAGTGTAAAGCCTATGCTGGCAAAGAAAGGTTGGCTGGGAAATATCAAAGTAAAAGACCCAAAGACTGGCGAAGAAAAAGAAATTTACGTAGGAAATAGAAGATTAAGAACTATATTTAACACCAATATGAGAACGGCCTATGCGAAGGCTAGGTATGAAAGTCAGATGCAAAGCCTGGGCGAATACTTCCGCTATACTGCAGTGCTTGATAGCAGAACAAGAGAAGCTCATAGAAAGCTTCACGGCAAAACACTACCAAAAACTGATAAATTTTGGGATACCAACTATCCGCCAAATGGCTGGGGGTGCCGCTGCAAGGTGCAGGTGCTTACAGAGGCCGAATGCGTAGCTAGAGGCATCGTGCCGCTTGCAGATGGCTCTTTTTTGCCACAAGCTGCAGAAAAAGATTTTAGATACAACCCAGGTAAAATCGATAAGACAGACGAAATTTTAAAAGATAAGCAAAATAAGGCCTTGGGCGCCATTACTTCAACTCTTGCAAAGAAAAATTTAAAGCAGGCATTAGAAAACTTCGAGCATGAAAGAGATATTTATGTTTGGCAAAAAAGCTTAGATGATATGGTAAATGCCGTAATTGGCGGTAAAATCATCAAAGATAAAATTTATCAGGTGGCTCAAGTAGGGGAGTTAAAGCAAAGTATCAAGAAAAATCTAAAAATCATCGACGTAGAGCCCAAAGCATCCAGTATAGCCGTTTATCAAAACACCATCTCGCACATCACGAGAGATAGCAAGCCGAAGGGAAAAGAGCCCAATATCGATGAAATAAAAGCCGTAGTAGGCGTATTTGACGAAGCTAAACGCGTATTTTACGATAAAAAGGACAATGTTTTACTATATTTTTATAATAGCCTACAAAACGATAACATGGTAAATTACGCCGTCATCCGCCTAGACTATACACTTAAAAAATTTAAAACCGATAATTTTATAGCGACTATTACGAGGATACCCGTAGAAAATTATAAAGCTATTTTGAAAGATAAAAAAAGATATATAAAGATAAAGTAGACAAGGCCGGGCATCGAACCCAAGTCATATACAGCTTGCTTTTGCAACTGGAACCCTGCCAAATCTGGGCCATCTCTTATCTACTTTGTGTAATTATACCACATTTTAAGGGGACAAACGCAATGATAGAAGTTAAAGGCCTAGAAGAGCTGCAAATGAAGCTAAAATCTCTGCAAAATATCGAGAAAAAAACCAAGCCGCTAATGCAAACGCTAGGCAATATCTTACAAAACGAAATAGAAGCTAGTTTTGAGAACGAGAGCAGTCCGTTCGGACAAAAATGGCAGGCCTTGAAACCTAGTACGATTAGGCAAAAACAAAAACTAGGAAAGTCATCTAATATTTTAAGATCGGACGGAAATTTGGCGGATAAATGGATAGTTAAAGCAGACGATAAAAAAGCCACGGTATCTAATAATACGAATAAAAACGGCTTTGCTTACGGGTTAGTTCATCAATTCGGCACCAATAAGGCGGGACGAAGTAAAAACGTAAGAATCGCGGCTCGCCCGTTCTTGCCAGTGGATAAAAGTGGACATTTGCCAAATAGGACAAAGCAGGCTATCGAAGATGCAACGATAGAATTTATAATCAACAAGTTAAAGTAAGTATATCCGTCAAATTATCTTTAAAATCTTTGAGTGTCTTGATGATAGAATTTGCAGCTCCTATTTTTGCATATATCCACTTTATTTTTTCTAGTATCCGTGGATCTTTTATGTTTAAAATAGTTTTACCATATAAAAAGAATTTGCCTATAAAAAGAGTATGAAGTTTATCAATCGCTCTATTAGAGCCAATTATCTTACTTTCTTCCTTTGCCTCTTTCACGATAAGGCAAAGTTGTTTTAAAGTCTCTTTTTGTTCTTCATTGATGTCTGCATCTTGTATTTCACTTTCAAACTCTACGACAATATCAACTATCTCATCAATATTTACTTCGTTTTGGAATTTATTTTTATCTTTGTAATGCGAGAATATAGATTTAATAAGCTTTTCTTGCGTTAAATTTAACGTATCTCTAAAAAGTATCATTTCTCTTTTTGCATTCAGGGTAGATATGATCTGTAACACATCTGTTAGAGTATCATCCGCAGCTCCTATTTCTTTTAATACATATTTGCAATGCTCACAAAGCAAATTACGCTTTTTAAGTAGCTTTAATTCATCATATTCGTTGAATGCTTCTTTTAAAATTTGCTCAAGAGATGCGCCACCATCTTTTCGCGCCAGCTCACAAAGCTTGATTAATATCTCTTCTGCTGCCATTTTCCGCCCACTTTATAAGAGTTTCTACCTCATCCATCTTTATCTTTAAGGCTTTTACACATACACTAAATGACTTACCTGGTAATATATCGCTTTGGCTTAAATTTAAGATAGATTGCTTTATTATATCAATACTTTCATCGATCGTTCTTAAATTTTCGTATATTTCTTTTTGCATTTTCATCCTTTCTTATTGTTCGCATTCAAACAAACTCGGCTCTCTAACTTCTTTTGTGATGCTGCTTATAGTGTTGTAGCTTAGATTATGAACTTGGGCTAGTTCTCTTATAACTACGGAGCTATTCTTGCCTGCTCTTATGCCTTCATCGTATTGTCTTAGTATGTCCTGATTTCTAAATGTCGCCTTGTAGCTTGGTACATAGATACTAGCTCCACCATATTCTTTGATGATCTCGCTTATATCGGAGCTTTCCTTGACCTTATTATAAAATTCAACGAATAGATCGAAGTTATTTATCATTTGTAGTATTTGTCTTTCATTTGAATAAGGGCTTGCACGACGTCGGCAGCATCAGTCCTTGACAAAAATTTAAGATGCAAAGGCCTGATTTTAACTATCCTAAAAATAAACTCTCTTAGAGCCATACCCGTTTTTACGTTGGCTATCTCTTCCCAGATACCGGCAATAGTTTCAAGTTGTTTTTTAGTGGCGTATAGGCTTCCTTTAGCGGGCGTTAGATCTTCGCCGGCTATAAAAGAAGGACTAGACGTTTTGTGTACTTTGGTTTTGCGGGTTGCTTTGCTTTTTCGCGCAGGTCTTTTAAAATTTGTGTCTTTATGGGGCTTATATCCCACAACCTCTAGCACGACCCTAAGCTCCTCTATACTTAGCTCTTTTAGGCTATCTTTGCCAAATTGTGCTTGTAAATACACCTTCCTGCACTCGTCATCCACGAAATAGTTGTGCTTTAACGTTTGTATCATCTTGATATAGTACTTTTTAAGCTCGCTCGTATTCATTCTAAACCGCCAAATTTAAGGTATTTTCTCTCATAGTTGTAATAGTTGTATCGGTTGTAGTCTCTGCTTTACAACTATATATCACGCTCTTGCCCATTTTACGGCTAAACCATAGCTTGCCGTCGAATTTATCGAGGCAATCCCTAGCCGTTCTATCGTCTTTTTCGTAATTCATAGCGTTTAGCAGCTCGGTCTTGTTTAGATCTCCGCCGGCTAGTATCTTTTGCGCTAGAGTAGTAAAATTTAGCTCGTATTCGCTCATTCTAGCTACCTCTACATCAAGCTCGTTTAGTTCTAAATTTAGCGTTTTTACGCAAAAACCGCTATCTTTTACTCCGGCTCTTTCTTTGGCTACTTCAAGTAAGAAATTTAACTCGTTTTCCTTACTAGGGCGTTTTAATAGATGATACATAACGTCGAGAGAATTCCTTATATGGTTGCTGCCTTGATAGTTTTTACCGTCTTTGTTAGAGTGATGCAGGATGATCACGGTAGCTCCTGCTTCGCGTAAATTCTTAAGCGCGCCAAATAGTCTATTTATACGGTTGTCGTTGTTGATGTCTACGAAGTCACGCAAGCTATCCAGGATAAAAACGCAATCTTTGTAAGCTTTACCTACGGCGTTTTCTTCTAGCTTTAGAACAAGCTCAAATCCGCAAAGCTCTAGCGTGCTGCGCTGGATATAATTCATATTCTCGTAGCTTTCTATAAGTAGCCTATCTACGCCGCGCTGTTTGAGTACGCCTACTGGGTTGTCGTAGTCTATGAAAAACACCCTTTGACCCTCTTTGCAAAGTTTTTTAGCTAGAGCAAAGGCCATGTATCTTTTGCCCGTGCCGCCGTCCGCGTAGATTAGTGTGATTAGCTGCTTTACTAAAAAGCCCTCTATCAAAAACTCGACCGTTTCGTTGAAACTATCCTTGGTTAGGCTAGAATTTTTTAAAAACTCGAAAATTTCGCTCATTATAATCCTTTTTTCCACAGCTCTTTTTCTAAAAATCCACGGCTTAAACCACTGCACCTAGCTAGTTTTGATACGTTTAGCTTTCCGTTTTTAAAGCGGTAAAAACTAAGATCGTAGCTTAGAACATTATTAAGTTTAGCTTGATACGATGCTCTCTTTTTTGCGTGTAGATTATCAAGATGAATTCTTTGTTTAGTTGTCAAACCGTCTTTCCTTAAAATTAAACCTTTTAAAGAGCGTTAAAGTGGTTTAAAACGCTCTTTAAAGGGCTTAAAGCCCTTTTAACCTCTCTTTAAATTTCTTCAACTCTTCATAGTCAAATTTACAAACTGCTAGGACTATCATGACATATAGACATATAGCCATCATCATGTAAGGAACTAGCATTACAGTTATCGCTGCTGTAACTATATTTTTAGAATCTCTTTTCCGTTCCGATTTAGGAATTACTATCCTGGTAGCAATGAGAGTTACTATAAAAGCATAAACGTTTAAAATTAGCCCCCACGTCAAAAAACCTAGCATGATCTCTCCTTTATAAATTTTTTCATACACTCGTACGGATTTTGTCCGCGCTTAGCTATCTCGTCGAAAATATATCTTATGTGAGTGGTGATTGTGTAAAAGCCTATATGGCAGAAGAATCCCTCACGTCCTGCATTGATAGCGACTACGGCCATAGCGCAAAGTGAGTCGATATAATACTTGGGTGGATATTGCTGCAAGCTCGTCTCTTGCGTATATTTGCAAAACGCCGCTTGGTATTCCAAAAACGCACTATTAAATCGCTCGCTAAACTCCTCTTTGCACTTCTTTATAGTTGTGGCTTTTTGTTTTCTGTAGAGCTTTAGTAGCTCTTTGATCTCATCAAACTGTTCGTTCGTCATGCTTGCTCCTTTCAAAATTTTAAACCTTTTAAAGAGCGTTAAAGTGATTTAAAACGCTCTTTAAAGGGCTTAAAGCCCTTTAACACAAATTCTTAATTTTTCTCGTCTTACAAACCTAGGCAAAAGCCTATTTTTACTATCTTTTAACTTTTTAAAGTCGCACCAATAAATTTGAAAATCGCTCTTTATCTCGTTCATTTTCCTATCTCCAGGCTCTCTATCTTAGGCACTATCCTAAAATTATCTTTCACTACTCTTTTAAGACCGAGTTTTACTAAATCCTCGTCTTTTAGCTCCGCAAGTGCTTCCTTGTTAGGCTTTTCTTCATATATAATGCACTCTTTACCTAATCCAAATGCCTTTATTGAGCTTAACAAACTCTCAAGCTTGGCTTTTACGGTAGGTACTCTTACGCTTTTGCTTATGCGGTAGCCGATCTCTCCAAAGGTAAATTCTTTTGAGCGTTTTTCGGCAAATTCAGCCTTATTGTCCTCACAAAATAGTGTGATTTGCTGCTCGATGTAGCTCTTTTCGCTCTCGAGTCTTTCAACTTCGCTCTTTCTAGCTTCTTTTATACGGTTACACTCAAGCGTTACTTCACCGTTGATTTTTTCTATACCTACGCTTACTTCGCATAGTCTTTTTAGAGCGACGTCTACGTCGCTAAAACTATTTATTTGCATCTTTTACTCCTCATTAAAAATTTTTATTAGCCCTATCACTCAAACAAACTAAATTTAAGCTCACTAAGACCATATTCTTTAGCCCACGCCGCCTCTTGTGCCATGCCTGTACTCTTGTCGCTCCACTTGCACGGATGGCGGTAGTAGTAGCTGCACACTCTAAGCAGTTCTTCGCAGTTTTTCATTACTCTTTCACGCTCAAGCTCGCTATATATATCCATCCACGCAAGTACGGGCGAGATAGGCTCGTAGCCGTTAGCTCTGACGATAGTGCAAGCCTGCTGCGCTATTTGCTTAGCGTAGTAGTTTCTGTCCCGATCTTTGCACTCTATGCTTGAGTAGGGAGTAGAAACAAACACTAATCTCGCTGTTTTCATCTATTCTCCTTTCTTAAAAATTTAACTTTATAGGAAGCTCCGCAGAGCTCCCGAAAAATCAAATTTAAGCCGCCGTATCGATTACTTTACCGTCGGCTGTTCTTATGATATATTTGCCTACTAGCTTAAACATACTCTTTGAGTAGTCCGCCTTTTGGCCCTTTATCATGCTTCCGCGCCTTATGCCCCATAGTTCACCTTTAGCACTTACTCTCATTTCAAATCCTTTCTCTTCAAATTCTCTCACCAGCCTAACTAGCCCCGCCGCTTGCGTTCGCTCCACCGCGCGATTTTCAAGAGGATTTATAGCTATATCCATCATTTTTTACTCCTTACAACTATTACAACCGTTACAACTATAAAAGCAACATCTTTGTAGCCTCTTTGACTACGTCTTCGTTTATAGGGGTCTTTGCGTATTCGCTTAGCATCTTTGCCCTTCTTAGCAGCTTTTCGGTCTTTCTGAAATTTCCTTTAGCTAGCGCTTCTATTAGATCGATGCATGGTTTTTGCGTTACGCCGAAGTTTTTGCAAACTGCTTCTAGGTCGTCTCTTATTTTTTTCTTGTCTTCGTCTACATAGGAAAGTCCGCCTAGTATCCATTTATTTCCGACTCTCGAGCTTAGCTGCTCTAGCTCGTTTCCACTCTTTGAAGCTGTTAAATTTATGAGCAGCTTGTTTGTGCCCACGAGTACCAGAGTAGCGCGGCTAAAATCATGCATCCTGCGCAAGCTTTCAAGCGCGCGGTAAGGCAAATGCTCGGCCTCGTCTATAATGATCGTTCTGCTTACCTTTTTTAGAGCTTCCGCGCTTTGACGTATTAGCTCGTCTATGCTTCCTTTGTCGTTTAGTCCGAGCTCTCTAGCTAAAATTTTAAAAAGGCTCTTTGCGGATGTATTTATGGTAGCCTCGATTAGAATGCTGTCTGGATGCGTTCTTACGTATTCGCGAACGGCTCTTGTCTTTCCGCTGCCAGCTACTCCGCTTATCATTGCCATATCTCTATCTTGTACCGCCCAGCCGATCACTGCGTGTATGCTTTTGGCGTCCTTGGTTTTTACGAAAGGTAGCTCGTCTTGTAAAACGTCCACTTTTTGGATAAAATTGTCGAGATAATTTTTAGCTGGCTCTTCTACTTTGTCGGCATACTTGTAGCTAGAGCCTTCCTTTATATATCCCGAGATATACGCGGGATTTATTCCCAACGCCGTAGCAAATTTGTTCTGACTCATACCGCTTGTTTTATTAGCTTCGATGAAGTCTTTTATTCTGTCTGCTAACTGCATTTTTCCTCCTTTGATTTTGGTTTTTAAATGTTTTAAACGCCGTTTAATAGGACTTTAAACGACCTTGAAAGCATTTTTATTCTCCGCTTGCTATCTCTATGGCGTCGTCTACGGAAAATTTCTTTTTAGTCGTTCTCTCTGCGGTAAATTCGTTTAACTTATCGTAATCAAACCCCGCATTTATTATGTTATTTACCTCTTTTTGCCTTTTTATAGTCTCTTTTAGCGTTTCTATCTTGTCGTCGTCTTCGTAGTTAAAATTCTCAGGCTTTAACGCCTCTTTATGGGCTTCAAGCATTACTTCAAGATCATAATTAACGTTTAGTCTAGTAAATTCGCTAAATTCGGCGCGTTTGATGACGGCTCTTATGGTTCTCATGTTCTCTTTGAATACCTTTTTGACCATCTTATAGGTCTCGGCACTCATCGGACATATATTTTTATCTTTTGCCTCACAGATGAAAGTTCCTTCCAAATCAAATACGAATATCGAGCTTACGTCGTCTATGTTTTCGCTAACTAGCACCTGTGTTCCCACTGGTGGTAAAAACGCACTAACGAAAACAAGCGCCTCGTAGCTAATACCCTTCTTGCCGACTACCCTAGACTCCAACCCTCCAGCATGTAGCATAAATTCCTCTTTTCTTACACCTTTTAGCGGTGTAGTATCAGCGTTCCACCTTTTTATTGGGCTGCTCCTTTTTATGCCCATCAGATCCCAGGTTAGTACCTCGGTCTCAAATCTAGCTCTTGCTTGATCGAGCGTGAGAAGATACTTTAGGTTTGTCTTTTTAGGAAGTCCGTTTTCGTCCTTGGCATGCCTATCTTTTTTGGGTGTTCTTTGCTCGATAGCTTCACGCATAGCTAGATTAAAGTCTAGGTATCCAGGCGTTTGAGAGATACCAGCGTGTTGAAGTGTGCCGAAATGTCTCTCTACAAAGCCCTTTTCATCACCGCTATATGCGATTGCTCTATCGTAGTCGATGTGTAGGCCGTTTAGTAGATACTGAAACTGTTTGCTTAGATAGTCCTTTCCGTTATCACCTTTGATATAGTCTGGTTTGCCTAGTGTATTTAAGGCTTTCCACATCAGCCTTATAAGGCCTAGCGCATTAGACTCCCTTTCTATGCTAGCTACGCATCTGCCGCTATAAACATCTACAAAACTTAAGATATTAGCTCGTATAGCCTCGCCTTTTTCTCCGTCTCTTACCATCACGTCAAGCGGCGAGCTGTCTATCTGCCAGCATTGGTTGCGTCTGGTTATCATCTCGCCTTGATCTCCCATGGCAGGTTGCTGATAGCTTTTTGCTTTATCTTCGCTTCGTGATCATTACGTATTCTAATCGTTTGCTAGAGTCGTCATAATAGCCGTCTAAATACCTTTTTATCACCCCAGCATCAAAGAGCGGCTTTATATCTCCGCTTATAAATTTAGGAAATTTTTTAGCCTCGCCGCTTCGGTAAAAATGCTCCTTATGTAAATCACGCCAGACTTGAGAGATATTTAAACCTCCAGCTCCGTAAGCTCTAAATTTAGTGAGGATAAACTCCCTCATCCACTCTTCGAGCACGCTGGCGTTTTTCCTATGCTTACCACGCTTGTCTATCAGCGCCGCCGCGCCCTTTTCTTTATAGGCCTTTTGCCATCTAAAAAGGTTTGCCTCACTTATACCGCTATCTTCGCAAAACTTTTTACATGACACGCCACGTTTTTTAGCCTCTTCATACTCTTTTAGCACTCTTATCTTTTTGTTTATCTCATCTTTTTCACTATCATCTAGCACTGCATACTCTCCGCCAAAATTCTCTTTTTTACTCGCGCCCTCTTTGTTCTTGCCGCCGCCCTTGATCTCGCTAAATTTCATCTGTCTAAATCCGCTTTGCTCAGAGCTATCCTCTACGTATACACTTACGTCTTTATCTGCCTTGCCGCTCTTTATCGCCGCGTCTATGTCGGCGATCTCTACTGCAAATAGCAGCTTTGCTCCGCCACGGCTTCTGGTGCCAGCGTCAGATATCTTTATGAATGGATATTTTGCTGAGCCCCTATTTATAGAATTTGCTAAAGCTCTTGGATGTATGCCGAAAATTTCAGCAGCCACAGCAGTTTTGACATAGATCATTTAGCTAGCCTTGCTCTCTTCTTGTTCTTTTTTAAGACCACTTGGAAGCTCTTTGATTATTCCCTCACTTAAAAGCACTTCAAACACTTTCCTTGAAGTAGCGAAATTTTTACTACCTGCCACTTGGCCGTTTATCACCATATAGGTAGTGCGCTCACTTAGATCGTGTTTTTTAGCCCACTGCCTTATGCTTATGCAGTTATCGGTAAAGTATTTCTTTATCACTTTGCGCTCCTTTCTTTTAATTTTCATAGTTAATAAGACTTTTATAGAATTTTTAAGCCCTCGTAAGTAAAATTTACTTGCTGCTATTTTTATACGAGGACTTAAAAATGCTATATTTTTGCTACAAAACTCATGGACTTAGATTTAACGAACATCGAGCGTTAGATTTAAAAGACGATCTTAAAACGATGAAACATTTTAGACCCGATCTAGTAGATGCTTACGAGTATATACATGGGGGCATCATTAATCTAAACGCTTACGCTTCTTGTTTTCAAAAAATGTACAAAGTGGCTCTCAATTATCATCCCAAATATCAGCTAGTATCAGGCTCTACCGATTACGTCGGTATATTAGCTCATAGTAAAGACGGCGACATCGCATCGCAGCTATCTTTATCCATAGAGATAAAAACCAAAGTGCTGCTAATACCTTTTTTAAATGAGGATTTTTTCTTTATTCCTAAAATTCTCAAAAATAAAAAGATAAAGATAGAAAACAAAAATAGCTTTCTATCTAGCCCAGATAGTTCGCCGTTCCCAAAAAAGAGCGTTCAAAACAGGCTATTTTTCCCTTTATTTAAAGAGATAGATAGCCTTAATTCAAAACTAGACGAACTAGAAATTTCAGGAAAAGCGCCCATGCTTTACGATGAGCGCCGTAGACTATCTTTTTGATAGAGTTATAGCTTCCTGATAAAAGGCTCGTCTTTCAATTTCTCGCTTTTTAAGCTTTTTTGCTTTATATTCGAGGATGCCGTCGATAAACTTTTTTGGAATTTTCATATCTTTTAGCTCATGCTTTATATTTGAAAGCTCGTTTTTAACGGCTTTTTCTATACGAGCGTGATCGCTTCCGTCAAATTTGAAGTAATTGCACCCCAAAAAGCAACACTCTTTAGCGGCATCGATAACTTCTCCGCTAAGACTCATAGACTTTATCTGGGCCCTCATACGAGCCAACTCTTTTTTAAAACCTTTGCGAGCTACTTTAAGTTGCCCTTCCTTAAGCTTACTAGAAGCTCTTTGCATGTTTTGCGTCTTCATAACGTCTCCTTTTGGATAAGTCTTATTAACAATGAAAATTTAAAGAACTATTTTTCAAACCTTTGAAAGATTTAATCTCAAATAAGATATAATTTTTCGTAGATTTGAAAGAATTATATAGTATTTTAACCTTATTTGTCAAGGTTAAAATACCATGTTCATACATTTTTTAATCAAAGGCGGCAAAATGGACGATCAAAAAGATAAAGTTATATTTGAAAATATGAAAAATTTTTTTAAGGTCGATAGTCTCGAAGATGTAGCAGAAAGGTTAGGTTATTCTAGGAGCACGGCCGCCACATGGCGCTCAAAAGGCTTAACCTCAACTGTAAAATTAAAATTCGCCAGTCTAAGCGCATATAAGGTTAATAAACCTTATAAGGATAAAGCGGATTTAAGGTATTTTGAGAATGTAACAGCAAGTGCTGGCTATGGCTCACAAAACGATGAACAAGATTATTCTATAATCCCTGTCGGTAGAGATTTTATGGAACAAGTTTTAAAAATACCATTTAAAAACTATGATGTAATTAAGGTTTTTGGCGATAGTATGGAGCCGTTTGCACAAGATGGCGACGCCGTAGTAGTGGATTTGGATGCAGAGGTAAAAAATGGCGACATAGTTATAGCAAACATCGGCGGAGACGTATATATAAAGAAATTTTTGAGAGACACGATACACAAAGAAGTAAAATTAACATCATTGAATAGCTTTTATCAAGATATTATTTTAAAGGGCGAGGAAATAAATCAGTTAAAAATAATTGGTAAGGTTAGATGTAAATTTAATATCAATATGAAAATATTTTAAAACATAAAAATAAACTTAAAATGATGATTAATAGTTTAAGCTATTTCTAAACAATATTTAAGATTAAAATAGTTTTTTATTGCATTTTTTGCAATGATGATTAAAGATAAATCCATAAATACGCCAATTATTAGAATTAATCATCATTAAGTCTTGATTAATCATCATTTTTCTAAAAATTTGATGATTAATGCCTATATTTTTAAATTTTACCTATGCTTTTGACGGCAAACCTTAAGCGGTATATGCCCTTGATGCGTAAAATCTTGGGACGATTTTTGGGACGCTTTAAAAGGTGTTTAAAAGTCGATTATTTGGTATTTAAAGTCTTTTTGCGATGTTAAATTTTTCCGCTTTTTTGGGACAAAACGGACGATTTGGGATTATAGGGATTTTTCTTGCAGCTGAATTTTTGCATTACAACTGAGAGTGAAGCTTTTTAAAATGCCTATTTTACGCGCTTTCAAAAATCTCGCGCTAAAATTTCTCACTCTCATTTTCTATACCCCCTCACAAAACAGCTTGTCAGAAATAAAATTTTAGTTAAGATATCCGTAGATATTTGCTAGCACCCAGCCAACCGCACAAGAGCTAAATACACCTATGAAACCAGGTATGATAAAGCTGTGATTGATTACATATTTACCAATGTGTGTTGTGCCTGAGCGGTCAAACTGCACGGCTGCAAGGTCGCTTGGATATGTTGGAAGGATGAAGTATCCATAGCAAGCAGTAGCAAACGCGACAATAACGCCTGGGTGAACACCTATTTGAACAGCAAGTGGCACAAATGTAGCAGCTGCAGCAGCTTGAGAGTTTAGGAATTTTGATATAAGCATACCAACTATGATATACATCCAAGGATATGCTTTCATAACCTCGCCAAGTGAGCCTTTAAGCATATCAATGTGAGAGTGGAACATTGTCTCAGCCATCCAGCTAATGCCGTAAATCGCAACAAGTGCAACCATGCCGCTGTGGAAAATTTCATTTTGACCAATCTTGGCTGCTTTAATGCCTGAGTAGATCATCATGATAGATGCTGCTAAAAGCATGAAAATTTGGATCGTATCAACCATGCCAAGTGGTGCAGTCTTTTTCATAGTATCTTTTACTACTATGTTAGCGTTTGAGATAGTTTCGCTTTTATCACCTGCAGTGATAACAACATCAGCGCCATTTGAAACAATGTTTTGTGTTACCTTGTTGTCTTTATCTAACACTTGAACGCTTGTAAATTTAGTAGCATCTTTTACTTTATTGTCTTTTACATTTGAAACGATCTTACTATCACCAACCATAGAAACAACTTGTCCGTCTTTAACAGTGATGTTTTTAACTGTTTTTTTATCTACGATTATTTCTATTGATTTACCAGGAACGTTACTTGTCCAACTTGGGCGAAGTTGTTTGTAATAACCTAAAACCGCAACAACAGCGATTGTAGCAAGGAATATCCACATAACATTCCATTGTTTTTTTGGCAAATGAACACCGATCAATGAATGTGCCTCATCAGAACCATATATATATTTTCTTTGTTCCGGATCAGCTATTTTTGCTTGGAATTCTGGATCTTTATCAAGATCTTTTCCTCTAAATACTGAGTAAGTTCCTATGCAAAGCACGCCCAAAAACGTAGAAGGAATGGTAACTTTTAATAGATCAACATAGCTTGTAAAGCCCTCAATATGAACTGTACCAGTACCAAGAAGAACAGCAACCATAGACACACCAGCAACTGAAACTGGGCTTGCGATAATAGCAAGTTGTGATGAGATCGTAGTAGCTGCCATCGGACGTTCTGGACGGATACCACTTTTCATTGATACGTCATAGATGATCGGTAAAAGTGTATAAACTGTGTGACCTGTACCGCAAAGCACTGTCAGTGTCCAGCCACAAATAGGCGCAAGATAACAAACTGTTTTTGGATGTTTTCTAAGCGCTCTTTCAGCGATCTGAAGCATAACATCAAGACCACCAGCTGCTTGAAGTGTAGCACTTGCTACAACAACTGCAAGAATAGTTAATATAACATCAATAGCAGGCTTACCTGGTTTTAAATCAAATGCAAATACCAGAATAACAAGACCGATGCCGCCAAGGACACCAAGTGCCATACCACCTTTTTTTGCTCCGTAGAACAAACAGCCGAGCACGACAATCAATTGTAAGAAAAACTGCGTACTCTCAGACAAACTTGTAAGAAATTCCATGATTTCTCCCTTTTCGAAAATTACACGCGGAGTATATAAATATTAAAATTAAATACTAATTAAAAAAGATATGTAGAATTTAATATTACATTTAATTCTTGTTATCTTATCTATATTTTTGTGGAAAAATAAATATATTTAAAAGAAAGATTGAGATAAAATCCTAAAAGTAAACAACTAATAGTTAAATTTAAGGAGAGAAGCATGCAAATCCCTATCGCTTATGGCAAAGATGACCATATAAATTTAAAAATAGACGAAAAAAATCTGCTTGGTGTTTTTGACCCCAACCCCGTGGCTAAATTCGACGAAGCAGCGCTTATTGCAAAGGCTCTGGCAAATCCGATAAACCAAAAAAGCTTTGACGAGTTTATCGCCGGCGATGAAAAGATCGTTATCATCGTAAATGACGGCACAAGGCCTACGCCAACTGCTAAAATTTTAAAGCAAA
>NZ_PPCG01000069.1 GCF_002913745.1 Campylobacter concisus
TTTTTGGCGCATTTGCGATATCTTTCATGCAAAAGATGCCGCATTTTTCGAGCTTTAGTCTAGTTTGCTTACCGATACGCCAAAAGTCACTTAGGGGCTGATGTGTCCAGAGCTGCTTTTTGTAAAGGTGCTCGTCTAAAAAGGAGATAAAAACATGGATTACAAAACAATGAGAGATAAAAATTGAAGATATGGTAAGTAATAACCAGAAGGGCTTTGTTAAGGCGGTTATCAGCATTGAAAAAGGTATCAACGACGAAAGTGCTCTATATAAGCTCTATTAGGCTTATATAGACAATGATACAGTTAATTTGTTGCATGAGAAATTTGACTATATGATTGAAGAATTAAGGGAACAGGGATAGATAAAAGACCTGCCTTATGTTCAAGAGGAGAAAGATATCTTGTCAATATCATTGGAAATATTGGTAAGAAAGGCTGATGTCGTTGAGAGAGAAAACAAGAACGAAGAAGCCTTTAAGGTAGTAAATTTCTCTGTGGCATCTAAAGACGATAAGGTATAAGGTATACCATAATTATTCTGCATACGAGAAAAAGGATGATCTTCAAAAGGATTTTAAGCAAGGGAGTTTTGTTAAAAATCAGAACTTCCATTGATGATAACAGCAAGGAACATAGCAATATCGGAATACTTTCTTCAAAGCTGTTAAAAGTAAAGGAATAGATGAAAGGACAGGAGAAAGAGAAAGAATCCGTTCTTGGAGCTATTAAGAAATATCAGGCGGAAGATAGGTAAAAGCCTAAAGAGAATAAAAAGCCAAAAAAACAAAAAGGTAAGATGATGGTCGGTATGGTCTTAGGACTGCACCGGCTCTTTTTAATTCATGAAGGATCGCCAATATAGCCTTTGATGCAGAAATTAAAAATTTAAATATTTGTCCCATAAATATAGAAATTTGTCCCGGTTTGTGATATAATAATAAAGAAAATAGGAGGTATGGCAATATGAAAAAACAAAATGTTTTGAATTTAATAAAATACCATGCGGAAAGGAATGAAAATTCATTTAGAAATGAGGCAATAGCAATAGCAAGATATTTTGATAGTATAGGAGATTATCAGTTATCCGAATATATTATGGGGTTAATATCTGAATCAAATTTATATTCACCACAAAGTAGTGATTTTGAAAGTGAATTTTTAAAACAAGTAGAAATAAGAAATTTAGAGGCTTTAAATTTACCACTTGAAATAACAGAAGATATAAAAGGCATTATTAACGCTGTAAACCATAATGTAGGTATTAATAAATTTTTATTTGAAGGATTACCCGGAAGTGGAAAAACAGAAGCAGCTAAAAATGTTGCAAGATTATTGAATCGCTCTCTTTTTAGGGTGGATTTTGAAAACTTGATAGATAGCAAGTTGGGACAGACTAATAAAAATATAATAGAAGTATTTAGAGAAATAAATATTCTTCCAAATGCGAATAAGGTTGTAGTTTTATTTGATGAAATTGATGTTATTGCGTTGGATAGAATTAATTCTAATGATATTAGGGAGATGGGTAGAGTAACATCTACAATTTTAAGAGAATTAGACAGATTGACAGACCTTAATAAAGAGATTGTACTTATTGCAACAACTAATCTATATTCAAATTTTGATAAAGCATTAATTAGAAGATTTGATGCTGTTATTAATTTCAATAGGTACAGTGATGAGGATTTAATAGAAGTTGCTGAATATTATTTTTCTTCATTTATTAAGAATTTTAAAGGAATATCCAAGGATACAAGATTGTTTAAAAAAATATTGAAGACGGCAAAGAAAATACCTTATCCAGGAGAGTTAAAAAATATTATAAAAACATCACTTGCGTTTAGTGATGTTGGTTCTGAGCATGATTATTTAAAAAGATTATACAATAGCCTGATAGGAAACTTGGAACAAAAGGATATAAACCAACTTCATGAAGAAGGATTTACGGTAAGAGAAATAGAAAAATTAAAAGGGGAGTCTAAAAGTGCTGTATCAAGAAAGTTAAAGAAGGAGGAAATAGATAGTGAATAATGTCTTGGAATTAAAAGGGAAACGCTTTGTACAAGCACGTAGAAATGGTAATGGTGGTGGTATAGCCATGAATGGACAAGTGGAAGTCAGTACAAATCATTTATTAAGATTGATATCTCAGCTAATCCAGATTAAAGAATTCTGGGATAAAGAAACAAAGCCGTTTGAAGGTATTTTGGTTAGTGTTTACTACAACAAGATTGTTGCTAAAAGTAATAGAATTGCTGGAATTTTTAAAGGAACGGATTCTAATGAAGCAATTGTTGGAGCAAAATTTAATAGAGATAAGAATAAACACATCATCACATATTTTCTTGATGAGCATGATTTAACTAAAAGCATAGAGTTGATTACAGATTCTTCAAATATATTGTTTCAAAAATTTGCAGGTAAGATCAGTAAGAATATATTTGAAGATAAAAATATTGTTAATCCAACAGTTTTTAAAGATTTTTCTGTAAGTATGTCCATATTCAAACAGGTGATTGCAGATGCTTCTTATATAGATTCATTTCGAGTAGAAACACCAACAATTGAAATCAAACAAAGCATTATAACTCTTTACGATGTAAAAAAGGACGCAAAGTCATTATTTGAAATATTAGGGATAGATATTTTAAGCAGCAGAATTTTAGATAATCAAACGGTTTACTTAGATGAAAAGCAAGTGGAAGTACTTTTTGAAAAAGCACCATATCTTGTTTCAATGGCAACCGTTGATTTATCAAGCTTGTCACCAGATGATTTTATAAATGAATATCAAACAAAAATAGCAACCATACCATCTCCAACTATTGAACCGACAATTGGAGTAATAGATACTTTGTTTGATCAAAGAGTTTATTTTAGCGACTGGGTTGAGTATCATGATATGGTCTCAGAAGATATACCAAAAAATCCAAAAGATTATAATCATGGGACGGCAGTATCTTCCATTATTGTTGATGGAGCAAGATTAAATCCCTGGTTAGATGATGGTTGTGGAAGGTTCAAAGTTAGACATTTTGGAGTAGCTGTTGGTGCTGAATTTTCTTCTTTCTCTATAATAAAAAAAATAAAGAGCATTGTAGCAAATAATACAGATATAAAAGTATGGAACATTTCACTTGGTAGTAATCAGGAAATTAATGACAACTTTATTTCTGCTGAAGCTGCAACATTAGATAAAATTCAGTTTGAAAACAATGTAATATTTGTTGTGGCGGGAACAAATAAACCAAGTGCAGATATAGTAAAAATAGGCTCTCCGGCAGATTCTATTAATAGCATAGTTGTAAATTCAGTTACTAAGGATGGGCGGTTTACTAAATATGCTCGTAAAGGATTAGTATTATCTTTCTTTGCAAAGCCTGATGTAAGTTATTATGGTGGCAGTGAGGAAGAGTACATTAGGGTTTGTGAACCTTTAGGGGCCGCGAGTGCTGCTGGTACTTCTTATGCTGCACCTTGGATTGCAAGGAAATTATCTTATTTAATTGATGTGTTAGGACTTAATAGGGAAGTTGCAAAAGCCATGATTATTGATGCTGCAAGAGGTTGGGATGAAAAACCAACTCCTGAAGAAGTTGCCTTATATGGGCATGGAGTTGTACCAATTCATATAAATGACATCATTCAAACAAAAGATGATGAAATAAAATTTGTGGTATCAGACATTAGCGAAAAATGGAATACTTATAGCTACGATTTTCCAGTTCCTCTAAAGGATAATAAGTATCCATATATTGCGAAAGCTACGATGTGTTATTTTCCATTGTGTGATAGATTGCAAGGTGTTGACTATACAAATACAGAATTGAATTTGCATTTTGGTCGAATAGGAGATGATAAAAAAATCAAGGATATTAAGGGCGATAAACAGAATACAGAAGACACATTAGATGGAGAAAGAAATTATCTTTTGGAAGGTGAAGCTAGAAAGCAGTTTAGAAAATGGGATAATGTAAAGTATATCGCAGAGAGCGCTACAAAAAGAATGATACCAAAAGACTCTTATAAAAATAAAAACTGGGGTATGGAAGTAAAGACAAATAATAGATTATCTCCCCAAGATGGCGTAGGGGTTAGGTTTGGTGTTGTTGTAACACTCAAAGAAATGAATGGGATTAATAGAATTGATGAATTTATCAGAAGTTGTATATTAAATGGTTGGCTAGTGAATGTAATTGATATTGTTAATAGAGTAGATGTTCACCAAAAAGTTAATGAAGAGATTGAGTTTGAATAGATACTAAATGACAGTATCAAAGGAGGGTTAGTAGTAAATGATATTCACAGAAGAACAATTAAGAAAATATGCAAAAAACCTTTGAGTGAAACAGAGGAAAATCAATGCAAAAATGCTGTAAGAATGGTGGTTGATGCATTAAAAACTACCGGATTTAATGAAAGTACTTCTATTCAAAAAAAGTATAGTGAGACACCTTCATTTGGAGTGATGATGAAGAGTGATTATGATTATGAGGTTAAAATATTTTTACAAGGATCTTATACAAACAATACTAATGTTAGAAAGCATGGCAATGTAAATATTGTTGCTGTTCAAATAGATCAATTTAGACCAAAATATAGAGTTGATGTTTCTAAAGGTTTTATTTAAAAAGCAAGACTTTTAAAGATATAGTTCAGTCCGCATTAGAAAATAAATTCGGTAATGATGTGAAAATAAAAACCATTTTTACCCAAATCATATAACTGGAAAACTTATAAAGATGTGAATGTGGAATTTTGGAAGAAGCATCAAAAACCTCCCTTGCAAAAGCAACTAAGATGCTTCATAAATAGCATAAAGATATTTTGGGGTTAGCTTAAAAATTTACAAACAAAGAGCTGTTTTCAAAAAACGTATATAGATGAGTCAGGGGCAAAACTCTTGGATCATGCTTCGTAAGTGCCGCTCCGAGCCATTATAACTGGACGATAAAAAGCTTAAGGCTCATCAAAAAATTGCAAGTCAAAATAGCAGAAATAGGATAGTAAGGCGCATTTTACAAAAGCAAAAAAATGCATAATTGACTTAGTTTACATAACTAATCCATATATCCATGAAAGGTTAAAGCTAAATTATACAAGAAAAACTCTTGAGCTGATAAACAGATATGACTTAGGCGTAACGCCCATGGTACAAAAAGTTTGATTTTCCTGATCTATTGAAGCCAAATACTAAAACTATCGGCTTATACAAAAATTTCTACAACTTTTCTCCAAATGCCTTAAAGTTATTACCCCACCCCACTTTTACCATTATGGCCCCTCGATGTATTTTTGTTTGCCTTGATTAAACTATAGTTTGTTTTTGGCGCTCTTAAATATTACTGGAATTAAGCATGATACTTTGCAATGCCTAAGTACCATAGCCACAATGATAAAAATAGTATCTAGGTATAACCTGTCAAAGCAAAATATCCAATGATAAAACAGACTAACATAGAATGTTCTAGAATATTAAATAAATTAAAAAATAAGAAACTTGGGCTACCTTTTAAAACCTTAAATATTGAAATATAGTATTTTATGGAGTTTTGTATGGTG
>NZ_PPCG01000070.1 GCF_002913745.1 Campylobacter concisus
CATTTCGATAAAATCCTTAATCGTTCTTTTATCGTAAAAAAGACAATTTGATATAAGGAAAAACAATGAGCGATATCATCGCATACAAACTAAATGGCGAAATAGTCGATACTCAAAGTATCGCAGGGCGTGAGAGTAGTGCTGAGCCTATCTATTTTGACAACTCAAAAGAGGCACTACACGTTATCAGACACTCCTGTGCGCACCTCATGGCACAAGCTATCAAATCACTCTATCCAAAGGCGAAATTCTTTGTCGGACCAAACGTAGAAGATGGATTTTATTATGATTTTAGAGTTGATGATGAGGGCACGAAGCTAGGTGAGAGCGATCTAGCAGCGATCGAAGATAAGATGAAAGAACTTGCTGAGAAGAAATTTGACATCGTTAAAACCTGCTCAACTAAAGCTAATATGAGTGAGAAATTTAAAAACGACGATCTAAAACAAGAGGTCTTAAAAAGAATTCCAGATGGCGAAGTGAGCAGCTACGCGCAAGGCGATTTTGAGGACCTTTGCCGCGGACCACACGTGCCAAATACTAAATTTTTAAAATTCTTCAAGCTTACACGCGTGGCTGGGGCATATCTTGGCGGCGATGAGAACCGTGAGATGCTAACTAGAATTTACGGCACAGCTTATGCAGACAAAGAGAGCCTAAAAGAGCACATCCGCATCATCGAAGAGGCTAAAAAGCGCGATCACAGAAAGCTTGGCGTCGAGATGAAGCTATTTACATTTGATGAAGAAGTGGGCGGCGGTTTGCCTATCTGGCTGCCAAATGGCGGACGCTTGAGATCAAAACTAGAGCAGCTCTTATACAAAGCTCACAGAGACCGTGGCTACGAGCCAGTGCGAGGTCCTGAGCTTTTAAAGGCTGACGTGTGGAGAAGAAGCGGCCACTACGCAAACTACAAAGAAAATATGTACTTTACAACGATCGATGAGACAGAGTATGGCATCAAGCCGATGAACTGCGTTGGTCACATCAAAGTTTATCAAAGCGATATCCGCTCTTACCGCGACTTACCGCTTAAATTTTTCGAGTATGGCGTCGTGCACCGCCATGAAAAAAGCGGCGTGCTTCACGGACTTTTCAGGGTTAGAGAATTTGCACAAGATGACTCACATATCTTTTGTATGCCAAGCCAGATCAAAGAAAATATCTTAGAAATTTTAAAATTTGCTGGCAAGATAATGGAGAATTTTGGCTTCCACTATGAGATGGAGATATCAACCAAACCAGCCAAAGCGATAGGTGGCGATGAAATTTGGGAAACTGCTACAAAAGCACTAAAAGAAGCTCTTGATGAAAATGGCTTTAAATACGGCATCGACGAGGGCGGCGGCGCATTTTATGGACCAAAAATCGACATTAAGATCACTGATGCACTTAAGAGAAAGTGGCAGTGCGGCACGATACAAGTCGATTTTAACTTGCCAGAGCGCTTTGATCTAGGTTACATCGACGCAAATAACGAAAGACAGCGCCCTGTAATGCTTCACAGAGCACTGCTTGGTAGTTTTGAGAGATTTATAGGAATTTTACTTGAGCACACTGCTGGCGAGCTACCATTTTTCATAGCTCCTACACAAGTCGTCATCGTGCCTATTAGCGACGCGCATTTAGACTACGCAAAAGAAATTTCACGCGAGCTAAGAAAGATCAACGTCGATAGCGAGATCGCAAGTAAAAATGAGAGTTTAAATAAGAGAATAAGAACGGCAGAAAAACAAAGGGTGCCTATGATAGTCGTGCTAGGAGACAACGAAGTAGCGAACAAGAGCGTTGCGTTGCGCGACAGGCAGGCTAGGACGCAGAGCGATATGAGCTTGGCGGAATTTATAAATTTAACGAAGGAGAAACTTAGTGAGGTACATTTTTGAGTAAGGAAAATGAAGTATTGCTCAATGAGGACATAAGGGCGAGAGAGGTAAGATGTGTAGGGGATGATGGCACGGCATACGGTGTCATCTCAAGAGATGAGGCTTTAGAGATCTCAAATAAGCTTGGGCTTGATCTAGTGCTTATAGCGCCAGATGCGAAGCCGCCAGTTTGCAAGATAATGGACTATGGTAAATTCCGCTATCAGCAAGAGAAAAAGCAAAAAGAGGCCAAGAAAAAGCAAAAAACCATCGAGATAAAAGAGATAAAACTCTCTGTCAAGATCGCCCAAAACGATATAAACTACAAGGTTAAACACGCAAGCGAGTTTTTGCAAGATGGCAAACACGTTAAATTTCGTGTATTTTTAAAGGGTCGCGAGATGAGCACCCCAGAAGCTGGAGTAGCTATGCTTGAGAAGGTCTGGGAGATGATCAAAGATGAAGCTGACCGCGACAAAGAGCCTATAATAGAAGGTCGTTATGTAAATATGCTTGTAACTCCAAAAAAGGGTTAAATTTTCACAAAGAGCAGGCTAGGACTTGCTCTTTTTCATTAAATTTTTAATACAAAAACTCATAAATAACTATTTTCAAAAATTCTATCATTTTTATATTTTCTAAATTTACGCAATGGCGTTTGTGGTTGATGTGGCTTGTGATTAAATTTTGTAGTATGAATTTAGACGCGGCTTAAATTTAGTAAATTTTGATTTTTAATTGCTGGGGTTTAATACTTTGGCATCACTTGTATAGACGTTGTGCTAAAAATAATCCAGACAAATTGATTTTCTTGTGAGTTTGTAAATTTAAGTACTTGTGAGAATGTTTTAAACCAAATTTTGTCTAATTACAGGCTAAATTTGGTAAGAAACTTGATTATTTGTAGCTTAAATTTAGCAAAATTTAATCATTTGCTATCGCTTTCGTGGGTTGCTTTGTTGAAATTTGACTTGGTAAAGCCAACTTGTTGGAGCAAATTTGAAAAGTC
This sequence comes from Campylobacter concisus, assembly GCF_002913745.1. Taxonomy (GTDB): domain Bacteria; phylum Campylobacterota; class Campylobacteria; order Campylobacterales; family Campylobacteraceae; genus Campylobacter_A; species Campylobacter_A concisus_R. The sequence goes on from NZ_PPCG01000070.1 coordinate 2,875, forward strand.
CTTTTGAGCTTACAAATTTTTAGCGCTTGCGTGAGTGTTTTAAGCTAATTTTCGCCTAATATCTAGCTAAATTTGGCAAGAGAAATATTGTTTTAATAATACTTTTTATGTGGTGACTAAAATTGATTAGAAATTTGCTTATTTGTGGGTTAAATGCAGTAAATTTCAATTTTCGCTTACCAAAATTTATCCCACTTTTTTGCTGCCTCTTACGTGAGTGCTTTGCTGAAATTTGACCAAGCAAATGCTATCTAGTAGAGTAAAATTGAACTTCTTGTGAGTTTATAAATTTATGGTGCGTGTGCGAGTTTTTAGGCTAAATTTAGTAAGAAATTCGCTTGTTTGTAGTTTAAATTTATAAAGGAGAATTTAGCTGAGCTAAGCCTAAATTTACTAAATTTCATAAGCCGTTTCTTGTCAAAAAAGTGCTTTGATATCTGCTTGTGAAATTTTAGGTTTTGCTCGCTTTCTGGTAAGATTTTGTATGTCGAAGTTGCAAGTGCTATAAAAATTCCTCGTTTGCGACACACCTGCTACAAAGCTTCTTATTACCAAGTAGTCACGCATAGACCGCACCATTCGTGCAATCAAGCAAAATATCAACAGGATGCTCCACGGCAAAAACTTTCAATTTTACTGCTCAAACCTCGCCACTCCACCATTTGCCGCCATATCGGCTGTTTTGACAAAATTTATACTAAAAGCTCTAAAAATAGTGATCTGCTCGCCACCCTAGTAAAAAATTTAGCCAAGCTTCAAATTTATATCTGCCACGCCAGCAAAAATTTGTCAAAAAACACTCTATACAAACCGCATAAAATGCTTCAAAGCAGCGTAAATTTGATAGCCTGCTAGTAAAATTTGCCGTGCAAAAGGCAAATTCTATTTTAGCTAAAACCCCAGCCAACCCCATATTAATTTACGTCCAAATTTAGCTTGGACGTAAATTTACAGAGCCAAATTGGCCTACACATATCCTTGATCTATCATCGCATCAGCCACTTTTCTAAAGCCAGCGATATTTGAGCCAAGCACCAAGTTGCCCTCATCGCCAAACTCTTTACTTGTTTCGTAGCTTAGTTCAAAGATGTGGTTCATGATGCCATGAAGTCTGCGATCGACCTCCTCGAAGCTCCACGAAGTCATGCCAGCATTTTGCATCATCTCAAGACCACTTGTTCCTACGCCGCCAGCGTTTGCTGCTTTTGCTGGAGCAAAGTGAAAGTCTTTTTGTGCAAGCATGAAATTTATCGCATCAAGCGTGCTTGGCATGTTTGCGCCCTCAGCCACGAAGCGGCAGCCATTTGCGTAAAGCACTTTTATGTCAGCTAGGTGAAGCTCGTTTTGTGTCGCACACGGGAAGGCTCCGTCGCATGGCACATCCCAGACGCCGTTTCTACCCTCTTTATATTCGCTCACGCTTACATATTTTGCATTTGGTCTAAATTTGGTGTATTCGCTAAGGCGAGTGCGCTTCACTTCTTTTAGCTCTTTAAGCACTGCTAGATCGATGCCCTCAGCATCATAGACATATCCGTTTGAGTCAGAAACTGTGATAGGCAGTGCGCCTGCTTGATAGAGCTTTTCGACTGTGTAGATGGCGACATTTCCGCTACCGCTGATGCTGCATTTTTTGCCCTCAAGCGATAGACCAGCTTTTTTTAGCATGTTTTGAGTGAAATATACTAGTCCGTATCCAGTAGCCTCTGTGCGCGCTAGACTGCCGCCCCAGTTTAGCCCCTTGCCAGTTAGGATACCATCAAATCTGCCAGTTAGCTTTTTATACTGGCCAAACATATAGCCGATCTCTCTAGCGCCAACGCCGATGTCGCCTGCTGGCACATCCACGGTGTTGCCGATGTGGCGATATAGCTCGCTCATAAATGCTTGGCAAAAGCGCATTATCTCGCCCTCGCTCTTGCCCTTTGGGTCAAAGGTACTGCCGCCTTTTGCGCCGCCGATATTTACGCCAGTGAGCGAGTTTTTGAAAATTTGCTCAAATCCAAGAAATTTTAGCACGCCAAGATCGACGCTTGGGTGGAGCCTTAGACCGCCCTTGTATGGGCCAACAGCTGAGTTAAATTGCACGCGGTAGCCGTTATTTACCTTTGGTCTGCCATCGTCGCCTGTGTATGTCACGCGAAAGATCACCGTGCGCTCAGGGATGACGATGCGCTCTAGGATCGCGTGTTTTTGGTACTTGCTCTCTCTTTTGATAAGCGGCTCTAGGCTGTTTAAAACCTCAGTCGCAGCTTGGACAAAGACACCTTGACCTGGGTTGGTCTTCTTTATCCACTCCATCGTTTGTTCGATGTACTCGCTCATTTTTGCTCCTTTTTCCTTTTTTTGTAGTTAAATATTAGCTCGGCTAGAAAAAATTTTTATTTAAATATATTTTAATATTTTTATTTTGGGCAATGAGTGTTACATATCGAAACTAAATTTATAAAAAGTGGTTTTTGCTTTGATTGCTAGGATAAATTTATAAAATTTACTAAATTTGCGCCATCTCTTGCCAAAAATCAAGTGCTGTGTCGTCTGCTTGGACAAAATTTAGTATTTGCTGGGCTGATGGCATGGCTTCGCCGTTTAGTCTTGCTATATAGGTGCTGGCAAGCGCTACGAAAAATTTTTCAAAGTCGCTTGCAACGCGCCTGCTGCAAAGCTCCTCATCTTCAAGTAGCCACGCATATACCGCACCACTCGTGCAATCAAGCAAAAATATCCACGGATCGCCCACGGCAAAAACTATCAAATTTGCTGGGCGAGCCTCGCCACTCCACCATTTGCCGCCAAACTCATCTACGCTGTTTAGGCGCACTAGCTCGCTTGCGTAGTCGTCTCTGGAGCCAAAACTGACATTGCAAATTTCAAAATTGCCAAGCTCAAATTTGCTTAAAAGCTTTGCAAATTTGGCTGGGAAATTTACACCAAGGCTCTTTTGTGCTTGCATAAGCGCCGAAGCGTCCTTTTGCGGCAAAAGTCTCATACCAGTTATGCCCTCTTGCTCTAGTGGCAAGAAAATTTGATCTAGTTTTCTAGCGATCTCGTCTAATTTTAAAAACATATCGCTCCTTAAATTTGCTAAATTTGTCAAATTTAACCAAGCGCGCTTTTAAATTTGGGTTATAATCGCCATAAATTTAAGGAGCTAGCGTGGTTAGATCATATCCTCTTGATATGCCTGGCGTGGAGTTTCGCGGGCACGGCGTAACCGGCATTTACGAGATGGGTGAGCGCATTGCATTTGTGCATTTTGCTTTTGGGGTGCCTAACGAGCTAGAGATAGCTCAAAAACTAACGCCAAACTACGTGCTACTAGATACATTTTCACGCGACTTTAGCGAGCATAAAAGATCAACGCTTACCTATAAACAAAGCGAAATTTTTATAGCTAGCAATGCGCGTTACTACCCAGAAAATGGCTACTTCGTGCTAAATACTAGATACTACAAGGGCTACATAAACTCCCCAGCAAAGCTTATAAAGATAAGCGATGGGCTGATGAGCGAGCTCGGCGTTGCTAAAGCCTGTAAAAGAGATATATAACGACGCTAAAACGTATGAATTTGATGGTTTTTGCGTGCGGATGAGCTCGCCATTTATGATGGAGTGCAAAGAAATTTTGGACAGCGCAGAGTTCAAAAGTGCGGCAAAAGATGAAAATTTAAACACTAATTTGCCGCCCAAAGAGCAGGGCGCAAGGATAGGCAAGAGCATCTGGCGACTAAAGCTTGGCGCATATCTTTATACGCTAGTTTGCCTGCGTGATGGAGTGCTTTACTTTGGCACCGCTGGCAAGGGCGGAGATCTATACGCCGTGGATGCAAAAAGTGGCGAGGTGATATTTAAGTTTAAAACCAGCGGCACGGAGCATTTTGTTTGGGTTGATGGTCAAATTTTGCTCGCAAACCGCAAAAACAAGCCAGTTTTGATAAGCGCTAAAGATGGCTTGCTATTAAAAGAGATAGAGTTTGAGAAATTTAGCCTTAGCGCAGATCAGATCATGCTAGTAAGCGGTGGCAGGCTCTACGCTGTGGCAAATGACGGAGCTAAAATTTACGCAGTTTGCGCGGAAATTTAGCCTTGGCGAAATTTATCGCCAAAGCCGCAATAGAGATAAAATTATCTCTTCTTTTTATATCTTTTTATCGCCTCTACGATGACCTCTTCTAGGTCGTCATTTGGCTCTTTGTTCATATCGTCGTAGGTGTTTTCAAGGATAGTTTTTAAGTTTTTCTCAACGTAGCTAGTATCGAAAAATCCCCTTCTAAATTCCTTACTTTTGCTGATCGTTAGCAAAAATGGGATGATCGTTCGCACGCCCTCGATGGTAAATTCTTCAAGTGCTCTTTCAAGCTTATTTACAGCAAGATCGTAGTCGGTTGCTTTGACGATCAGTTTTGCGATGAGTGAGTCGTAAAATGGCGGTATGGTGTAGTCCTTATAGACGTGGCTATCGACGCGCACAGATGGGCCAAGAGCTGGGTAGTAGCCCTCGATCGTGCCTGGTGCTGGGATGAAATTCTCCCAGACATTCTCAGCCGTGATCCTTGCTTCTATCGCGTAGCCGCGCGGCTTGATGTCGCTTTGCTCGATCTCTAAAATTTCGCCCGCTGCGATCCTTATCTGCCTAACGACTAGGTCGTGGCCTGTGATCTCTTCAGTGATGCCGTGCTCCACTTGGATACGAGTGTTCATCTCCATGAAGTAAAAGTTGTTGTAGTCATCTAGCAAAAACTCGATAGTTCCTACGTTTGAGTAGCCTACAGCCTTTGCAGCAGCCACTGCGGTCACACCCATGATCTTTCTTAAATTTTCACTGATTGATGGGCAAGGTGCGATCTCGATGATCTTTTGGTGACGCCTTTGGATAGAGCAGTCACGCTCGCAAAGGTGGATGATGTTGCCGTAGTTATCGCCTAAAATTTGAAACTCGATGTGGCGAGGATTGACGACAAGCTTCTCCATAAAAACTTCGTCGTTGTTAAAATACGCCTTAGCCTCTCTGGTGCATGACTCAAAGGCATCTTGCATATCCTCTTCTTGCCAAACCTCCCTGATGCCGCGACCACCACCACCACCGCTTGCTTTTAAGATGACTGGATAGCCGATGCGTCTAGCGTGCTCTTTTATGGCGTCCATGCTCTCATCATTTAGCTTTTCAGTGCCTGGCACTATCGGTATGCCGTTTTTCTTCATCAGATATCTAGCGATGTTTTTATCGCCCATTTTCTTGATGACTTCAGCCTTTGGACCGATGAAGATAAGCCCAGCGTCCTCAACTGCCTTTGCAAATTCGTAGTTTTCGCTTAAAAAGCCGTATCCTGGGTGTATCGCGTCAGCTCCGCACTCTTTTGCAAGCTTTACGATAGCTTTGGCGTCAAGATAGCCCTTGATCGGATCTTCGCCCACTTGATAGGCCTCATCAGCGATCCTTACATGCAAGCACTCGCTGTCTGGCGCTGTGTAAATTCCTACGCTTTGGATGTGTAAATCCCTACAAGCTCTGACTATCCTAACTGCTATCTCACCACGATTTGCGATAAGAATTTTATGTATCATAGGCTATCCTTTTTGAGTTTTTCTTATCATATAACTATTCGTTTTATTTTTAGATAAATTTGTTAAGTCTGGTTTTAAAATTTGAGTGCAAAGGCTAAATTTACACTCAAATTTCTTTATTTGCTGATGATTTGGGGAAAAGGTGTGGCTAGGGCTTTTTTGCTAAAATCTTGCGACTCGATCGTGAAATTTGTAGCAAATCTTTGAATGCCCTCTTTTTTATAAGCACGCCTTTGGATGGTAAAAAGGACTAAATTTCCGCCTTGTTTGGTGTAGCGATATATCGAGTGCTCGGCTGTTGGAGTGCCATTTAGGTTTGAAAATATCGTTATATCAAGATAAATTTCATTTGCGAGCGAGCCCTTTTTATAAGCCACTTTTAGCCCTTTTGCTTTTAGCTCTTTTAGATCATTTATCTTTTGCTCGACCGCTTGCTCTGGCGTAGCGTCAAATTTAAGGGTATTTAGCGAGAGCATGTAGCTAAAACTATCTATCTTCTCGCCAGGGAGCAAATACTCCTGCGTGAATAAATTTGGCACAGGCTTGGCTGAGCCTGCTAGCGAGTAGAGTCTGTTGTCAAATTTTATCTGCATCGGCTCAAAATACTGAGTTGCTGCGAGCAAGAGCGCTGGCAAAGCGATAAATGCTAAAAATTTCTTCATCAATTTCCTTTAAAATGGATTTACTATCATTACCCAGATGATGATGAGCATCGCGATAGTTGGCACTTCGTTGTAAGCTCTAAAGAAGATGCCACTTTTGTTACAGCGTTTTTCTTTGAGCTGCTTCATGTAGCGTCCAAGGTCTAGGTGATAGATAGCCATTAAGATGACAACTAAAATTTTGACGTGGATGTGACCAGTTTTTATAAGATCAGGCATCGCGATAAGTATCAATATACCAGTGACAAATGAGCCAATGAGCGCTACCCAGCCGATGTAGTGATACATCTTGTACTCCATCACCTCAACCACTTTTACAAAGTCTGGCTTGTCCATATTTTCTACGTGATAAACGTAGAGCCTTGGCTGATAAAACAGCACTGCCATCCACGAGATGAAAAACAAATAGTGGAGGTATTTTAAGTAAAGATAATATTCTGCCATAACGTCTCCTTATCTAAAAAGTATCTCTTTTCTAGCTTCAAATTCAGCCTTGCTGATCGCACCACTCTCAAAAAGCTCGTAAAGCCTTTTTAAGTCATCTTCTTTATCTTTTAGTTTTAGTCTCTCTTTTAGCTCGACTTTTTGTAAATTTTTTTCAACATAAGCGCCAACCAAAAATGCATCGATAATCCACCAAATGCCCCAAATAGCCAAAAATAAGTAGCCAATGAGGATGATTTGCAAAGAGTAACCGATAAAAAATAACCCCATCATCAAAAAGCCAGTGATAAATTTACCAAGGTAAATTCTATGCACTCCAAGCCAGCCAGTAAGTAGCCAAAGCGCGTATGCGACGTAGATATTATTTCCCACTCTCTCTCCTTTTTCTAAAACTTTGCCAAAGTATCATCACGACGCAAAGATCGATCATCACATCAGCGAAGTTAAAGACCGCAAAGTTAAACCACTTGTGCCAAAAGACGTAATCCACGACGCCGCCATGGATAAATCTATCTGTGATATTTGAGCTGCCAGCTCCTAGCAAAGCTCCAAGCCAAATGGCATGCGAGCAAAGCAGCTTTTTTTCAACGACTAGATAGACAAAAACGCCTAAAATGAGGGCGATCTGGATAAATTTAAGCCACTCATCTAAAAAGGCAAACATCGAAAATGCAACGCCCTTGTTATATGTAAGAACTAGCGAAAAAAACTCGCCCTCCCACGAAAAACCATCTATAAATATCATTTTTATCGCTTGATCAACGATAAAAATGAGAAAAAATGCGATGAAAAATTTAATCAAATTTTTACGCATTTAGGGCTTTTATAAAAAATTTCTCAACTTCATCCATGCGTTTTTCAACTAAAGTTTGATTTTTACCCTCGAGCAAAAGTCTGATCAAATTTTCAGTGCCAGAGTATCTAAAGAGCGATCTTATGCCCTCTTTTGCAAGGCTAGCCTCAAGCTCTTTTAGCCCCTCTATCTTATCAAGCGGCTTTTTCTCTGTGATCTTTAAATTTAGTAAAATTTGTGGATACGGCTTTAGCTCGCCAAAAATTTCACTAGCTTTTTTGCCTTTTTTAAGCATCATCGCAACGACTTGCATCGAAGTAACAAGGCCGTCGCCAGTCTTGGCGTAGTCGTTAAATATGACATGACCGCTTTGCTCTCCGCCAAAATTTATGCCATTTTCTTTCATCATCTCAAGCACGTATTTATCGCCTACGTTTGAGCGAAGTAGCTTGATCTTGTGAGCTTTTAGATAGTCATCAAGTGCGGCGTTACTCATTACTGTAGCCACGATAGCTCCACCTTTTAGTGCCTTTTGCTCGTGTAAAAATGCTGCAAGTGAGCCAAGTATCGCATCTCCATGCACAACTTCGCCGTTTTCATCGACAACGACAAGTCTATCAGCATCGCCGTCAAATGCAAAGCCGATGTCAGCACGAAGCCTTTTTACCTCGCTTACTAGATCTTCTGGGTGAAGTGCGCCACAGTTTTGGTTGATGTTGCTACCATTTGGCTCGTCGTTTATGACGATGACGTCGGCTCCAAGCTCGCTAAATACAGTTGGTGCGACCTTGTAAGCAGCTCCGTTTGCCACGTCTAAAACTACCCGTAAATTCTTTAAATTTAGCTCTTTTGGGAATGAATTTTTGATCTGCACGATATATCTGCCGATAACATCGTCGATCCTCTTGTTTGCGCCGATCTCTGTCATCGTCTTTTGGGCGTTTGCGATGAGCTCGTCATCGTAGAAGATTTTTTCTATCTCGGCCTCTATCGTCTCATCAAGCTTGTTGCCAAAGCTATCAAAAAATTTGATGCCGTTATCGTAGTATGGGTTGTGTGAGGCGCTTATCATTATGCCAGCGTCACAGCGCATATTTTCTGTTAAAAATGCGATCGCAGGCGTTGGCATAGGGCCTATTTGAAGGACATTGTAGCCAACTGCAGTTAGCCCTGCAACGATGGCAGTCTCTATCATATAGCCGCTTTTTCTAGTATCTTTTCCAACCAAAATCACATTTGTCGCTGAGGTCTTTCTGAAATAAATTCCAGCTGCCATTGCAAGGCGCATAGATGTTTGAGCTGAAAGCTTTTCGCCAGCCTTACCACGAACTCCGTCTGTTCCAAAAAGTTTCATCAATTTATCCTTTTTATTATAAAATGGTGCTATTTTATCAGAAATTATCAAATTTAAAATCTAAAATTTTATTTGTTTTAAAGCAGACTTAAATTCAGTTACAATTAAATATATTTTTCATATAATCACGGACTAAAATTATCAAAAAAGGTATATTATGGCAAACCATAAATCTGCTGAAAAAAGAGCTAGACAAACTATAAAAAGAACAGAAAGAAACAGATTTTACCGCACTAGACTTAAAAATATCACAAAAGCAGTGCGTGTAGCTGTAGAAGCTAAAGATCTAAATGCTGCAAATGAAGCTTTAAAAGTTGCTAATAAAAGCATCCACAGCTTCGTAAGTAGAGGCTTTTTGAAGAAACAAACTGCTGCTCGCCGCGTTAGTCGCCTTGCTCAATTAGTAAATACTCTAAAAGCTGCTTAATCTATTAAATTTTAATGTTTGCTGATAAACTTCATCCATTTTTGGATCGCTATGATGAAATTTCTACGCTTCTGAGCGATCCAAATATGGCAAACGATATCGAAAAGATGACAAAGCTTTCAAAAGAGCAATCATCTATCGAACCAGTCGCAACTGCTGCAAAAAAATATCTACAAATTCTAAACGACATCGAAGAGAATAAAGCCCTACTTGAGGACTCTGAGCTTGGCGAGCTTGCAAAAGATGAGCTTAAAAATTTAGAAATTTCAAGAGAGAAGCTTGAAGAAGAGATCAAAATTTTACTTCTTCCAAAAGATCCAAACGATGATAAAAATATATTTTTAGAAATTCGCGCAGGCACCGGTGGTGACGAGGCTGCACTATTTGTTGGAGATCTTTTTAATGCTTACATTAGATATGCGGAGCTTCGTGGATATAAATTTGAGATCGTTAGCCAAAGTGAGGGCAACACTGGCGGCTTTAAAGAGATCATCGTGCTTATAAAGGGTAAAGGCGCTTACTCTAGACTAAAATTTGAAGGTGGCACGCATAGGGTTCAGCGCGTACCAGAGACTGAGAGCCAGGGCAGAGTGCATACTTCGGCTGTGACTGTGGCTATCATGCCAGAGGTTGAAGACAGCGAGATCGAGATCAACCCAAATGATATAAGAGTTGATGTTATGAGAAGCTCGGGCCACGGCGGTCAGTCAGTAAATACAACTGATAGTGCCGTTAGGATCACGCACATACCAACAGGACTTGTTGTCACAAACCAAGACGGCAAGAGCCAGCACAAAAACAAAGAAGCTGCGATGAAGGTGCTAAAAGCTAGACTTTACGAGATGCAAGAGCAAGAGAGACTTGCTAAAGAGACTAGCGAGCGCAAGAGTCAAGTCGGCACTGGAGACCGCTCAGGCAGGATAAGAACTTATAACTACCCGCAAAACCGCATAAGCGATCACCGCATAAATTTAACGCTTTACCGTCTTGATGCGATCATGGCTGCAGGATTATTTGACGAAATCATCGAGCCGCTTATCACTCACTATCAAGCAGAAGCAATGCTTGAAGCTGGCATTTAAGCCTAAAATTTATAAATTCTCACTAAGTCATTAAAAATCAAAAATCTACAAACTAAGATCTAAAGTCATCTGATCTTGAAATGATCTTAGTTTGCCTGTTTTATAATAAAAAATAATATTTATTCAATATATTTTTCAAAAATAATTTAAATTAAATTTTTAGATTTTAGTTAATTTAGCGCGATATTTTGGGCTTTGGTAAATTATAAATCCTTACTTGTGATATTAAAAAATTTTATTAATTGATCATAAGTTCGCATTAATAATAATACTCTATAATACCCAAACATTAAATCAAAAATAAGGAGAAAATATGTCACTAAGTGCAAGAAATCAACTAAATGTTGAGATATCAGAAGTAAGAACAGGTGCGGTAAATTCGTTAATAGCTGGCAAACTAGCAGGTGGTGAAGTGCTAAAAGCAACTATTACAGTTGATAGCGAGAAAGCTCTTGATCTTAAAGTTGGTAAAAAAGCTATATTTTTATTCAAAGCTTCAAGCGTTATCGTTTCAAAAGACGACAGCATCAAGCTTAGCGCAACAAATCAAATCAAAGGCGTTGTTAGCGAGATAAAAGACGGCGCTGTAAATGCTGAGGTTATCATTGATGCAAATGGCAGCAAAATTTCAGCTATCATCACAAGAGAGTCAGTTCAAAACTTGGCTTTAAAAGCAGGTGACAAAGTAACTGCTATCATCAAAGCAACTCAAATCATAGTTGGTGTTAAATAATTTTTCGGGGCAAATTTGCTCCGATCTACCTTTAAACTAATATTTTTTATTAAGTTATAAAAGAAAATCCTCCCAAAAATCTAAAAAATTAATTAATACTTATTTTTTGTAAATTTAAAAATAAAATCTCCAAATTTTATACTAAATTTACTTTAATTGTCTATATAGCGTAAATATAAAGTCAAATTTGAATAAAAATAGTGTCAATAAATATTACCAAACTACGCTCTAATCGCACTTAGCTTTAATAAAGTTTAATTTAAAAAACTAATTAGACTATTTTAATAAAAAAGTCGTATAATCTAGTTAGTGAATATCTTACTTCAAAGGAGAGAGAGCATGAAAAATTCAGGTTTATCTAGAAGAGATTTTGTGAAATTTAGCGCTATCGGAGCCACGGCACTTGGCATGGGCGCTACAAATTTAATGGCCAGCCCAATGAACGAAAAAGATGTCAAATGGGACGAGGAGTATGACGTAGTCATCATCGGCTCAGGCTTTGCGGCTCTTGCTGCTGGTGTCACATCAGCCAAAAAAGGCAACAAAGTCGTTTTGATCGAAAAGATGGGCCGCACAGGTGGCAACTCTGTCATCAACGGCGGAATTTTTGCCGTTCCAAATAGCGACATGCAAAAGAAAGCTGGCATCAAAGATAGCACCGAGCTATTTATCAAAGACTGCTTGAAAGCAGGCCGCGGCATCAACCACGTTGATCTTTTGGCAAAGATCGGCGAGAGAGCGCAAGATGCCTACAAGCTCACACTTGATTGTGGTGCAAAATATATCGATCAGATCACTCACGCAGGTGGTCACTCAGTGCCAAGAAGCCTTCAAACAGAGGTCGGTAGCGGCGCTGGCATCGTGCTTCCTATGACTGCGACATTTGAAAAGTTAGAAGGCGCGTCGATCAAAAAAAGGACAAAATTTGATGATTTTGTCTTTGACGACAAGGGCGCAGTTGTGGGTGTCATCGTCAGAGAAAACTACAAATTTGATGGCAATTTGATGAGCGATGACGTCGAAAACAAAGGCGGCGATACAAAATATATAAAAGCTAAAAAGGGCGTTGTGCTAGCAGCTGGCGGCTTTTGTAGAGATAAAATTTTTAGGCGACTTCAAGATCCAAGGATCACACCTGAGACAGACTCGACAAACCAACCTGGCTCAACAGCAGGCGCGCTTTTAGCGGCATTTAGAGCGGGTGCTTATCCAGTTCAGCCAAGCTGGATACAATACGGCCCTTGGGGATGTGCCGATGAGACAGGCTTTGGCGTGGGATCGATGTTTAACGTAAATGGAGCTTTTCCGTTTGGAATTTCAGTCGATCCAAGAACTGGCAAACGCTACATGAACGAGCTGGCTGACCGCAGGACAAGAACTGAAGCGATGTTTAAAGTCATTCATGAAAAAGGCGAAGATGATAAAAACTTCCCTATCAACTTCTGCGACTCAAGAGCCCTTACTCACATGCTCCCAAGCCACTATGAAAAGGCTATCGCAGCTGGAATTTGCAAGAAATTTGACACACTTGATGCCTTGGCAGCTGAGTATAAGATCCCAGTTGATGAGCTTAAAAAAACGGTCGCAAGATACAATGAATTTGTTAAAAAAGGCGTCGATGAGGACTTTGGCAAGCCAGTTGTTGCGACTACGACAAAGGGTATTGATATTTCGGTTCCGCCATTTTACGCAGAGCGTGGCACGCCAAAAGTTCACCACACAATGGGTGGCCTAAATATCAACACAAAAGCGCAAGTCATGAACTCTCAAACAGCTATGCCTATACCAAATTTATATGCAGCTGGCGAGATCACTGGTGGCGTTCACGGAGCCAGCCGTCTAGGATCAGTGGCTATTACTGATTGCTTGACATTTGGTATGATCGCTGCTGAGACTATCGGCTAAAACTACTAGTGGCAGGCGTTTGCTTGCCACTACAAATTTTTAAATCTATAAACTCCGTTTTTTACTCGTTCAAAAATTTTCTTCTCTTCAAGTAACTTAAACGTGCTTATCACGGTTGGTTTGCTCACATTTAGCTTTTCACAAATTTCTGAAATTTTAAGCATGATAAAGCCATTTTCATCGCTTAGCTCGCAAAGTAAATTTATGATCTCTACCTTTTTCTCGCCAAGAAGCGCTTTATAAATTTGCTCTTTCACGCTAGCCCCAAATTTTATAGAACACAGCCACGCACCAAAGCGCGCCACATAAGAAATTTGCGATCATCACGGCCGCACTTCCAGCGTCCTTTGCCGCCTTTGCTAGGGCGTGATAGTCTGGGCTCGCAAGATCAGTCACTCGCTCTAGGCCCGAGTTTAGGCACTCACAAACTAGCACAAATGCCATGCTAAAGATCAAAAATAGGTTAAAAATAAGGTCAAATTTCCAAAAAAATAGCGAGATCGTAGCTATCAAAAATATGCAAATTTCTATGCGAAAGCTCTTTTCGTTTTTAAAAATTTCAGCCAAACCCTCTCTTGCGTAGCCAAAATTTTTAAAAAATTTATACGTTGGCTGGTTTCTCATAACTTTCCTTTTTGTGATTTTTGGCATAATTATAATTAAAAAAAGGATGAAATTTGAAACTTATTAGCTGGAATGTAAATGGGCTGCGCGCAGTCGTGGCAAAAGATGGCTTTGGCTGGCTTGATGAGGTTGGGCCTGATTTTTTGGGGCTGCAAGAGATCAAGGTCAAAGAGGATGACGTGCCAAAAGAAATTTACAACCTTGGCTTTAAAGATATCAGTGTAAATTCAGGCGCAAGAGCTGGCTACTCTGGCGTGATGAGCCTAGCTAAATTTGACGTGCAAACGCAAAAAGCGGCCTTTTTTGACGACACGGAGGGGCGAGTTTTGGAGCATAGATTTGATGATATAGTGCTTTTTAACATCTACTTTCCAAACGGCCAAAAGGACGACGAGAGGCTAGCTTACAAGATGGACTTTTACGAGAAATTTCTAGCTTACTGCAAAGAGCTAGTAAAAAGCGGAAAAGAGGTGATATTTTGCGGCGACGTAAATACCGCTCACCGCGAGATCGATCTTAAAAATCCAAAGGCAAATGCCAAAACTTCTGGCTTTTTGCCTATCGAGCGAGCGTGGATAGATGAGGTGCTAAAAAGTGGCTTTATAGATACCTTTAGAGCCGTTAATGGCGACGTTACGGACGCTTACTCGTGGTGGAGCTACCGCTTTAACGCAAGGGCGAAAAACGTAGGCTGGAGGATTGATTATTTCTTCATCTCGCAGGGGCTAAAAGATAGGCTAAAAGACGCCTTTATCCTGCCAGAGATCGCTGGTAGCGACCACTGCCCAGTTGGCATAGAGATAGAAATTTAGAGCACTCCCTCTTCTAGCAGGTGGGTGATGAGGATTTTAAAGCCTATAAATATAAGTATCGCTCCGCCTAAAAAAAGCGCCTTTTTCTCTAAAATTTCACCCATAAATTTACCGATGTAAAAGGCAGCTAGACTTAGTACAAAGCATACTACGCCGATGATGAGCGCACTCTCAAATATACTAACCGCCTCAAAACTAAGCGTGACACCAATGGCGAGTGCGTCGATACTCGTGGCAAATGCACCCACAAAAATGGTCTTAATATCCATGCTCAAGGACTCGCCAGCCTCGCTGCTACAGGCCTCTTTTAGCATTTTAAAGCCAAGAAAACAGAGTATAAAAAATGCGATGAAGTGATCAATGGAGCTTATAAATTTAGCAAAGCTAATGCCTAGAAAATAGCCAAGAAGTGGCATGAGAAACTGAAAAAAGCCAAGCATAAAAGCGATAAATAAAATTTTGCCAAGAGCAAGGCTTTTATACCTTGCGCCGTTTGCCATATTTAGCGCCGCGCTATCCATGCTAAGAGCGAAGCTAAGAAGTAAAATCTGCATAAATTCCCTTTAAAAAAAGAGCAAATTTTAGTGCAAAAATATTAAATTTATTTTAAGCGTTTAGATATTTTTTGTATGATTTTGCTTTAAATTTAAAAAAGGAGAGAAGATGAAAAGATCTCTTGTTATTCTTTGTGGCGCGCTTGCTTTAAATTTACAAGCCGCAAGCATGGATGATATGATAAACAAAGGTGTCAAAATCGCCACTCACGCATCAAGCGGCGACTACAAAAGCTTAGTTAGCGAGGCGCTAAACGCAGCTGTGAGCGAGCTTTCAAAAGAAGGCTTTATAAACAACGCCACAGCTAAAATCCCGCTTCCAAAAAGCCTTGAAATGGCGTCAAATTTAGCCAAAAAAGTGGGCGGCGAGAAGTGGGCGCAGGACCTTAGCAAGTCGATAAACAACGCTGCGACCACGGCCGTGCCAAAGGCTGCTGAAATTTTTAGCGAAAGCATAAAAAATATGAGCGAAGCAGATGTCAAAAAGCTCTTTAACGGCGGCAGTGACAGCGTTACGAAATATTTGCAGCAAAGCTCCAGCCAAAAGCTAAAGGCGGCATTTACGCCAATAATTGAGAAAATGATGAGTGATAATAGCTTTGCGACTGCCTATAATGGGCTAAATTCTTTCATCGTCGGCTCAGCAAAAAATAATGAAACGATAAAATCAGTAAAGAGCCTAGCTAAAAATTTAGGTGCAAGCGAGTATGTGCCAGATGACGGCGAGGACCTAAACGCATATATCACAAGAAAGACGCTAGATGGGCTATTTAACGTGATGAGCGAGAAAGAAAAGGGGCTAAGAAGCGGCTTTAGCCTAGATAGTGGCAAAAAGGTACTTGACTCGATCTTTAAATGAAAAATTTAAGCGCACAAAACAGAGCTGACATCGCACTCATCGTAGTTGCCATCGTTTGGGGCGCTACGTTTTTACCCATGGCAAACGCGCTAAAGACAAATGGCGTCTTTGTCATGCTCTTTTGCCGGTTTTTTCTCTCGGCTATCTTTATGGGGTTTGTCGCGCTTAAATTTACTAAGAAATTTGACAAAAAAAGCGTCATCTACGGCGTTATCCTTGGCGCGGTGCTATTTTTATCATTTGCTACGCAAACTTACGCCCTAAAGCTTACTTTTAGCTCTAGCGTCGCCTTTATCACGGGACTTGAGTGCGTGATAGTGCCTTTTATGGCGGCTATCTTTTTTAAAAATAAGATAAGCATTTTTGCCATTTTGGGCGCTATGATCGCTATTTTTGGGCTTTGGCTCTTAAGTGGCGCCACGCTAGCACTTGGGAGCGGAGAGGCGCTAGCGCTTGTCTGCGCGATATTTTACGCACTTTATACTACGCTAAATGGCCACTTTGTAAGAAAGAGCGAGCTTTATCTGCTTGTCTTTGTGGTCTTTCTCACAAATGCCATGCTTTCGCTTGTTTTCGCGCTTTTTCAGGGCAGTATCGTGCCAAATTTCGATAGAGATTTTTTCATAGCGATATTTATCACGACTGTGATAGGCACCATATTTTGCTACTTTGTGCAAACGATCGCTCAAAGATACACGACCGCTAGCAAGGCGGCATTGTTTTTCTGCTTAGAGCCAGTCTCAGCTGGGCTAATAGGCTACTTTTTTGCAGGCGAGATACTTAGCATCTGGCAAATTTTTGGAGCCATGCTCATCATCTTTGGTGTCATTTTTAGCGAATTTGGCAAGCAAATTTGCTCTAAATTTAAGCTCTAAAAGACAAAAAGTTTCATCTGTGAGTCTATCTTTTCATCTATAAACTCGCCCTCAAATCTCTCTTTTAACATCGCTAAAACCGTCTTTTCATCGTAGTTTTTAGCTCCGTTTATCTCAAGGTGCCAGCAGATATTTTCAGCTGCTTCTTGCACGCTTCGTCTAGCGATCCTAGTTTCGTTTAAAATTTCACTCTTATAAGCGATGCCTTGCTCATTTAGCCACGCTTCAAGCCTATCTACTACGTTTTTTTGAGAGAGCACGCGGCCAAATTTTTCAAAAAATGGCTCAAGTAGATCAGAGCTTCTAGGCTTATCCCAGCCAAGATAGAGCTTTTGCTTGGCGCAGTTTTGAAATTTAGCAAAATCTTCATCGCTTGCAATGGCTGGGCTCATCGTGCAAATGGCGATATCAAAGTGCCTTGCTGGCTTAAATTCTCTCCACGAGCAAACCTCACTGGTTAAATTTGTCACGCCAAATCTCTTTGCATCTTCGTTTAAAATTTCTATCATCTTTTCTGAGCTATCGATGCCTGTTATATGTTTAGCCGTTTTTGATAAAAATATGCTCCAAACACCCGTGCCACAGCCTATATCAAGGATATCTTTGCCACTAAAATCAACTCCCCAAGCCAAGGCTTTACTAAAAATTTGCTGCTGGATAGTGCTGATCTTGCCGTCAAATCTTTGGTAGTTTGACGCCTTTTTATCCCATAAATTTTGCATTTTAGCTCCTCTTTTTGGTTATAATTTTAGCAAAAAAGGCTAAAAATGAGAGATTTTATATATCACGTCACCATCCCACCACAAGCCATCGACATGCACGGACATATGAATAATGTCTATTATTTCACGCTTATGCAAGAGGCTGCATTTGCCCACTCTGCCGCTGTTGGCGACACTGTTGAGGCGCAGTATAAAAGGGGAGAAATTTGGCTCATTAGAAAAAATGAAGCAAAATATATAAAAAGCGCAAAGCTAATGGACAAGATAGAAATTTACACCTACACGCAGACTGAGGGCAAGGCGACATCTTGCAGATATTTTGAGTTTAAAAAAGATGGCGAGCTAATAGCAACTGGCAAAACAGAGTTTGTCTATATCGATCTAAAGACAAACCGCCCAAAAGCTATCCCAGCCGAGATCATCGCGCTTTACTCGTGACCGCACTCGTCGCAAACACCCTTTATCACGGCACTTTTTATATTTTTAGCGACGCTTAGGTGGGGCATGTCGATGTTTGTTACTTTGTGGCAGACGTCGCAGATGAAGTAGGCTTTGGCTTCATTTGCCAGCTCGTAGTAGCTCTTGTGGTTGTTTTCGGTTTTTATCACGAGATTTTCTTTTTCGAAAATTTCCATACTTCTATAAAAGGTCGTCTTGTTCGCGTCAAGGCTCTCTAAAATTTCATCGTAGCTTAGCGGTGCTTTGGCGTTTTGTAAAATTTCAACAAGCTTTATGCGAAGCGTCGTAGCCTTGATATTGTGCTCTTCTAAGAAATTTCTCGCGTTCATCTTTGCCCTTTTCATTTTTCGTATATTAACGCTAAAAGATTTAAACTATATTTAAAAGAAAAGGCTAAATTTAGGCTTTTGCATTTTAAGTTGCAACCAAGTTGCATTTTGCTAAACTTCGCAATTATTTTTTAAAGGAGAGATAATGAGAAAAATTATCGTTTTTTTAGCTGTTTGTGCTTTGTCTCTTTTTGCAAAGCCGGTTGTGACTACTAGTATACTGCCAACGAAATTTTTTGTCGAGCAGATCGCTGGAGATACGCTAGATGTAAATGCGATGGTTGGCAAAGGCGCTGATCCGCACACCTACGAGCCAAAGCCAAAGCAGATGAAGGAGCTTGAAAAGAGCGAGCTTTACTTTGCTATAGGCATCGAGTTTGAAGACGCGTGGCTTGATCGCTTCTCAAAGACGTTTAAAAATTTACGCATCGTAAAGACACAAGAGGGCATCGAAAAGATCGCTATGAGCGAGGAGCATGAACATGAAGAGCACCACGAGCATAAACACGAGGGTGAGCATAAGCATGAGCACCATGACCACGAGGGCGAGCACCATCATCACCACCATGACGGCCTTGATCCGCACATCTGGCTTGATCCTATCCTAGTAAAAACACAAGCTGATAACATAGCAAAGGCGCTAATAGAGAAATTCCCGCAAAATGCAAAGCTTTATGAGGAGAATTTGGCTAAATTTAAAGCTAGCCTTGACGAGCTTGATAGCTTTATCAAAAACGAGCTAAAAGATGTCAAAACTCGCGAATTTATCGTATATCACCCATCTTGGGGCTACTTTGCAAAGCGCTATAACTTAGAGCAAATAGCCATCGAGATAGAGGGCAAAGAGCCAAAGCCAGCTGAGCTAAAAGAGCTCATCGAAGAAGCCAAAGAGCACGGCGTAAAGGTCATTTTCGTGGCTCCACAATTCCCAACAAAGGCTGCAAATTTGATCGCAAAAGAGACTGGCTCAAAGGTCGTCATGATAGATCAGTTGCCTGAAAACTGGCTAGCTGAGATGAAAAAAACGGCTGAAATTTTCGCTAAAAGTCTATAAAAATGTTAGCACGCCTGATCGTCATTTGCCTACTTGCGATAAATGCCTTCGGGTGTGCTCTATGCTCGCTTTATAGCCCAACAGCTCACGTTAGTGCGAAATTTGTCGCACACGAAAATAACATCACACAGATCGCTTTTACTTGGACCTTTTCGCAAAATTTCTCAGATCTTATGAAGCAAAATTTTGACCTCAATCAAGATGAAAAGATAGATGAAAAAGAGCTTAGAAAGATCCGCTTAAATTTACTCGACTACCTCGTGCCAAGGTACTATCTAACGGACATTGAGTATTATTATAAGGACGAAAATGCCACTAAAATAGAGCCAAATTTAAATAATTACAAGCTCTATTTTGACGAGGGCAGGCTTAAATTTGACGTGAGTTTTAAGACAAATTTAGTGATCGCTGACGGACTTGTCGTATCGGTTGATATGGAGGACAAAGAGAGCTATTTTAACTTCAAATTTACGCAAAATAACGCATTTTTGGTGGGTAAAAACTTCTGGGCGATACCAAATTCAAACTCAAATTTGATATTTTTTACATTTTCAAGCAAAGAAGCAGCCAAAGCTCACAACGAGAAGCCAGCGCTTAAAGAGCTGCTAAAAGAGCCAGTAGTAGGCGTGAGCGATGAGAATTTAAGCCAGATAGATAAGATCGATGAGGCGAAATTTGACATCGTCTCAAAAACTAGCCTAAGCTTGCTTGATAGGCTAAAGCAAATTTTAAGAAGCGTGGATTATAAAAGTCCGCTTGCGCTGCTATTTTTGGCATTTATCTCATTTGGCTATGGCTTCTTGCACGCTGCTGGAGCAGGCCATGGCAAGGTGCTAACAAGCTCATATTTTGCCGCAACTGGTGGCAGCTATAAAAGGGCGTTTTTATTTGCACTAAAGATTGGCTTTTTGCATGTCGTGGGCGCATTTGTCTTTGTCTTTGCTAGCTTTTTGCTGCTTTGTGAAGTAAGTAGCGACCTCACAAAGGACACTGCTAGCATAACGACTGCATTTTCTGGCGTCGTGATCTTTTTTGTGGCGATTTTTATGCTCGTTAAAAAGATCAAATTTTATCTTTCAAACAAAAATGAGACTAAATTTTATATTTTTAGATCAAATCTAAGCCAAAATTTGAGTAAAAATACAAAATTTAAAAGCGAATGTGGTTGTCAAATTTGCTCAACCAAAAAGCCAAAGAGCAAAGAGGAGTGGCTAGTAGCGGCCGCTGCGGCTCTGGTGCCCTGTCCAGGCACGATACTAGTCTTTGTGCTGGCAAATGAGATAGGTAGCTACTTTGCAGGTGTGATAAGTGGCGTATTTATGGCGCTTGGCATGAGTGTGGTGATATTTGTAGCGGCAGTTTTTGGCTCAAAGATCAGCACGAACATTAAGCTAAAAAAGTTTAAAATCTACGCAGAATTTGCAGCCCTTGGCATCATGCTTTGGCTTGGACTTTTCATTTTTGTCACGACATTTACGCAAAAGAGTCTGTTTTGAAAGATATTATAAAAATTAGAAATTTAAACTTTAGCTACGATAAACAAGTCGTTTTAGAGGATATTAACTTAGACTATAGTAGCGACGAGTTTTTAGCGATAATCGGTCCAAATGGCGGGGGTAAAAGCACGCTTTTAAAGCTCATTTTGGGCCTGCTTAAGCCTCAAAGTGGCGAGATAAAGCTCTTTGGTAAAGAGCCAAGCGAGGTTAGTAAATTTATAGGCTACGTGCCACAAAATTTCCTCTCAAATCAAAGCTTTCCGATGATGGTTTTAGAAGTCGTTTTAATGGGGCTAATCGATAAAAAAATCTTTGGCTTTTACTCAAAAGATGAAAAAGCCTTAGCTCTAAGTGCCCTTGAGAAGGTCGGTATGAGGGAGTTTGCAAACGCAAGGATCGGCGAGCTAAGTGGCGGTCAAAGGCAGCGCGTCTATATCGCTAGAGCGCTTTGCGCAAACGCAAAAGTGCTCATCCTAGACGAGCCAACAGCCAGCATCGATACAAAGGGGCAGGCTGAAATTTATGAAATTTTAAAGGGCATAAACGCAAATGGCGTGGGTGTGGTTTTAGTCAGTCACGACCTAAATATCGTGCTAAATTATGCTACAAAGATCGCTTATGTGAGTAAAAATTTACACATTCATAAAACGCATGAAAATTTTGCAAAGAGGGAATTTATCGAGCATCTAGCTAGAACACACAGCCATTTTTGTGATGTCGAGATCGCACTTGGCGAGTGTGGCTGCGAAAAAACAAAGAGCAATGTTTTTAAATTTTAAAGAGAGAAAATGAGTGAAATTTTAGAGTTAAATTTTATGCAAAATGCCTTTATTGCGGGCATTTTAGTAAGCATAATATGTGGCATGATAGGCTCGCTTGTGGTGATAAACAAGATGACCTTCATCGCTGGAGGCATCGCACACGGCGCGTATGGCGGCATAGGGCTTGCATTTTTCTTCTCGCTCGAGCCACTTTTTGGAGCGAGCATATTTTCGCTATTTTTAGCGCTCATCATCGCCACGATTACGCTAAAAGATAAGACAAATATTGACTCTGTAATAGGTGCTATTTGGGCGATTGGTATGGCTATTGGCATCATTTTCATCGACCTAACGCCTGGCTATAACGCCGATCTTATGAGCTATCTTTTTGGCTCGATACTTGCAGTTAGCGGCACAGATATCGCGTTTATGAGCGTTTTAGACCTCTTGTTTTTGGCGCTCATCGCGCTTTTTTACCGCCAGTTTGTGGCGATCAGCTTTGATGCGGAGTTTGCAAAACTTCGCGGGGTAAATACGACATTTTTTCACTATCTGCTAGTTTGTATGATGGCGCTTTGCGTGGTGGCTACGATCCGCGTCGTGGGGCTAATACTTGTCATCGCGCTACTTACTATACCGCCATATATTGCTCAAATTTTTGCCAAAAGGCTGGGTCTAATGATGCTAATCTCAACTATTTTTTCTATCATTTTTTGCTTTATCGGGCTTGTGATCAGCTTTTATTTCAACCTCACAGGCGGAGCTAGCATCATCTTAGTCGCTTCGCTTTGCTTTTTTGCGTTTAGCTTTAAATTTAAAAGCTTGCGCTCGTAGCTCTTTTTAACCTAAAAAGCGTCCAAGCCAAAAAGCAAATCGCCGTAAAATAGACGCTAAAAAATAGCGCTAGCCACATAAATTTGATCTCAAGTCCTAGCCAAAAGACTACCACGTAAAAGAGCGAGCATTGAAGCACGAGCTGTCTAAAGCCATTTAGCAAAAAGATCGCCACTGGGTGTTTTATCGCTTGTAGCGTGCTGCCTGAGATGTTTATCGTGCCATAAGCCATGTAGGCAAGTGAGTTGATGCCAAGGTAGAGCTTTGCCACTTCTAGCACGGCTGGCGTGCTGTCAAAGAGCTTGATCGCGCTCTCGCCAAAAAGCCTGATGAAGATGTAGGCAAAGACGCAGTAGATGAGCAAAAAAAGAAGCGATAGTTTGTAGCACTGCATCGCTCTTTGAAAGCTCTTAGCGCCGTAGTTTCTTGAGATGATGCTAAGCACTCCTGCTGTCATGCCGATGGTTGGAAGCACTAAAATTTGCTCGATCCTTAAGGCTATGCCATAACCTGCCACTGCATTGACGCCGTAAAAGCTTACAAATTTTAAAAGCACAAGCGAGCCAAGTGACATTGAGAGGTAGTTTAGACAAGCTGGCAAAGCTTGCTTTAGTATCTTTGCCCAGACGGAAAAATTTGGCACGAAGTAGCCTAAATTTCTAGGCTCTATCATCTTGCTTTTTCTTACTTTAAAAAAGAGATAGATCATGCCTAAAAACTGCACGCTAGCCGTTGCTAGAGCAAGACCTTTTACGCCAAGAGCAAAGCTAAAGGCAAAAAGATAGCAAAAAAATGCGTTGATAAAAAGGCCACAAAATAGCCAGTTGCGGTAGCTTTTAGTATCGCCAAGTGCGACAAGTATGCCATTGAGCGATTTTATAAGCAAGAAAAATGGAGCAGCAAGAAAGATGACGCCAGCGTAGTCAAGTGCTTCATTGATGTAGTGATGATCAGCACCTAAAATGACTAGTAAATTTGGCGCTAGCAAGTAGCCACATAGCCCTATAAATAGGGCAAAAATAAGCACAAAAACGATGCCATTTGCCGCATAAAGTTTAGCCATTTTTGGTTTGTTTGCGCCAAGGCTGTTGCCTATTAGTGCGGTGAGTGCCGAGCCAAAGCCAAGTCCGATGCCAACGATACTTAGATAGAGCAAAAAGCTCATCGCCATGCCAGCAACTGCAAGGGTAGAAATTTTCGCGGCGAAAAATGTGCCAGTGACGTTGTAAAGCGTGTTAAACATCATGCCCACGCCAGCTGGCAGCGAGAGCGAGATGATTAGTTTATTTAGCGGGTCTTTTAGTAGGTCCAAGCTGTCTTCTTACTAAATTATATATGAGCTAAGTTCTATCAAATTTCCATCAAAGTCGTAAATATATAAACTCTTCATTGCTCCAAGTGCTCCGTTTCGCCTAGCGACGCCAAGCTCGGGCTTTATGCCTTTTGAAAGTAGCTCCAAGCGCACGTCCTCTATGTCGTCTTCGACTATCAAGCATATATCAGCGCTACCCTTTGTTGGATGCTTTGCCGCAGGTAAAAACTCGCCCTCAAACCTATGTAAATTTATCTTTTGTGAGCCAAAATTTAGGCTAATGTGACCGTCCTTCTGGGCTGGTCGCATGCCTAAAATGTCGCAGTAAAATTTAAGTGCCTCTTTAACGTCGCTTACGACTATAACGATGTGATCTAAATTTTTTATCTGCATTTTGGCTCACATTTTTATTTTTGATCTCTTGATGCCCTTTTTCTAGCGTAGATATTTAGGCACTCAACCGCTAGCGAGAAGCCCATCGCAAAGTAGATGTAGCCTTTTGGCACATGCACGCCAAAGCCATCAAGTATGAGCGCAAAGCCAACAAGCACCAAGAATGCTAGTGCGAGCATTTTTATGGTTGGGTTGTTATCAACAAATTCTGAGATCGCCTTTGAGGCAAACATCATCACGCCAACCGCGATGATGACGGCAAGTATCATGATATCGATGTGCTGAGCCATGCCAACTGCGGTGATAACGCTATCGAGTGAAAAGACTATGTCTAAAATGCCTATCTCAAGAATAGTCGCAAAAAATCCTGTATGAGACTTGCTCTCGTGAGCCTCTTCATGCTTGCCAGTGACGTTTGCGTGGATCTCCATTGATGATTTTACTATCAAAAATAGACCGCCTATTATGAGCACTAGATCGCGTCCAGTGATACTAAGCTCGCCTATGCTAAAGAGCGGCTTTGTAAGCTTCATGATCCAAAATAGCGAAAGTAGCAGGATGATCCTAGTGATCATCGCAAAGCCAAGCCCTAAAATGCGGCCCTTGCCCCTTTGCTCTGGCGGCAATTTGCCTACTAAAATAGCGATAAATATGATGTTATCTATGCCTAAAACTATCTCCAATCCAGTTAGCGTAAGTAGCGATATCCACGCCTCTGGCGAACTCAACCACTCAAACATTTACTTCCTTTGTTAAAATTTTTATTATGCTCTCAGGCAAAATTTCATGCTCTATGGCGTGAATTTTAGCCTCCCACTCATCTAAACTCATGCCGTCCTCGCGCTCAAACGCCCTTTGCGCGATCAGTTTGCCTCCGTCAAGCTCTTCGCTCACGTAGTGCACGCTCACACCGCCTATCATCATGTCGCTCTCAAAGCTCTCCTTTATCGCATGCGCGCCCTTAAAAAGCGGCAGGATAGAGGGGTGAAGGTTTATGGCTTTTATCTGCGCCGTAAAAACTGGCGTTAGTATCCTCATAAAGCCCGCAAGCACCGTTAGATCAGCACCGCTTTTTAAAATTTGCTCCACCAAAACAGCGTCAAATTCTTCACGATTTTTAAATTTAGCGCTCTCTATGACGAGCGTTTCAAGGCCAAATTTCTTAGCTCTCTCGATGCCAAATGCACCAGGCTTGTTGCAGATACAAAGGCAAACTTCGATCTTTACGCCGTTAAAAATTTGATTATGAACTTTTTTAAGTATCGCTTCTAAATTTGAGCCGCTACCGCTAAAAAGCACGGCTATTTTTTTCGTAAGCATTTTACTCCTTTGATGATGTCTGTTGGCTCGAGCGCATAGCTGTTTTTGTAAAAATTTCTAAGACTAAGCGCATGAGCTAAAGTGGCTGAGATAGCAGCATCTAGCGGCTCATAGCCTTGAGCCAAAAGTGCTAGCACAAGACCGCTTAGCACGTCGCCGCTACCGCCTTTTGCAAGCGTGTTTTTGCCATAAGGCATGACGTAAATTTGCCCATCTTTGGCGATTATAGTATTTGCCCCTTTTAGCACAAGAACGGCATTAAATTTCTCGCTCCAAGCCTTAGCGTAAGCGTATCTGTTTTCTTGCAAGGTTTGCACATCTGTATCGGCTATTTTGCAAATTTTTAAAAGCGAGCAAAACTCCTTTGGATGAGGTGTCAAGACGCAGTTTTCGCTTAGCAGATCAAGCACTTTTGGGCTGTAAAATATATCGGCGTCAAGCACAAGTTTTTTGCCCTTTAAATTTTGCACCTCAAGCTCTTCTACGCCCTTTTTGCCAAGTCCCATGCCAAGGGCTCCAGCGTTCATTTTTTCACTTATATTGCTAGCTTGCATGATGTGCGTTGGTAAATTTAAACCCTGCTCGCCTATCACGCTAACTAGCCCAGCCCCAAAGGCAAATGCCGCCTTTGCGCAAAGCTTGCTGGCCCCTACGTGCTCGCCAGATACGATAAATGCGTGGCCAAAGTCGCCCTTATTTACGCACTGATTTTTTCTATTTGGAAGCATGAGATCGCATTTTTCAAGCAGATGATAGTCGCTTTCGCACTCGTAGTTTTGAGCACTTATGCCAAGAGTGGCAACTTTTATCTTGCCCACGTAGTCCTTTGCCGCGTCACTATAAAGAGCTAGCTTTCTAGCTCCCATCGTGATCGTCGCGTCTGCTTTTACGCAAGCGCCAAGCACCTTGCCCTCGCTATTTAGCCCGCTTGGCACGTCGCAAGCGATGATATAGGCAGGGCTAGCGTTTATTTTTGAGATTAATTCTATGTGCTTTTCGTCTAAATTTCTATTTAGCCCTGAGCCAAAAAGTCCGTCTATGAGGCATTTTGCGCTATTTAGGCTATTTTCTACGTCTTTGCTCTCTCGCACGCCAGCAAATTTAGCCCTTTCAAGCTGTTTGGTGGCTAGTGGCTTTAAATTTTTACTAGCTAGGATAAATTTACACTCATACTCGCCCTCTAGCATCCTTAAAGCGCAAAGCACGTCTGCGCCGTTGTTTCCGCCACCGCAAACGCCAAGCACCCTCTCGCCTTTTTTAAATTTCTTACGGATGAAATTTGCTATGCCTACGGCTGCATTTTCCATTAAAAGCTCTTCGCTAAGGTCAAATTTCTCGCTTGCTCGCTCGTCTAAAACTCTCGTGTCTAAATATAAATTTTTCATTCTATGCCCTAAAACTAAGCGCCTCTAGGATGTGGGGCTTTAAAATTTGTTCGCTCTCATCAAGATCGGCGATACTTCTAGCCACTCTAAGCGTCCTTTTTATGCCCCTTTGAGAGAGGTTGTATTTCGTGGCGGCCTTTTGTAAAATTTCACTCGCCTCGCCGTTTAACGTGCAAAATTTAGCCACCTGCGCGTCATTTAGCTTGCCATTTAGCTCATCTTGACCGCGTTTTTTTTGAAAGATAAAGGCTTTTAAAACCATTTCGCTCATCTGCTGCGAGCTCAAACTTGCCTTGTCGTCTGGCGAGCTCTCATCCATCGCGACTTTTAAGTCTATGCGGTCAAGCACTGGGGCTGAAATTTTGGCTTTATAGTTTTTTATCTCATTTTCGCTGCATTTGCAGTTTAGGTTGCGAGAAAACAAATTCCCACAAGGGCAGGGGTTTTGAGCGGCTACGAAGATAAATTTAGTCTCATAAGTCACTTTTGAATTTACCCTTGCGATGTGGATTTGATTGTCTTCAAGTGGCTCTCTGAGGCTTTCTATCACCTGTTTAGCAAAGTGTGGGAACTCGTCAAAAAATAGCACTCCACCATTTGCAAGTGCGATCTCGCCGATCTTTGCGACGTTTGAGCCTCCGCCAAAGATCGAGCTTTTTGTCGAGGTGTGGTGCGGCGAGCGAAAGGCTCTAGTGCTTGTAAATTCGCTATCTTGCAAATTTAGCGAGCGGTAGGCGGCGGACTTTAGCACCTCTTCTAGGCTTTGTGGTGCCATGATATAGACGAGGCGTTTTGCGCACATGCTCTTGCCGCTGCCTGGGCTGCCTTCAAATAGGATATTGTGCATGCCAACGGCCGCGATGACGCAGGCTCTTTTGGCTCTTTCTTGACCCAAAACGTCCTTAAAATCAAGCTCGAAGTTTAAATTTGGAACATATCTTTTGCCAGAAATTTCTATCACATTTGAAAATAGCTCGTGCGTGGCGCTAAAATGCGTGCTTTTAGCAAATTCTGCGTCGCTAAAAAACTTTATCGCCTCTTCTAGCGTGCTAACGCCATAAACCTCTAAATTTGGGATCATCGAAGCTTTTGCAGCTATCTCACTAGGCACTAAAATTTTTGCCTTTTGCACCTGCGTGCTTAAAAAAAGTAGGATCGAAAACAAATTTGCCGTGCTTTTTACGCTACCATCAAGTCCAAGCTCGCCAAAAACAAAAATTTTCTCCAAGCTTTTTGCCTTTTGAAGGGCGATGAGAAGGGCGATACTTAGATCAAAGTGTGAGCCACTTTTTGGTAGGTCTGAGGGGGATAAATTTATGGTTATTTTCTGAGCTGGAAAGGCAAAGTCAAGCGCTAAAAGTGCCGCTTTTACACGCTCTGTGCTCTCTTTGATACTTGTGCTTGCAAGACCCACGATGCTAAAGCCAGGAAGCCCACGAGAAAAGATCGACTCAACATCAATGATCTTTAGTCCGTCGCCGTAAGTAGCACATTTTAGGGACTTCATGATGTCTTTTCTTTTTTTTGCTTTTTGTATTCCTTGTCGAATTTTTTGCGTTTGTTAAAGCCTATTTTTTCTATAAAAAGATGTCCGTCTAGGTGGTCATTTTCATGCTGGATGGCGATCGCTAGTAGCCCATCAGTTTTTAAGGTCTGCTCTTTGCCAAAGCGGTCTTGAAATTTGATAGCAACTACCTCACTTCGTTTAACGTCCTCGTAGTAGCCAGGCACGCTAAGGCAGCCCTCTTGATAGACGCACTCGCCCTCACGTAGCTCAAATTTTGGGTTTATGATCTCGATTAAATTTTCTTTATCTTGCACACCCTCTTCGTTGGCTAAATTTATGATGAAAATTCTCTTTGCAACGCCTATTTGTATGGCCGCAAGACCGATGCCTTCTTTTGCGATCATTGTCTCATACATATCATCAAGAAGTTTGTGAAGCTTCTCATCGAAAACCTCAACCTCTTTTGAAATTTCATAAAGTTTTTTATTTGGATAGGATAAAACTTCTAGGATCAAACTAATTCTCTACTTTCTCGTCTAAAAATATAGGTTGTTCGTCATCTTGTGTGACTATCAGCTGGTCAAGTGTATATGAAATCAACTCTTCAGCGCTCCTTTTTTTAGTTATCATACTTGAGACGATTTGTATATCTAGTTTGCATTCTTCGTTGTCTATTCTCCAAGATATGGACGAGAGCATATTTAAAATTCTCGTGCATGCTTGTTTTGTGCCACTTTCATCGGTGTATTTCATCACCATAGCAAAGCAGCCATCACCGTAGTGAGCGACTATATCGCTTCTGCGTGAAGTTCTTAAAAGAAGTTGCGACATACTTTTAAGCATATTATTCCGCTCTTTTAAATTCTTAACTCGATTTGCAAATCTATCTTTTAATTTAACTAGTAAAAATGATGCGCTATAACCATATCTTTTAATGGCTTCTACTTCACTTTGTACTGTAACAAGCAGAAAGTTTTTGTTATAAACTTCGTAGTTTGTATCGTAAATAGACTGCTCTTCAATGGATTTAAACATTTTGCCAATTTCATTATAACTTACTTTTATAATATCAAGGTGCTTATGCATAATCTCATTGAGTCTAACAAGATCTTGATTGAAAGCACTTAGAATATTTTGAAGTGCAAGGATGTTTGTATTATTTTTGAGCTCATCTATATGCTTTTGTACCAGACCTCTCATAACACCTAAATTTTTATAGATGAGCACGACTGCTTGAAGCATACTTTTTATCTGTATGAAGCCCTGCTTTACCTCTTTTTCAATAGAGATATTACTATTAGTTGGCACTGAGCTTTCAGAACTTGCTACAATAGTATCACCTATCTCTTTTCTAAACTCATCTGATTGCTTATCAAGCATCTTTTCAAAGTAGATAGAGTAGTTTGTCGGTGTAGATGGGACGTTATCGTCGCTTAACTCGTGCAAAACGTCCTCTGAAAATTTATAGATATTTACCTTTTCTTTTTTAATAACTGGCTTTGTTTCAGCTGATTTTTTATTAGGATCTGGTGCGTTATCTATCTTTATCACTTTTGACCTTATTTAAAACTTTTCTCCAAAATTTTATCGACAAGTCCGTATTCTTTAGCTTCAGCTGAGCTCATAAAGAAGTCGCGCTCAGTATCTTTTACGATCTTGCTTAGCTTTTGGCCTGTATTTTTTGCCAAAATTCCATTTAAAATTTCTTTCAAACGTAAAATTTCACGAGCTTGTATCTCGATATCAGTCGCTTGTCCTCTAGCACCGCCAAGTGGTTGGTGTATCATGATACGAGAATTTGGCAGTGCATATCTTTTGCCAGGTGTGCCGCAGCTTAGCAAAAATGCACCCATACTTGCGGCCTGACCGATGCAGATAGTGCAAACATCAGGCTTTATGTAGTTCATCGTGTCATAGATGCTAAAGCCACTTGTTATCACGCCGCCTGGTGAGTTTATATAAAGGTAGATATCTTTGTCTGGATCCTCAGCCTCTAAAAATAGCAGCTGAGCGACGATAGAAGCAGCCATGCCGTCCTCTATCTCGCCACTTAGCATAACGATCCTGTCTTTTAAAAGACGGGAGTATATATCATAGCTTCGCTCACCTCTACTAGTTCTTTCAACTACGACAGGAACGTAATAGCTCATTACTCAGCCTTCTCTTTTTTGCTTGCTTTTTTCTCGTCTTTTTCTTTGTTGAAAAGCTCGCTAAATAGCTTCTCTTCGATCATCGACATCTTTATAGCTGGGAGCATGCCTTGGTTGCGGTACATCTCAAGGTGTGCTTTTGGATCTTGACCGCTTCTATATGCCTCAAAATAGATCGCTTGAACTACCTCTTGGTCGCTCACTTTCACGCCTTTTACGCGAGCTAGCTCATCAATGATGAAAGTTAGGCGAACGCTATTTTCAGCGTCTTTTCTATATTCGTCACGTTTTTTGGCTAGAGCGTCTTTGTCTTCTCTAAATTTCTTCATATCGTCTGGAGTAAATGAGCTCCATGCGTTTCTAAACTGCATATCGATCTCTTGCTCGACGATATTTTTTGGCACGTCAAATTTAAATTTCTCAACCGCAGCTTCAGCAAATTTTGGTTTTAGCTCTTCGTTTATAAGTTTATAAATTTTCTCTTGGCGAATTTGCTCTTTTATGCGCTCTTCAAGTAGCTCTTCTGTTGGGTTTTCCTCATTTGGAAGGATAGTTTTTAGCATCTCTTCGTCTAGTTTTTCAGGGATCTTTCTCTCTTGAATTTCATGAAGTTTGACTTTAAAAACAGCGTCTTTGCCAGCTAAATGTGCAGCGCCATAGTTTTCTGGGAATTTAACCTCGATATCTTTTTCGCCACCAGCTTTTATGCCTACCATGCCATCTTCAAAGCCTGGGATAAATTGATTTGAGCCGATCTCAAGCACGTAGTTTTCAGCCTTGCCACCTTCAAATGCAACACCATCAACAAAGCCTTCAAAGTCAAATTTAGCAAAATCGCCAACTTTTAGACCTCTTTTGCTCTCTACTTTTTCAAGTGGAGCTATCATTTTTAGAAGTTCAGCTTTTTTCTCATCGATATCTTTTTTCAAAACGCGTGGGTTTGAAAACTCAGGTATCAAGCTCTCATAGCCGCTCACATCGACGCTTGGTTTAAATGAAACAGTTAGCTCAACGTCGATCTTGTCATCTTTTCTATCAAATTTTGAAACGATAGGCTCGCCGATAAGGTCGTCATTTTTCTTGCCTGCTTTTTTGATAGCCTCTTCGACTACATCTCTTAAGACATCTTGCTCAGCGTCGTTTGTTAGCTCTTTCTCGTAGCGTTTTAGCACGACAGCGACTGGCACATGGCCTTGCCTAAAGCCATCTACTTTCATAGTTTTTGCTGCTTTTTTTGCTAGTTTTTCTACGCTAGACTTTATAGCATCTGCACTTACAGTCGTGCTTGCTAGGGTATTTACGCTATCTAGAGCTTTGGTTTTGATTTCCATCGAATTCCTTTATGAATACAAATTTTTAGCCCAAAATATAGCAGAATTTTCCTTATTTCATTGTAAATTTGTAAATTTTTATAGATATAAAAGGCGTTTTAACGTAGAATTTGGCGATAAAATTATGGAGAAAATTTATGCAAGAGAGTTTTGAAAATTCAGTTAAAAATATGCTAACTATCATCGGCGAAGATCCAAACAGAGAGGGGCTTATTAAAACCCCAGAG
Source organism: Campylobacter concisus (assembly GCF_002913745.1). Taxonomy (GTDB): domain Bacteria; phylum Campylobacterota; class Campylobacteria; order Campylobacterales; family Campylobacteraceae; genus Campylobacter_A; species Campylobacter_A concisus_R. The sequence continues at coordinate 34,844 of NZ_PPCG01000070.1, forward strand.
CGCGTTTATAAGGCTTTTAAATTTCTAACTAGCGGATACGATCAGGACCCAAAAGAAGTCCTTGGTGACGCGCTATTTACCAGCTCAAACAACGAAATGGTTTTAATGCGAAACATCGAGTTTTACAGCCTTTGTGAGCACCATTTGCTGCCTATTATCGGCCGCGTGCATGTGGCGTACATCCCAAATGGCAAGGTCGTTGGCCTTAGTAAAATTCCACGCATGGTAAATATCTATGCCAGACGCTTGCAAATTCAAGAGCAGATGACCGAGCAGATCGCAAAGGCGCTTGAGGACGTTATCGCTCCAAAAGGCGTTGGAGTAGTCGTTGAGGCAAGGCACATGTGCGTTGAGATGAGGGGAGTTGAGAAGATAAACTCGACTACCACGACCTCTGCGCTTAGAGGCTGCTTTATCAAAAACGCAGACACAAGACGAGAGTTTTTTTCGCTGATAAATTCGCCTAGGGAAACGCATTTTTGAGTTTAGAGCGCATAAATTCAAGGCTTAAAGAGGGCGTGAAGCTCTCAAATACCTTCGGTGTCATCACAAAGATCACGGCTACTACGATAGAGATCACCGGACTTCGCCCAAGTATCGGTGACATCGTGCGCATAGTCGCAAAAGACAAGAGCAAAAACGGCCTTGGCATGGTCACGCAGATAAAGACAGATGGCGCTTATATCAGCCCATTTGGCTTTGTCGAGGGTTTTAGGATAGGCGACTTTGTCTATGAGAGCGATCAGGGTATGAGCATACCTGTGGGGCCAAATTTACTTGGTCGCGTGGTCGATCCATTTATGAAGCCCGTTGACGGCAAAGGGGCGATCGATACGACTGAATATATGCCGATCATGAGAGCGCCGATAGATGCGATGAAAAGGGGTCTTATAAACGAGCCTTTTAGCGTTGGGATAAAGACGATAGATGGGCTGCTTACCTGCGGCAAAGGGCAAAAGCTGGGAATTTTCGCAGGTTCAGGCGTTGGCAAATCAACCCTCATGGGTATGATCGTAAAAAATACGCTAGCTCCAATAAAAGTAGTCGCGCTAATAGGCGAGCGTGGCCGTGAGGTGCCTGAATTTATTGAAAAAAACCTAGGCGGCGACCTAGAGGGCACCGTCATCATCGTAGCGACAAGTGATGATAGCTCGCTCATGCGAAAATACGGCGCATTTTGTGCGATGAGCGTGGCTGAATACTTCAAACAACAGGGCAACGACGTGCTTTTCATCATGGATAGTGTGACGCGTTTTGCGATGGCGCAGCGTGAGATCGGCCTTGCGCTTGGCGAGCCACCGACCTCAAAGGGCTATCCGCCAAGCTCGCTCACACTCTTGCCACAGCTGATGGAGCGCGCGGGCAAAGAGGAGGGCAAGGGCAGTATCACGGCGTTTTTCACCGTGCTAGTTGAGGGCGATGATATGAGCGACCCGATAGCTGACCAAAGCCGCTCTATCCTAGACGGACACATCGTGCTAAGCCGCGAGCTAACGGACTTTGGCATCTACCCACCTATCAATATCCAAAACTCGGCCTCGCGTGTAATGGGCGACGTGATAGGCAAAGAGCACAAGCTAAATGCGATGAAATTTAAGCGCCTTTACTCGCTTTTAAAAGAAAATGAGGTCTTGCTTCGCATCGGCGCATATCAAAAGGGTAGCGACAAGGAGCTTGACCTTGCGATATCGAAGAAAGAATTTATGGAGAGCTTCTTAAAACAAAGCTCAGAAGAGGCCTTTGCGCTTGAAGAGGTCGAAGAGCTGCTTGATAAGATCAATCAGTAAATTCTGTATAAATTTGACTACTAAAATTTCATAGCCTTTTAATTTTATTATTAAAAAGATCGGTAAATTTTGCATTTTTTGGTGCGAAAGGCGCTGCTGTAAAAAGTATGGTAGAAAATTTGAAATTTATAGGATTTTGTGAGGCTAAATTTCATGAAGTGAGCGGCTTTTGTGTTAGGAAAAGTGATAAAACGTTATAAAAAAGCACTCACGCCCACGCTTCAAACGGCGGATAAAATTTAAAATTTTTTGGATTTTTGATAAAAAATGCGGTAGTAAATTTGAAGCGGTGAGCTAAATTTACATTAGGCGGTTATGAGTGCAT